>JALWRH010000086.1 GCA_026994195.1 Sedimenticola sp. | reverse complement strand
TCCGGTTCCAGGTTGCAGCTACTCACCCCTGCTTATCCCGGTCGAAGCCGTAGGCGAACATGGGCACATAGATCAGGGTCAACAGGGTTCCCACGATCAATCCGCCCACGGCCACATCAGCAAGAGGAGACAACCTTTCCAGCCCCACCGCCTGCTCCAGGGCAATGGGAATCATGCCCGCAATGGTGCCGAAAGCCGTCATCATGACCGGACGGAAACGCACCCGCACGCTTTCCAGCGCGCTTTCAAACGGCGGTTCACGCAAGCGGAAATCCTGGTAGAAATCCACCAGCAGCACGGCATTCTTGATGATGATGCCGAACAGCAGCAGGATACCGATGAGACTGGGCATGCAACTGGGCTTATCGAACAGCAGCATGCCCCAGGACGCACCGATCATGGACAGCGGCAGCACCACGATCATGATCAGCCCCAGCTTGACCGACCGGTAGATGACGATGAGGGTCAAGGTCAAAATGATGACACCGGAGCCAATGGCCTTGATCATGCGCTGGAAGCTGTCATCCAGGGAGACAATATCGCCTTCCTGGCTGACGATGAAACCGGAGGTATCCACTTTGCTCACCGCCGCCTGGGCATCTGCGGTGATATGGGTGATGGGACGCGTGGACCGGTAACCGTTGACATCGATACTGTAGAGCATCTGGTCCCGCTCGATCTTGGCCTGGGTCAGGTTGTGGCTGACCTTCGCCAGGGCGGTAAGGGGCAGCTCCTCGCCTTTGGGCGTCTGGATCAGCATGGATTTGAGGCTCTGTATATCCTCGCTGAAGCGTCCCTTGAGATACAGGCGGACATACTGGGTACTCATGGAAGACAGATTGCCACTCAAGGACAGGATCTGGCCGCGGATGGGAATCTGCTGGACGATGGCCCCGGGCGTCAGGCCGTAACTCAGCGCCTTGTTGGTATCGATATCCACCTTGATTTCACTGAAATCACTGCCCCAGCTTTGCGAGATACTGGTCAGCCCCTTGATGGGGGTGAGCACCTTGGCAATTTTCTGCGCCACTTCCGGCAGGTTCTCGTAGTCACCGGACTTGATACGCACATCCAATGGAGCCTTGATGGAACTGATGGCCGTTGCGCCAAAATCATACACATCGGCGGTTTTTATTCCGGGCAGCTGGTGCAGACGGTCGCGGATTTCATTTTCGATATCCCACAGGGTCTTCTTCCGTTCAAAGCGGTTGACACAGTTCACGGTGATGGTCGCTTCACTGGGTAGATTCCCACTCCCCAGGGAAAGCACGCCGGCCTCGGAGCCAAAGGCCACGGAACTCATCACCACTTCCGGCTGCTGATGCAGCCATTCCAGGAAAGGCTTGATCTTCTGCTCTGAATCCTCCACCCGGTCGTTGGCGCTGAATACCACATGGGCCTTGATGATGCCGGTGTCCATGGGCGGCATGGTGTCCTTGCCGATGATGGGCATGATGTTTTTCAGGCTGACCACCAGTATGGCCAGTACGCCCAGGGTCAGCAGCAGCTTGCGCCACATGGAAAAACGTCCATTGGTGAATTTCAGGATACCCAGATAAGGCGCAACCAGGCGACCGAAACTGGCCTGGTAGAGTTTTTCAAACAGCTTCTCCACGCGGGTCTTGCCCGTGCCGTTCCGGTAAAGATACACGGACAGCTTGGGAATGAAGGTGATGGACAGAAAATAGGACACCAGCAGGGCAATGATCAGGGTGGAGATCAGGGGACGGAAGATATGTTGCGGAAAGTCCCCGACGAACATCAGGGGGAACATGATCACGATGGTGGCCACAGTGCCGGCAAACACCGGAGACAGGACTTCCCTGGTGCCTTCCTCGATGGCGGTATCCAGGTCCTCGTGCATCTCTCCCAGGTGACGCTCGATGTTTTCCAGCACAACCACAGCATCGTCCACCAGCATTCCCAGGGCCAGGATGATGGCTGTGTACACCACGATATTCAGCTCACCCCCGGCCAGGTAGATGACCGCCATGGTGCCAAAGAACACCAGGGGAATGGACAGGCCCGCTGCAATGATCGCCCGGAAATTCCCCAGAAAGAACAGCAATACGATGAGGGTATAGATGATGGCATCCCGCAAGGCTTCCAGCATATTGGTGTTGGCGGTCTCGATGAGATCGCGCTGGGTGTCACTGATCTGGAATTCGATACGCGGGTACTGGGCCTGGAGAGTCTTCAGTTCCCTGCGCGCCGCCTTGCTCACATCCAGCACGCTGCCGCCGGGCGCGCGCTGTATCGCCAGGGCAATGCCTTCTTTGCCATTGCCCATGTAACCGCTGAAGCGTTTCTTGTAGCTCCAGGTCACGTCTGCGATATCCTGCAGGCGCACATTGGGCGCCACCACGAGATGTTTCAGCGCGCCCACATCGGCCTTGTCACCATAATAGGTCAGGGTGAAGAACCCTTCCCTGCCTTTGAGAAACCCCATGGGCATGTCTTTGTTGGTGGCGGTGATCACCTGGGCCACTTTGTTGAAATCCAGGCCGTACTTCTTGGCCTTGAGGGGGTCCAGGGCAATATTGATGGCGCTCTGATACCCGCCGAAGACCTCCACGTTGCCGATGGCCGGCTTGCTCAGCAGATACGGTTTGATGAAGCTGTCCGCCACCTTGCGCAGATCGGGCAAGGTCAGGCTCTCATCCTTTGGGGTCAGGGTGACGACCTCCACCGGCAGGGTGAATGAACCCGAGGTATAGATGGCCGGATTGGCATTGGCCGGCAGCTTGCTGCGCGCAATGGACAGGGCGTTGTTCACATCCACGGCAGCGGCATCCAGGCCTTTTTTGTATTCGAATTCGCCCTTTACTATGGAAAAATTGGCCACGTTCACAGAGCTGACCTCGCGCACCAGCCCCAGACGGGAAATCTCTTCTTCGATGGGCTTGGATACCGTGGCCGCAGCGACCTTTGCGGTGGCGCCGGGAATCTGGGTGATGACGATGACCGTCGGGCGCTCTGCATCGGGAAACAGGTTCTTGGGCATGGCGATCAGGCCCATTACACCAATAATGAAAAATGCGGCAATGAGGGCAAAGGTCAGATAGGGACGCCGGTAGAAATAACTGAACATATTCCCGCCTCCTATTGACCGGCTTTGACAATAGACACACCGGTCAACAGCTTGAGCAGAATATCCGGCTTGGCCACCACGTATTCATCACCCACCTCAAGGCCTTGTACCACCAGCCCCTGGCTTCCTTCGGCCTTGACCTGTACGGACTTGGGAGTGGCTTTATCACCCTGAACGACGAGCACATCCTGCTTGCCGTTGATTTCCAGCACGGCATTGAAAGGCAGAAGAATGCCCTCGCCGGAAAACACCAGCAGCCTCACTTCCACCCGGTTGCCCGCCGCCAGGTCGGTACGCATCTGACAGCTGTATTCGTCCAGGCCATTGAAGGTACTGTTGAGAGAAAGCAGGGGACAGGGCTGGTCAGCCCCCTTCATCAGCAAGGCTGTAGGTTTCACATCATCCGGCACACGCACCACCAGGCGCTTGCCATCACCTCCGGCCAGGCTCAGCAGGGGTTTGCCGCTGCTGGCGATTCCCCCCTCGGCAACATAGGTCTTGCTCACCACGCCGTCCATGGGCGCCTTGATGCTGGTGTAGGTCAGTGAATCCTCGATTTCCCGGATGTTCTGTTCCAAGGATGCCGCCCGGTTTTGCATACCGGCGATGGTTGCCTGCAGGCTTTCGATATTGGCTGCTTCTGTATCATATTTGTCTCTGGGAATAACCTGGCTGGCCAGCAGTTCTCCTGTGTGCTCATGCACCCGCTTCAGGTTCTTCAGCTCGGCGTATTTTGCCCGTATCTGATCCTTCACTTCCGCGATCTTCAGCTGTAGCCCTTTCTTCTTGGCCAGCAGCTCACCCGCATCCAGCCTGACGACGATATCACCCCGTTTGACCGAGGTTCCACTGGAAACAATCATGTCCACCCGGGAAGTGACTTTTGAGGCAATCTCCACATCGGAATCACTCTGCACTTCTGCCAGATAGGGAACAGTCAATTGGATAGTGGACTGCCGGGCGATCTGTGTCGGTGCCACAATAGCGTAAACCTTTGCCGTGGGTATCTTTGCCAGAGCCGCTTTCTTTTTGCTGATGACTTTTATGCCTGCAACCACGACTGCTGCAATCACCACCAGCACTATCAGCCATTTGATCAGTTTTTTAGCCATCGACACACGCCCTCAGGTCCAACTGCAGTAAAGTAAGTAAACTTGGTTATATTAACATTACATACGCTATATCATATATTTTTTTACGGCAAATAACCCCTTTCTATACAAGCGTATTCTGCCGTGAGTAGTGTCGCCTGTTACCGTTACGGGGAATCGCTACATACGAAAGCCACCCACCAGGATGTTGAAAAACGCTGTTTTCAACATCCAGCTATAGCGGCTTTCCTTCCCCTTGCTCTTCATGCAGAACACCATCACGCAAATAGTAGAGACGCCGGAACAGGGGGATGATGTTCTCGTCGTGGGTAACGACGATGATGGCAGTTTGCGCTTTCTGCGCCATCTGGTGCAGCAACTTCATGACAATCAGGGCGCGATGACTGTCCAGAGGCGCAGTGGGTTCATCCGCAAGAATAACCGGCGGATCATTGGCCAGGGCGCGGGCAATGGACACGCGTTGCTGCTCGCCTCCAGACAACTGCTCGATCCGTGCATCCGCCCGATGGGCGATTTCCAGTAATTCCAGCAGATCCCTGGCGCGTTGGTAGGCCATTCTGTTGGATTTTCCCTGAAGCATGGGCAGGAAAGCAATGTTTTCCGTTGCGTTCATGAAAGGGATGAGATACGGACGCTGGAAAATGAAACCGATATGATCCCGGCGCAGTGCGCGCCGGTCATGGTATTTCCAGCCATCGTCATAGAGGGTTTCACCCCCAAGAGCAATATGTCCGCCACTGGGATCAAGAATAGCGCCCAGGCACTGTAACAGGGTGGTCTTACCGGAACCACTGGGCCCCAACAGGCCAACGACTTCTCCTGTATGAACGGTCATATTGATGTCCCTAAGCGCCGTTACCGCAGAAGCACCGCTGCCATAGGTCTTGCTGAGATTCTCAACCTGTATGGCAGGAATATTTTTCACGGCGGACATCATCAGCCTCCGATGGCCGAAGAGGGGGGCACTGCCAGGGCGGATCGAATCCCTGCAATGCTTGCCAGTACACAAATCAACAGGGTGATGACCAGCGCTCGCAAAGTATCATCAACCTGCATCACTACATGCTTGGGGAACAAGGGCGCCCAGTAGGTAACCGCCAGTTTTCCGCTCAGAAAGCCGATCAAGCCCAGGCCCAGGGCTTCCAGCAAGATCATGCGGGAGATCAAGTGGTTGGGGGTTCCAATCAGTTTCAGTACCGCAATCTCCTTGAGTTTGGTTTGAGTCATGGAATAGACCGTCAAAGCGATGATGGCTGCGGTAACGATGGTGAGAATCACCAGAAACAGGCCAATCTGTTTTGAAGCCATGGCAATCAGATTGCCAATCAGGATCTGCTCCATTTCATCCTTGGGATAAGCCGTCACCCGCAGCCATTTCTTAATCTCTGCCGCAACCCGGTGACTGTCGTAGCCTGACCTGACATTGACCAATATGGCATTGACCCGGTGGTTGGAGAAAAAAGCTGTTTCGACATCATCTATCAGACCGGGGTTGGCAGCCGGATTGAGGCGCGGATTCTCCTGCAGGCGTTTACGGTCCCTATAAACGGCATCATTGTCTTTCAGAAACTGGATTTCCTGCGCATCCTTGAGGGGCAGAAACACCATGGGGTCACCGGACGGTGAACGCATGCCTTCGGTTACTCCCACCACCTTGTAACGGTGACGATGTATCGGTATGACATCCCCCAAATGGAAACCACTACGCTTGTCTACCACCAGTTCATAATGAGGACGCGTCAACGGCCTGCCTGCCACCAGCCTTGGTATAGGCGCTGAAGGATCAATACCCTGCAGCATCACCCGCACCTTGTTTTCTGCTGTGCCGATCTCCAGAGTCAAATAAGCGATGTTTCTTGCCTGATCCACGCCTTCTAGCGTCAGAAGGCCACGGTAAAAATCATCCGGCAGGGAGGACGGCTCTGCAAAAGGTCCCAGGGTATTTTGCTGCACTACCCAGATATCGGCATCAGCAGCAGTGAGCAGCGCTCTGCCGTCTTCCACCATGCCACGAAACACGCCTGCCATGGTGAGTGTTACGCCAATGAGCAGTCCTATCCCCAGCCCTGTAAACAGATAGCGTCCAAAGCTGTTGCCGATATCACGATAGGCCAGGCTAATCATCAGGCATCTCTGCCACGCGAACGCCTTCCTTCAACGGTTTTGCCGGATAGATCGCAATGCGATCCGTTGTTGCTATACCCCGGGTGATTTGCACCTTTCCATCCAAGGTCCGAACACCAATACTGACGGGAAGAAAATCCGTTTTGCCCTCACGAATAACCCATACACCGGCACGTCCCTGACGATAGACAATAGCTGCACTGGGCAGCCAATCGACCTGATTGAGCGTAGCCATATGAATGGTCACATTGGCAAGCATACCGAGGGAAAGACCCTCGGGAACGCTGTTAAAACCCACATCAACCCAACGCTCCTCGGTCAGGCTGTCGGCGATCAGTTCAACACGTTTTACCCGGCCACCCAGTTTCTCATCCGGATGGCTGCGCAACTCTATCTTAGCGTTCTGCCCCACTTGTATCTGGCCACTGTGAACCTGATCGATACGCGTATGAATCCAGAAAGAATCGGGATCAACAATGCGAAGCAACGGCGTGCCGGCGACGATAACCGATCCGGGCTCGACTTCGCGCGCAGTCACCAGACCATCTGCCGGGCTGATGAGTTTCAGGTCGGCAAACTGAGCCTCCAATGCCCGGTATTCCTCCGAGGCGCGTTCAAGATCATGTTTGACACCCGCAAGATTGGCCTGCATTTCCCTGAGTTTGTCTTCGGCGGCCCGCGCCTCACTTTCCCGGCTTTCCGCCAGTTCCTGGCTGACCTGTTTTTTCTCAACCAGCTTTCGATAGCGAACCGCCTCCTTTCGCGCTTGATGGTATCGTTCACGCGCCTCATCAACAGCTGCTTCCGCTGCCTCAACCGAATGTTCGATCTTGTCCGTATTCAGAGCGGCGGCTTTTAATCGTTCCGGTAAATCCACCGGATCCATCTCTCCCAGCAACTGCCCCTTCTTTACATAGTCACCGTGATCGACATGCAGATTCAGCAATCGTCCCGCCCTTGTGGGGCCAATACGATAGCTGCGTAGCGCCTCTACCGTACCCACCCCAAAAACAGCGGGATGCAAATCACCCCGTTGCAGCTGGACGACTTTGACGGACACCGGTGCCAGAGGGCCTTTAACCAGTATTAGGACCAACACTCCAGCAACCAGCAGGACAAAAGTAACCGTGTACAGAAAATGTCGATTAAATAATTTCAAAGAAACCTCAATGATTCAGGCAGGTAATCCCGCCTGATAAATATACGCCAAGTTTGGACTGAATCCCAGTTCGCACCCCGGGCTTACATCTCTTCTTGATTATATACGTTTTTCTTTATATTATGAATATAGCAATCCACAAAGAACAATCTGGGAATAAAAGCATGAAGAAAGTACTTGTTCCTATTGACTTGTCTTCAGTATCAGAGGAAGCGCTTCAGTTTGCGGTAGACTGCGCCTGTTCAGATACCGGATACCTTGTTCTCCTGCATGTAGTGGACTATATGGACATCGCCAGTCTCGGTCTGGTCGGACTCGCCAACCGCGAGCAGGAACTGCGCGAAGAGATGATAAAGGAAGCGCAACAGCATCTCGATGAACTGACAAAAAAATATGCCCGTAAAGGACTAAAATTCAAAACCCGCATTGTGTTCGACCGGCCCTGGCGGGGCATTATCAATATTGCGATCGAAGAACAGGTAGACGCAATCATCATGGGTTCTCATGGCCGTGGACGGGTGGCCGAATCACTGCTTGGCAGCGTAGCCGGTAGAGTAGTCCATGAAGCGCCTGTACCGGTCACCATCATCCGTCCCAAGGCAATGCGCGATCGTCTCATAAAGCATTGGCATCACATAGGCAAGGAATGATGGAGCTGAACCTTTGGAGCTACCTGCTGGCAGGAGGGCTGATCTTCATCATATCGACGCTGTTCTCCATGCTGGGGCTGGGAGGAGGAATGCTCTATGTTCCGGTTTTCAAGTGGCTTGGCTTCCCCCTGAAAGCCGTGGCCATCCCTCTTGGCCTGCTCTTGAATGGCGTTACCACACTGTCTGCCTTTTTACTTTATGCCCGTGAAGGTCTGGTGGATTATCGCGGTGGCCTGCCTGCCGCCATAGCGGGATTGATACTGGCTCCGGTAGGCGCTCACATGGTGCAGTATGTCTCTCAGCAAATATTGATCATTTTGTTCGCCGCCATAGTATCCATTGCAGGTATCCGAACATTGATCAAGTCCCGACAAGGTGAACCCACTCAAAAAGCCAGCAACCACCAGCGTATGGTAGTAGGCAGCATTGTCGGCGGAGGCGCGGGTTTCATTGCAGGTTTGTTGGGCATCGGTGGTGGATTCATTGTCGCACCCATGCTCATGGAATTGGGCTACCCGACAAAAAATGCGGCGGCAACCACTGCCTTTATCGTCACCTTTTCATCTTTTTCTGGCTTTCTCGGGCATGTTGCCGAGGGACGTATCGACCTGACTCTTGCCGCCGTATCACTGCTGGCCGTCGTTGCGGGATCACAGCTGGGCGCATGGTTCATGGCAAAAAAAGCGCAACCCAACTGGGTGAAAGGGTTCTATGGCATCTTGTTGATTGCAGTGGCTGTAAAACTGCTTTTTGACATTTTCGGATAACAACGCCCTCATTGTTATCGGCATTCTTTTATCTGGAGAATAATATGAAACAACTGGTTTTCATTGCCCTTCTATTGGGACTGTACACAAGCAGTACAGCAAGTGATCAGATGCTGGAAAGCTACATTTCCGGTTTTGACTATGCTTCCCGAAAAGACATGAAAATGGACAGCAAAGGGCTGATTGCCCTGCTCAAGGAAGGCAAGGCCCAACTGATCGATATCCGCTTTATCGAGGAATATGCAGCCTGGCGAGTAGATCCTTCAATAAACATACCATTGAACGAGCTACCCACACGACTCGATGAAATTGATAAATCGAAAATTGTTGTCACCACGTGTCCCCACAAAGACCGAGCGGCTATTGCCATGGTTTACTTACGATCCAAAGGCATCAAGGCAAAGTACCTGACCGATGGACTCATTGGTCTGGCCGAAAACCTCCGCGGAGACAATGCAAAGGAGTTCATAAATGCGGTTAAGAATAAAAAATAGTGGTTCGCCACTTTTGTTTACTACTATTGAAGCCAGGCCATGAATGAGCATACACACCCCCACTCAGTACCAGAAAGCGGAAAACGGCTGGCTATCGTCATCCTGCTCAATTTCATCATTACTGCAGCGGAAGTCGTGGGCGGGATCATTTCCGGTAGTTTGTCACTGCTTTCAGACGCCTTGCATAATTTCAGTGATGGCATTGCAGTTATCATTGCCTGGATAGCCATCCGCCTGAGCATACGGCCCCGCTCTGAACGGCATACTTTTGGACTGAAACGGGCACAAGTACTTGCGGCTGTGGTCAATGCCGCTGCTTTGATCGCCATCAGCATGTATCTCTTTGTCGAAGCCTGGCAGCGTTTCTATGATCCTCAGGCCATTGGCGGTGTGATAATGACCAGCGTTGCCACAATTGGCCTTACGGCGAATGTCATTGGCACCTGGTTGCTGCATCGTGGTTCCAAACAGAATATGAACCTCAAAGCTGCTTATCTGCATCTGTTCTCGGACGCCATATCCAGTATCGGCGTGATTCTTGGTGGCTTGGCCATTACCTTCTGGAACCTTTACTGGATTGATCCGGTATTGACCATCCTCATTGGTCTCTACGTGCTCAAAGAAAGCCTGACGATTCTATGGCGCTCACTGCACATGTTCATGCTTGCAGCGCCGGAGGAACTGTCCCTGAGTGAGGTACGGGAAGCTATTCTTTCTGTACCCGGCGTTGTGGGCATCCATCATATCCATCTATGGGAAGTGGCAGAAGACGACGTTCATTTTGAAGCACATATAGAGGTGCCGGATCAGCCATTGCACGACGCCGAAATCATCCGGCACGCTATAGAAAAAACATTGCACGACCTGTTTGAAATCCAGCATGTCACGCTGCAAATCGAACCGGTGAATGGCGAGTGCGCCACAGCCGCTCTGCCCTGATACTCTGCACCAATATGAATACGCCTCGCACAACAATCAAACCCGCTGAACTGGAAAAACGGCGCTGGATGTTGGGATCGACTTTTCTCAACACGTTACTGGCTGTCGCAAAACTTGGGTGGGGTATATTCTCCGGCAGCACCGTGGTTTTGGCTGATGCTATTCACAGCATATCTGATGTCGTTGGCGCGTTGCTGGTTTATGCAGCCGTGCGCTTTGCGCCTCACCGCTCAAAGCGTTTTCCCCTGGGATTATACAAACTGGAAGATATGGCTGCCGTAGTCGCCGGACTGGGTGTGTTGTTTGCCGGTTACGAAATTTTACATTCCGTATTCGTTGGCAAAGGGGTTGCATCATCCTCCATCCCAATCGCTACTTTAGCCTTTATGGCAGTCATTATTCTTACTCAGCTTTCCTTCTATTTGTATGAGAGAAAGGCGGCGCTTCGCCTTCGTTCTCCCGGGTTGAACAGTGACGTGGCCAACTGGCTGGGCGATATTGGTGCCGGTATGGTCGTTATCATCGGAGTGGGCGGTGATCTACTGCACATCCCTTACATCCAGGAAATCGCCGTTATCATCATCGCATTGCTGATTTTTCATAGCGCTTACGAAGTATTGCGTGATGGCATTCTTTCCCTGCTCGACGCCTCAGTAGCCCACGAGGAAAAGCAACTTGCCCGTGAATACCTGGAATCCATTCCGACCGTCCGGCACGTCAGAGAAATCATTGTCCGCAAAGCCGGCAGTGTGTTGTTCTTGAAAGCGACGCTGGAAATGGACACCCGGGGATTCGAGCAGGCCCATGAGTTGGTGAACGCCATGGAGGTGCGGTTAAAAGACAAAATCCCAGCCCTGGAAAAAGTCACCATTCACTATGAGCCGGCAAGAAAATCCTACAACAGAGTGGCGACCTTATATGACCAAGATTGCAAGACACCGGCTACAAGCTTTGGCAAGGCAGAGTGCATTTTGCTTGAAGACATTCCTCACGCCGATTCGAGCACCCCACAAAGTGCTGATAATCCCTTGCACAAGACCTGTGTAAAAAACCCTTTTCTCGATGATGCCCACGGCAAGGCGTTGAAGCTGGCGGTCTGGTTGATTCGCAACGGCATCGACGAGCTTCGGTTTGGCATTCGTAACGCACCCGGTGACGACAACAGCCTGCTGCCCGACCTTTTCAATGCATCCGCCATCAAAGTGACTAACCTCAAGGAGAAGCAACCATGATAAATATCGATTTCGACAAATATCTGCGGACTTTCAACTACGACGAACGCGTAGCAATGAAAATCCAGCTCCCGGAAATGCTCAAACTGTACCGGGAAGACAAGGCGCAGGTCATCGATATTCGTTTCAATGAAGAACATGCCGCCTGGCAGGTCGGTATCGGCCAACACATCCCTCTCAATGAGTTGCCTGATCGCTTGGATGAACTGGACAAGGATAAAACCATCGTCACTATGTGCCCCCACTACGACCGGGCGGAAATAGCCCGCCTGTATCTGACGATGAAAGGCTACCACTCCCGCTACCTTACAGACGGTATGCTCGGCATTGCCAATCATTTACGCGGAGATGTCGCCCGCGACTACATGGAATTGCTCGAAGGGTAGAAACCAAAAGATTCTTACTCTCTATACGGAAACTAATTTTGTGATTAAGCAATATATTTACCGGCCCAGCCTGACCTATGCACCCCTGCTTCTCCCCTTGATTCTCGTTCCACTGCTTGGGGAATGGGCATGGAAAAGTTATTACCCGGAATTCTTTGCCAAGAAAAAAGAACTCTTCCTGGTTGCCGATATTCTCTATATCGTCATTGTCCGGCTGGCCCTGCTGGATGTCATGCTGTTCCTGTTCAGCCGGTCGGGACATGCCTTGCATATTACTCTGATACGTATCGTTGCCCTCTACCTAGAGGTCACCGTGGTCACCATTCTTTATTTTGCCCTGTTGTTCTATATTTTTGATGTATTCCACTTGTTTCAATACAACGCCAGCATTGGCGCAAGTCAGTTGGCCAACATCAAGGCTCATGATTTTCTGGCCGCTTTTTACATATCCACCGTTTCATTCACCACCCTTGGCCTGGGCGACTGGGTTCCCCAAAGCCTCAACGCCATGATGGCAGTCTCTACTGAAGTCATTCTGGGCGTTGTTCAGGCAGGAGTTTTCATGGCCATCATCATCTATGCCCATCAAAACAAGGAAATATTAGCGCCTGGGTCGCCTACTATTCCGAACAACGCGAAGGACAAACAATACTGCGACACTGTACAGGAGATACTGCAATGAACAGCTTCACTGACGCTTTTTCCAGAACCATAATCCCCCAGGAAATGCCCAACGCCCGCATTTCTGTAGATGATTTTATCAAGGCTTACAACGCACAGGAGGCCGAACTGCTGGATATTCGTGTCCCTATGGAAACGGCTGTGTGGCAACTCAACTTTGGGCTAAAAATACCAGCCAATGAGTTACCCGAAAAACTGGAACAGTTACCCAAAGATAAATTGATTGTAGTTGCCTGCCCGATGACAGACCGATCCAACATGGCGCGCAGCTACCTGCTCAGCAAGGGTTTTGACGTGAAATACCTGCAAGGCGGTCTGCTCGGTCTCATGGACAGGCTTAAAGGCGGTCGGGCACGGGATATAAGGATTTGACATATGAGTAAACTTTATCTACATCTTGGATCATGGCCATTTCTGTTCCTTGCGCTCACTTCCCCTTCCCTGGCTTTGGAACTATCCGTTCAAAAAGTTACTGATAATGTATATGCCCTGATCGGGTCTACCGGTGGCAGAACTTATGACAACTACGGGCTGAACAATAATCTCGGCTTCATCATTACCCCCGGAGGAGTCGTATTGATAGACAGTGGCAGTGGTACGCCTGCCGCTCGAATGGTAGAAAAAACCATCAAAGGCGTCACCGACAAGTCCATACGCTGGGTCATCAATACCGGCAGCCAGGATCATCGCTGGCTGGGCAACCGCTATTTTTCCCAAAAAGGCGCCCAGATCATTGCACTGGCGCGCACGGCCGAAACACAGAAATCCCATGCCGCAGAAGAAACTCGCTACCTTGCTGAAAGGCTAAAAGATCATTTTGGTGATACTACGCCATTGACAGCCCCTGAACCTGTACAGGATGATCAGAAAACCCTGAATCTGGGCGGTGAAAAGATAGCACTCATGTGGCTGGGTGACGCCCACTTTCCCGGTGATGCCGTCGTATGGCTTCCGCAACAAAATATCCTGTTCAGTGGAGATCTGGTCTATGTCGACCGGATACTGGGGATACATCCATGGAGCAATATCCTCGATTGGCAAAAAGCTTTCCATAAGATGGAAGCTTTACAGCCGAAAACCATCATTCCCGGTCACGGTCAGGTCTGTCTTCTTGAAAAAGCACAACAGGAAACGGGCGCTTATCTGGACTGGCTGATCGAAAATATTGGTCAGGCTCTTGAAGACTGGAAGGACCTTGACGAGACCGTGGACTCGTTGAAAAACGCCACACAATTTCGCCATCTGAGACATTTTGAAAGCTGGCATCCGACCAATGTCAATCGCGCCTACTTACAGATGGAACAGCTATCACGGTAATGTCAACTGGCTCACTCACTACCAACTGGCATCTTCCAGGATACCTGTGATGAGGTCAACAATATCTTCTATCGCCTCATCTGTTCCCGGCTTTCCAGTAGGAATGCGATAGGATACACGAACCATTCCCGGCTCTTTCACCAGCGTATAAACACCTATCGTGAATGGACACAGGACAATATTGGCAGGATCAATTCTGGAAAGTTTCTGGGAAATCTTGGCGCTGCAAAACTCCAGAATTTCCGCGTTGGCATACACATCCTCTTCATAACCAAACGCCGAGGCTGTGCGATGCAGCATGCTACTGGCAGGCAAGACGTGGGCTATATGGATACCCCTCCCAGCAATAGCCATTCTTATGTTGTGCACAATATCGTGGAACCCGCCAGGTATCTTCCTGGTAACTATCTGACTCTCCGAGGCTCCCGAAATGCCGGCTCCCATCAAGCTTGTCAGCAATACAAACGAATACAGTTTCATTGTTGCACCTCTCTCCGCTCAGGCAGGCAGTCAAGGTCAATGGACAAACCAGCGTAAACGATGTGTCACTTCCATCGACAAAGAAATATGTTGTAATATATCAATAGGTATATATAATATAATACATATATGCTGTACGCCAGAAAAATATGCGTTTATCGGTAGCTTCTACCCGCATATCCCTGGATCACATTCGCTCTGCGGGGTCTTTGCATCCGGATAAACCCAAACCACTTACTGAATCCTGCATTCAATGTTTGCTGGTTTTGTCTGAAAAGGACAACCAATCATGTCGGCCCAATGTGAAATCGCTGCAAAACAGGCCTCTTCAGCCAGTATAGGCTTTGTTGAGCGGTACCTTACCCTCTGGGTTTTCCTTTGCATTTTTGCAGGAATATCCCTTGGGCATTGGTTCCCAGCCCTGTTTCAGACGCTCGGACATCTGGAAATCGCCCAGGTAAACATTCCTGTTGCCCTACTCATCTGGCTGATGATCATCCCCATGCTTCTCAAAGTGGACTTCCATGCTTTGCACCACGTCAAGGAGCACTGGCGGGGAATGGGGGTGACGCTTTTTATCAACTGGGCGGTGAAACCTTTTTCCATGGCACTGCTGGCCTGGTTGTTCATAAGATGGCTGTTTGCCCCTCTGCTTCCCGCAGAACAAATCGACAGCTATGTTGCCGGTCTCATTCTTTTGGCTGCCGCTCCCTGTACCGCCATGGTATTTGTATGGAGCAATCTATCTGGTGGGGAACCTCATTTCACCCTTTCCCAGGTGGCGCTGAATGACCTCATCATGATTTTCGCATTTGCACCTATCGTAGGATTGCTACTGGGACTTTCTGCCATAACGATTCCGTGGGACACCCTGCTTCTTTCTGTTGTGCTCTACATCCTGGTACCCGTTGCCATAGCCCAGATCTGGCGTTACAGGCTACTGAAAAAAGGCGGGGAAAAGGCCTTGAACCAAACACTTGTCCGGCTTGGCCCAATATCCCTTTCAGCCCTGCTCACCACCCTTGTTCTGCTGTTTGGTTTCCAGGGGAAGCAAATTCTGTCCCAGCCTCTGACTATTGCCTTGTTGGCCGTACCTATACTCATACAGGTCTATTTCAACTCGGGATTGGCCTACATCCTCAACCGGAAACTTGGCGTGGCGCATTGTGTAGCCGCCCCTTCTGCCTTGATCGGAGCGAGCAATTTCTTTGAACTGGCAGTGGCTACAGCCATATCGCTGTTTGGTTTCAATTCCGGTGCGGCGCTGGCCACCGTGGTTGGAGTTTTGATTGAAGTTCCCGTGATGCTTTCCGTGGTCAAGATCGTGAACAGAAGCAAACATTGGTATGAAGCCGGCCAACAATGAAAACACGCTTGGAAACTCGATGAAAAACCATCAATCATTTGAGGAACGTCTGGATGGAAGCTTTACCGGCGTTCTGCATTGGTCGCAACTAGACTCACTCTGGAAAACGACAGAAGAGCAAGGTTACCCCTGGTATGTTTATCAGGTTGGCCTGCCTTTGCCCAATGCACCCATTCAGGGTGAGGAATTGTCTTCCGCACTGAAAGAACTGGATTCCCTGCTTCATCAGGAGCATGACTATGACTATTGTGGCATTGTTTATGCCGACGACCTGGAGAATCCCACAATGATCAAAGTGTATGACCCAAACAACCTGGGATCTTCCTGCGGTTGCAGCGGCCATAGAATTCCGCCACGCTGGATTATCAGTCAGTCCCCACCAGAGATCATTGAGGACAATGCGCCGATACCCAACAACCGTAAACGGTGGTGGATGAAAGTATTTTCCAGGGTTCAGTCATGAAAAACCAAGACCTCCCTGTACTACCCGGCTATTTCCCTGAGAAGCTCATACAGAACGCCAAAGTAATTTCGCTGAAAAAAGGGGAACGCCTTTTTCTGACCAAGGACAAGGTGATGGGCATCTACTATGTTCTCGAAGGTGAACTGAAGGCCCTTCGCAACATGATAGAAGGAACCGAGGTGGTAATGATGCGATCAGAAGCGGGCAACTATTTTGGTGAGTCTGCTCTCGCCATAGAAAGTTATGTTTGCGATGCGCTCTGTACAAAAGATGCTCTCGTCGTGTTTCTGCCCAAGGAACAGTTGGCCGAGGCCATGAAAGACCCGAAGTTCATGACAGAATTCACCCTTTCTCTGGCGAAGAACGTCCGCCGGCAGTGCAGTCGTTACGAGCGGCTACGGTTGCACAAAGCCAGGGACAGGCTGCTGCATTTTCTTTCCTGCGAATCTGACCCCAATGGTCAGATTGAGTGGCATTCATCGCTCATCGAGCTTGCCAGTGAGCTGGCCATCGAGCCGGAAACCCTCTACCGCGTTCTGGCTGAACTGGAACGCGAGGGCATAATCATACGCAACAGGCGCCAAATCAGATTGAATAATTCCAATAATCACTGACCCTTTGGCAGTCACGTTCCTGCCCGCAATCACCAGGCATCAACCGCTACACATCCAATCGACTCAATCCTAACTACGATCATATTTTTTCCTCTACAGCTCAGTACCATGTGGATTTCACGCTAGGGGGCTTTTGAAATCGACTGTATTCAGGTTGTTCTATGTGAACCTCGGGACCAATCATGAACCCGCATCGTGAGCTGAGTTTCAGCAACACGATCACTGCTGGTTCATAACTCAATTCAGAGCGTTCTGAGAGCACAACCGGTCGCACGCGTGAAACAAAGGTAAAGCCATGTTTAAGCACATATGATTTTATCTAATCGAATACCCATGAGGAGTAATAATATGATATTTAAAAAGAGTGTCATCGCAGCAGCAATAAGCGCTGTTGTCAGTCTGCCAGCCATGGCTGACGATAGTGAGACATTGCAACAGATGCGCGCCCAACTTGCGGCCATGCAGAAAAAGATCGACGAGTTGGAAAAAAAACAAGAACAAACCATGAATGCCCAGAAAGAACAGAGCAAGAAATCTTCAGACTGGTCGCTTAACTCCAAAGCTTTGCAGGTTTATGGTCAGGCCAGAGTGAGTGTAGACAATCATTCCGGCGATTGGAAACCGGGCAAAGACGGTACATCAATCGTCAGTAACGCCTCCCGCGTTGGTGTAAAAGGCGCCCTCCCCAGCGGTCTGGGTGACACCAATATCATCTATCAGGCTGAACTGCGTTACGAGACTACCGATTCCGTCAATGGTACTGCAGGCAAACAGATTGAGTTTCGGGAGGGCTATGGTGGTCTGGCAAGCAAAACCTGGGGTAAGATCCGCCTAGGCCGCCTGAGTACAGGTTACAAATCAACGCTGACCAAAATCGATCCATGGAACGATAATGCACCACAATCCCGCTCTGGCGGCCGCCAGGGTAGCTCTGAACTGCATTCCAGCTACTTCAACAATGCGGCAGAATACGTAACCCCCGCTTTCAATGGTTTCAGCGGCAATGCCTGGTACGCCAGTGAATTCGACAATAGCGGTAAGCCTTTGCACAATACCGGCACACTGAAAAATTATCTGGGTGGTTCTGCCGGCGGATTCGGTGTTAAATTCAAGAACAAATCATTCATCGCCGGTGCGGATTACATCAACATCGATGCGGATGAGATCACCAAACCGGGACTCGAAAATGGCAATGGTTGGCAAATTGGCGCACGCTACAAGTTCGGTGCTTTTTCTACTGCTGCCTTGTATGAAGATGTAGAAGATCTCGGACTGGGAAAAAACTTTTATATCAATGGCATATACAAAATGGGCAACACCCGTTTCATCGCCGCTTACGGCCAGAATCGTGATGCAAGTGTGTATAAAAATGATGATTACAACAACTGGACCATTGGTGTGAAGTACGCACTGAACAAGAAATCGGAATTGCTTGCCGCCTACAACAGCCGCATGAACGATACGCAGAATACCGAGGAAAACACCTTTACCATTGGCATGAACGCCAAGTTTGGCTACTGACACCCCTCGCTTGTAAGCGATATTGGCGGTACTCTTTTTGGAGAGTACCGCATTTTTTCTCTCTATCAGATCTGAATTCCAAAGGTTTTTACCATGAAAAAACACCTCTCCGTTTTCCTGCTCTTTCTCTGGTTTGCCATTCCAAACGCACAGGCATCACCGGAATTCATGATCGACAGCGACTGGCTGTCGGAACACAAGGAAGACAAAAACCTGGTGATTCTGGAAGTACGCTATTACCCGCACCGTTATTTCACCGTGGGGCATATCCCCGGCGCCATCCAGGTGCAGCGCTTCAAGGACCTCGGGGACAACCAGGCCGACCCGCTGATGCGCTTTCCCTCACGCCAAGCCTTTGAAAAAACACTGAGACGCTGGGGCATCAACAGCGACTCCACTCTGGTGCTCTATGATGATTCGAACACAGCGCTGGTATCACGGCTCTACTACCTGCTGGATCTCTACGGATTCAATATGAAACAGGTAAAGATTCTCAGTGGCGGAACCGTGGACTGGAGCGCCTTCGAAGAAATGACCAAGGAACCGACGCCTGCGCCCAAGCCAGGCAGCGTCACCCTCAAAGCCGCCAATCCCCGGCTTTTCGTGGAATGGACGGATGTCTATGACGATGTGGTATCACGCCGCGATCCCAACATCCTGCTGCTGGACGCGCGCCCCCATGATATGTACACCGGCAAGGTCATCAAGCATTCCATCCGGGGTGGTCATATTCCCGGCGCGATCAACGTCGTCAGCCTGGATGGAACCAGTGCGCAGAAATGGCGCAGCGACAGTGAACTGGCTGAACTCTACAAACCCGTTCCCAAGGGAAAGACCGTATACGTTTATTGCCACGACGGCTTTCGCATGAGCCTGGCCTACATGCATCTGAAGTACCTGGGCTATAAAGATGTTCGGCTATACAATGGCGGCTGGTCACACTGGGGGAACCGGTTGAGCCTGCCTGTTGTCGATGGCGACAAGCCCTATGGGGGTGACTTTGAGTTGTGAGGGCATCAGCTTCCGGACCGCTTGATGAAATCCAGCACCCGCAACAATGGCTGGCGCCAGTAGCAGATCTCCTGAAGCTGCTGGCGCAGCCCGTACAGATCCCCTGCCTGTTGTCCGTAGTGCAGGGCCTGTAAAAGCTGCAAGGCTTCCTCCAACCAGGAAAAATGACTGAAACGCTGCCGCCAGCATGTATTCCACTCTTTCAGGGTGAGATTGGCGGACCATAACTCTGCGCGTGCAATCTCCATGAGGCCGGACTTCAGCATGGCAGGATGGCGGGCCTGTTGAAAGATCTGCAATGCCTGCCGGTAACGGACAAAACGGCGGTATTTCCGCTGCATCCACCGGTAGCCCGCCTTCAGCATCAGCAACACCAGAACCAGCAAACCGACGAGCAGTGCATACCTTATCCAGGAACTGATCACCCAAAGCGATCCAGCAGCCTGCTGCCCTGTGTGTATCTTTCCAGTGGTTGGATCAAAGAACTGCACCCGCAGATCCGGAAGATCCAGTCGCCCCATGCTTTGGGGTACAAAAGGCAGGCGGTAAACAGAAGCTGACAGCTTCTGGGGCGCAAGATAGCGGACTTCCGGGGTGCTAGGAAACTGTCGCAGGATTTCCACGGGTTTGCGTCCTGGCCGAGCTTCCGTATGGATTTTCAAGGTGAGAGCGTAGGTCCGGCCCTTTACAAAAAACGTATTGCCGGGCACAGACACTTCCACGGACTGTTTCCCCAACGGCATGGTAGGCGGTATAAAAGATGGCAGCGCCCTGACCTGCAACCGGAGCCTTGGTGGATAGAAGCGGTGGGTGATCACCCCGTCCTTCCGGATCTTTACCGGCGGCAGCTGAAGGGAAACCGGTCCCGCGAGGGAAGGAGTAAGTATCCACCCCGTCTCAAAGATGAACCGGCCCTTGCCCGAAGCCGCAGCCTGGGATTTCCTCAAAGGCAGCATTCTGGTTTCAATGTGTGCCTGCCAGGGATTTTCGGTTTCCACATTGGCGTACGGGTCATCCGTTTCAATGTGCAATACCACCCGCAGAGGCTGTTTGACCCAAACAGCCCCTTCCGGAACCTCGCTACTTACGCGAATGCGGGAATGGGTTTCCGGGTTCCGGGCAGGCCGGATCTCCACGGCGACGGGCGCACTTCTGGCCCCCGAAAAAGTCAGCGAAGGAATCATCAGCTTCCCTGGACGGCGAGCATACAGGCGGATGCGCCAGTACTGCCCTCCACCACTACCTTCCTCCATGACCTCCGCAGGGGTATCGACCACGAAATCCCTGTCCAGCCGGGACAGATCCACGGTTTCCAGGCTGGGTTGTTCACGGTTGCTGCGCAGGGTCAGGCGCAGTGGCCTGCCATACTCGACAGACCCCTGCTGCAGGGCCAGGTCAAACACCGGCGAAGCAGCCACCCGCAAAGCGGGCAGCAGCATAGCCAGCAACAGCAGGACGCGCGGGCCAAAGATCACCATGGCGGCACCCCAGGCAACTCGTTGGGCGTCTCCACGGGCGCAGGATACCCCTCCTCCTGCTCGAACAGGCGTTGCCAGAACCGGCTCTCATCCACCTCCAGGGCATCGGCTTCCAGGGCAATGCCTTCCTCGGTAGTAGGCGCATACACCCAGGCCCTGTCCTTGAATTCACTGGCCTGGGAAACCACCGGCCGGGCATAGAAGATGCTGTCATCCTCCAGAGATCCAACTGAAGAAGGTTTGGGCATACCGGGATTTTGCCCTATGGACGAACGATTGTCCGGCCTTTCATCCAAACCAAGGCGGCCATTGGTGATGGTCACGCCCTCGACGGTACGCCTACTGCGTGGTCCGCGCCCCTGGCGTCCGCCGGAAGCAGCTTCTGATGCGGCCTGCTGCTTCTGCCGCCGGCGGGCCAGCTCCAGGTTGACCTCCGCAGCATGCAGGCCGGAATCGTAGCGCAGTACTTCCTGGTAAACGGCCATGGCTGCATCATAGTCCTGCAGCCGATAGTGCGTATTGGCCAGATTGAACAAGGCTTGCGCGCGCTCCCTGTCCGTATCCGCATCCAGCACCGCCTGGGTGAAAAGCGCAGCAGCCTCCGTGTATTTTTTCAGCTGATAGGCGCTGCTGCCCTCCCCCATGCGCCCGGCATATCCGGGCACCCGGGCATAGGCCTTGCGCGCCTCCAGGTAAGACTTTTGGGCATAGGCCTGGTGGGCCATCTGCTGCCAGGCCTGATCATCAGCCTGAACCGGCCGGGGGACAATACTCCCCAGCAGGCTGATCAACAACAGGCCAGGGATGCTCACCTGCAAAACGGCGTTCCTTGAAAAAGAAACCCGGGAAAGGAGCATCAGCAGAACTGCCGGCAGCAGAAACCAGGAATAAAGTTCTTTCCAGGCAACGAGGCCCCTGTCATTGTCATTCCTGCCGGCAGGAGAAAGTCGCCCGATAATTTCTTCGTACAGCTTCTGCCACGCTTCCTCCCCATCCCCCAGCCGGGCATAGACGCCTCCACTTTGCTGCGCAAGGCTCCGCAGCCGTTGTTCATGCAGGGAGGCGATCACGGGTTCTGCGTCACGCATCAGCCAGCTCCCATCAGGCGCCTGCAGGGCCGTTCCCCCTGGAGTACCTGCTGCCAGCACGTGAACAGGTATTCCCCGCCCGGCCAGTTCCTGCACCGTGGTTTGCAGCCTGCCGCTTCCGGCGTCATCACCTTCCGCCAGTCCACCATCACTGATCAGCAGCAAGCCCCGGGGCGCAGATGGTTCACGGAACTGTTGACCTGCAAAGGCCAGGGCATCCGGGAGTTCCGATCCTTCTGACGGCAACAGGCCATGGCGTAACAGTCCCAGATCATGGCGCAGCAGGTTCATATCCTGGGTCACGGGCGTCAGCAGGTGTGGCCGGGCTGCAAACACCACCAGGCCGATTTTCTGTCCATGGGCTGTCTTCAACAAGCGCTCCAGCGCCTGGCGGCTGCGCTCCAGGCGGCTGGGCGCAACATCCCTGGCCGTCATTGAAAGGGACAGATCAAACACCAGTACAAGCTCACCCCGGGAACTGCCATCCTCCCCGTAATCCTGTTCCACCACCCGCGGTCCGGACAGGGCCAGAGCAAACAGCAGCCATGCCAGAGCCACGAGGAGATACCGCCACAGCTTCCCCGCCCCGAACTCTGGCGCGGTTCGCGCCTGAGCCCAGGGAAGCAGTTCCGGCTCAGCACAGGGGTTGTGTTTCTTGTGCTGCCATATCCCACGCAATATCCCAAACACCCAGGGATACAGAGCCAGCCACCACCACACCGGGGCACGCCATTCCAGGGATTCGAGCAGCTCCATCATGCAGGCCGCCCCCTGCCATGCCACAGCTGAATCAGCATGAGCCACGCCAGACCCGCCAACAGGAACCAGGAATACAGGGGTTCCCGCAGGTAACGGGGGCTGGCCTCTGACGGTCGCCGTTCGCTTTCCTGAACAGCCCGGATCGCTCCGCGCAGGCCATGGGCATTGTCGGCCCAGTAGAAACGCCCTCCACCTTCCGCAGCGATGGTCTTGAGCAGGGAAAAGCTGGCCGGTTCATAGGTCAGTCCCCGGGAGTCGTCCTCCCTGGCTTCATCACTGGAAGCGCCAATCCCGATGGTGTACAGACGGTAGCCCTGCTTGTGCAGATAGCCGGCCACTGCGCCGGGGTCGATATCCCGGGAACTGCGGTTGATGTCTGAAATGAGCACCAGCGCCGGCTTGCGCTCTGCCAGGAACGGCTGCTGCAGCTGTTTCAGGGTATAGATCAGGGCCCGGCCAAGGTTTGAGCTGTTCCCGGTCAGCACCGCCGGTTGCAGGCGGTGAATCCTGGACTTCAGCAATGCGTAATCGCTCGTCAGGGGAGCCAAGGTATATGGCTCCCGGGAAAAGACGATCAGGCCGATACGGTTTCCCTGAAGCTGATCGATGAAATGCGCCAGCACGCTCTTGAGGATGGTCATGCGTTCTGTACGCTTTCCCGCCACAAGGTAGTCGCGCAGCACCATGCTGATGGAGGTATCCACGATGAACAGGGTATCGCCATACACGGGCGGAGCGGGAAGCTGCCTGCCCAGGCGATAGGGGTGAGCCAGGGACAGGTGCATCAGCAGCAGAAAAACCGCATAGCTGAACCAGTGCCCAGACCAGCTTTTCCGTTGCCCGCGGGATCTTTGCCGCACCAGCCCCCGCAGGATACTCATCTGGGGATGCCTGCAAGCCCGCATGGGAAACATAGGTGGCAACCTCAGCTCCCTCAGACAACGGCAGCGCAACAGCAACCCCACTGTCAACAACGACAGGGGAAACGCCCACAGCCAGCCCGGATGCAGAAAATGCACCTGGCGAATCCAGTCTGCCGCCTGTGACCACATCAGTGCGGCTCCATTTCTTTCAGCCAGTCCATGGCCTGGAGAAGCAGCACCTGCACATCAGCAGCGGCAGGCGGTTTACGGGAAAAGCAACCCTGCAGCAGCTGCACCTGAAACTGCTGCCAGCCAGTCTGGTGCTGTGGGTGGCTGGAGATATTGTGCAAGCCTGCGGCATATTGGCTACGGCGCAGCACCCGCCTTATGCGGCAGCAGGCTTCACGCGGTTCCAGGCGGCCTTTTTCGAGATGGACAGCAAGCTGCTTCAGGGCACGGCGGTCTCCTCGCACGTAACGCATGTATCCCCATAAAGCCAGAACAGCCAACAGCAGAACCAGAGCCACCAGCAGCAGGGGGGTCAGCCCCATACCCCCGGACGCAGCTGGCGCCTCCGGGGGGATGATGTCGAACCACGCGCCCTTATCCGGCATGGTTCACCGGACGCAGCATATCCAGGCAGGCTTCCACGCTGTCCCGGGTAGTACAGACATGCAGGGGAATACCATTGCCTGAGAAGCAGGCAGTCAGCGCTGCCTGCCGGGCAGAGAATATTTCCGCATAGTCCCGGCGCAAGGCGCTGTCTCCACCGGAAAAAAGAATAGGATCTGGTGCCGCAGGATCATCCAGCAGCAAATCTGCATCATCGGGGAGTTCTTGTTCCACGGGGTCGAGAATCTGTATGGCCCGTATGCTGTGCGCCTTTGACAGCTGGTGCAGAACCGATGCGGCGGAATCCACATCCAGGTCACTGAAATCACTGAGGAGCAGCAGAAAGCATCCCGGGGAAAGGCGCTGCAGCAACAGCTGCAGTATTTCCTCCAGGGGCAGCTGATCATCCTGGAAAGCAAGGGGCGGGCAGGGATCGAGCAGGGATTGAATCAGCGGTTCCATGGCAGTTTCCCCCATGACGGGTTCAAACCAGCGGGCTTCAGGGTTCAGGATCAGCCCCCCCACCGGAAACGCATGCTGCTGCGCCTGCCAGGCATGGCAGCAGGCCAGTCCAGCCGCCAGCGTAACCTTGAGCTGCCGCCGGGTAGCGAAACGCATGCCTGCCCGCCGGTCCACCAGCAGGAACAGGCAGGGACGCCGTTCCTCCCTGAACACCCGGGTGTAGAGTTCGCCCGTGCGGGCATACAGGCGCCAGTTCAGCAGGCGCGGCTCATCGCCGGGCTGGTAGGCACGGTTCTCCTCGAAATCCAGCCCCTTTCCACGAAAAGTCGAGGGCGCATCACCAAACAGAGGTTGGGTGGCCTGCCCTTGGAAATCGGTCAGGGACCAGGCCAGGGATTGAACATGATTCTGCAATTCCAGCCGCCGCGCTGCATCCAGCAAGGGCGCCCGGATGGCGCCGGCATGAGGTGAGCCCCAGGCATCCAGCCACCGGGACAGTTTCCCGGACAGCATGTCAGGGAACCGGAATGGCATCCAGAATGCCCCGGATCAGATCGTCGCTGCTCAGCTGTTGCGCTCCCGCCGCAAAACTGGGCGCCATGCGGTGGCGCAGCACGTCCCCGGCCACTTCCCGCACATCATCAGGAATGACGTATTCCCGCCCCTGCAGATAGGCATGGGCGCTGGCTGCGCGCACCATGGCAAGGGTCGCCCGCGGAGAAGCGCCAAAGCGGATCATGTCTTTCCAGTCCGGCAACCATTTTTCCGGGTGTCGGGTGGCATGAACGATGCTCACCACATAGCGCTGCAGTATTTCTTCTACATGGATCTCCGCGACTTCCCTGCGCGCCTGCAGAACCGTCGCGGGGCTGAGGCGGCTTTCCAGATCGACCTTGTCCTCGCCAAAGTGCATTTCCCGATCCCGCTGCAGAATCTGCAGTTCCTCCTCTTCATCAGGATAGTCGATAAGCACGTGCAGCAGAAAACGATCCAGCTGCGCTTCCGGCAGGGGATAGGTACCGGACTGTTCCAGGGGATTCTGCGTGGCCAGCACGATAAACAGATCCGGCAGGGCATGGGAGTGGCCGCTGATGGTGACCTGGTGTTCTTCCATGGCTTCCAGAAGCGCAGACTGCACCTTTGGCGGCGCGCGGTTGATCTCGTCCGCCAGGATGATTTCATGGAACAGGGGGCCTTGTACGAAGCGGAAATCCCCGGTCTTGGGATTGAACATCTCGCTGCCGGTAATATCCGCCGGCATCAGATCCGGGGTGAACTGGATACGCTGAAACCGTGC
This sequence comes from Sedimenticola sp., assembly GCA_026994195.1. GTDB lineage: Bacteria > Pseudomonadota > Gammaproteobacteria > Chromatiales > Chromatiaceae > Thiolapillus. The sequence continues at coordinate 24,230 of JALWRH010000086.1, read as the reverse complement.
ATGCACACCGCTGGACAAAGCTTTCACAGCCGTGGTCTTGGCCAGTCCAGGGGCGCTTTCCAGCAACACATGCCCTCCTGTGAGCAGGGCGATCATAAGCCGGTCGATCAGCCTGGACTGACCCACGATGACCTGTTCCAGATGCTGGCGCAGGGAAAGAAACTCAGGTTGGGATTGCATGCTGGTCAGGTTCGTTACAGGTGAGACAGATTGCCAGTGTATAGATCCCTGCAGGAAATTTCCTCTCCGCTTTTCTTTGGGGCCACTGGGCATATTTCCGTGTCAGGGCCTCACCCCCTGAGCCACTGCCAGTGATAAAGTACTATTAACCCGGCGACCAAATATGTTGCCCTCAGTGCTTCAAACAGGGTGCGTATCAAGGCGCGGCTTGCAGGCAATGGCAAGCCCTTGTCAAAAGCCGCAAAGCTTCCGCTCCTGCTCACGCCCCTGACCTACATCCATGTAGGCCACGCCGAGACGCACCCTGTTTGAAGCATCTAACCAATTGATATCAAAAGGCAAGACCGCCCTGTCTGCACGGGTGGACTGCGTTATCAACACTTGCTGTAGAGTGGCTACAGCGGCGCGTTGATGCCTTGCCACCCGCGCAGACAGGGCGGCTGAGGACAATATATTTGGTAGCCGGGTTAATATTTATATGAACGACAGGAGCATCACTATGGAAGAACATACCGGCACCCACACTGCCGACGCCCCATGGGAACACCAGCCCGTGGCGTCCGGAACCCCTGCCCGGGAGGAACTGGAGATCCACCTGCTGCTGCGCGATCCAGAACTGATTGCGGAAGTTACCGCCTATCCCGAGGGACGGGTGCGCGACGACTTCATTCTCACCGCCCTGCGCATCGGGATCATGGCCTTGCGCCAGGCAGAGGGCCAGATCGATTCCCAGGCCGTGCGTCATGAGGGCGAGCGCCTGCTTCAGGACATGGAGAACCATCTCGATGCCCATCGCCGGCAGGTCACGGAACAGATCGCCGCCAGCCTCAAACAGTACTTCGATCCCCAGGATGGCCGATTTCCCGAGCGCCTGGAACGCCTGCTGCGCAAGGATGGCGAACTGGAGCAGGTTCTGCGCAGCCAGGTGGGTGATCAGAACTCCGTACTGGCCAAGACCCTGGGAGACTATCTGGGAGAATCCAGCCCCCTGGCGCGCATGCTCGGCAGCGATGCCCCGGACAGTTTCCTGAACGGCATGACCCAGACCCTGGAAAAGGCCCTGAACGAGGATCGCGAGCGCATTCTCCAGGAGTTCTCTCTGAACAACAGCGACAGCGCCCTCAACCGCCTGGTGCGGGAACTGAAGGAAAATCATGGCAAGCTCACCAGCAACCTGCAGGACAGCATCAAGGAAGTGGTGAGCGAGTTTTCCCTGGACAACGAAAATTCCGCCCTGAGCCGCCTGGTGAACCGCGTGGAGAACGCCCAGAAAAGAATCAGCGCCGAGTTCTCCCTGGACACCGGCGACTCCGCCCTGGCGCGCATGAAGAAGGAACTCCTGGAAGTGCTGGAGCAGCACCGCAAGGACGCCACCGTCTTCCAGCAGGAAGTACGCAGCGCGCTGGCGGAAATGAATGCACGCAAGGAGGAGGCGGCGCGCAGCACCACCCATGGCAACCTCTTCGAGGCGGAGTTGTTCCGGGTGCTGCGCGACATGAGCCACAAGGCCGGCGACCTGGCCAGCGCCACAGGAAACACCACCGGGCAGATTCGCAACTGCAAGGTGGGGGATGTGGTCATAGAACTCGGGCCGGAACATGTGGCCGCAGGCAGCCGCATCGTCATCGAAGCCAAGGATTCAGCTTCCTACGACCTGCCCAAGGCCCGCGAGGAAATCGATATCGCGCGCAAAAACCGCAACGCGGAGATCGGCATTTTCATATTCTCCCGGCACACCGCGCCGGAAGGGCTGGAAAGCCTGGCCCGGTATGGCAATGACATCTTCACCCTGTGGGACGTGGATGATTCCACCACGGACGTGTTCCTGCAGGCATCCCTGTCCATGGCCCGGGCCCTGTGCTCCCGCAGCAGTGCCGAAAAGGCGCATCAACAGGTGGATTTCGGACAAATCGACCGATCCATCCGCGACATCGAAAAACAGATCAAGGGGCTGGCGGATATCACCCGGTTATGCGAGACCATCAGGAACAACAGCGGCAAGATTCTGGACCGGGCGCGCATCATCAGCGAGAACCTGGCAGCCCGGGTGGAAGTGCTGGACAGGGCTGTGGATGATCTGAAAAACCTTGATGGGTAGCGGCTGAAGCACTCCAGCCAGCATCATTCCTCCTGATCTTGCGGCGTCCACTCCCGCCAGCCATCCAGCATGGGATAGTAAAGGGCCAGGCGCTGGGGACGCCCGTCCATGCTGCGGAAGGCCCTGGCATAGGCTTCCAGCTGTGGCCGGTAGCGTTCCTGCTCCCGGTCCAGGAACGCCTCCATGTCCGCGCCTTCATGACGTCCGGTCTTGTAGTCGATGATCCAGCGCCGCTCCTGTTCATCGACGAAGGTCCGGTCCACAATCATGTGGCGGGGCCGTCCTTCCTGCATCGCCGTCAAGGGATACTCGCAGGCGGCATCCTGGTGACGGGTATCCAGTATCCAGCGCCCCCGCTTGCTCGCCAGGGTGTTTTCCACGGCCTGGCGGATCAGACCCATGCCCTGGCCCAGCAAGGCTTCACCGATACCTTCATGGCGCAGGAGCATGGCCGCCGCTTTCTCCAAAGGCGCAAACCCCTGGGCGCTGCGATCTGTCTCGGCGATACGCTGTAACAGTCGGTGCACAACGATACCCACCACCCGCGCCAGATCACCGGCCCAGTCGAACTCCACCCCTTCGCCCAGGGACGGGGCTTCGGGCGCGGGCATGCCTGGCACGGAGGCCGGCGGTGGCGGCGTGTTCCAGCCGGCCCTGAGACGCCGCAAACGTGGACGCTGATCCGGAACAACAGTGGTTGACGCAGGTTCTTCTTCCGGCGCCTGCAAGGCTTCCCAGTGATGGCCCAGGGAAGGCCAGAGGCTGGCCAGCAGGCTGGCCGAGGCGGGGCAGATGTCTCCTTTGGCATTGAAGCTGGCATGTCCCAGCAGGTGCAGTCTGCGCTTTGCCCGGGTGGCCGCCACGTACAGGAGGCGCGCATCCTCATAGCCGCTTTTGAGCTTCTCCAGATCCCGAATATAGCGTGAAGCCGGCCTGTCCTCTTTCTCCGCGGCAGATTTCATGGGTCCCAGAATGAGTTGGGCGCCGCCCTCATCATCCACGGTTTCCAGCCAGTACAGGAGACGGCTGTCATCCCGGCGGGGAATGCGCCCCAGGCCGGGAAGTATCACCGTGTCGAACTCCAGCCCCTTGGCCTTGTGCATGGTCATGATCTGCAGCCGGGTCCCGGCGCTGCTGAGGGGTTTGGCATAGAGCCGGGACACAGCCTCCTGCAAGTCTTCGCGGGTCAGGGAGCCGGCCTGCTCCTGGGCCTGTAACAGCTCGAAGAACTGCCGGGCGTCACTCAAAGCCCCTTCCCCACCGGCCGCCGCCGGCCCGCCCAGGGCCAGCCAAAGTCCCTGGACGACATCCCCCAGGGGCTTGCTGCCCAGGTCATCCATGGCCGCCCTGACCAGGGGCCACAGGCGCGCCAGGCGCTGGCGTCCTTCATCGGACAACAGGCGGATAGGGGCTTCATCCGCGAGGAGTTCCGGTACGGCGCGGCGCTCCTCCCCGGTCAGGCTGAGCAGATCGGCGAGGGTCAGACCGCACAGGGGACCGCGCAGCAGGGCCAGCCAGCTGCTGCGATCTGCCGGATACAACAGGGCCAGGCTCAGGGACATGAGATCGTGCACCGTGGGACGGGCCGCCAGGCTTTCCATATCCACCGCCTGAAAGGCGATGCCTGCCCCGTTCAGAGCATCGGTGATGGCCGCCGCATGGGAACGGTTGCGCACCAGGATGGCCATATCCCCTTCCTGCTCCAGGCCCTGCTGCACGATCTCCAGCACCTGCTGCGCTTCCGCCAGGTCATCGCGTTCCCCCAGGGGATGTATCTCCACGGCGGCGCTCCCGGCCTGCGGTTTGAAGGCCCGGGAAGGCGCATAACTGACTGCGCCGCTGAAGGCATCGTTCCGGGAAGGCAGCACCCGGGGAAAGGTGTGATTGACCCAGTCCACGATGCCCCGGGTGGAACGGAAGTTCACCTCCAGGCTCAGTGGCTCCAGGGGCAGGTCCCCCATCCCCTGTTCCCAGGCCCGCAGGAACAGGCCCACCTCCGCCTCGCGGAAACGGTAGATGGACTGCATGGGATCGCCCACCAGGAACAGGCTGCGCCCATCCCCCGGCTGCCAGCCCGCAGTCAGATCCAGAAACAGCTCGTACTGGTTGCGCGAGGTGTCCTGAAACTCATCCACCAGCAGATGGTGAATGCGATAGTCCAGTTTCAGGGCCAGATCCGTGGGACCGTTCTCGTCCCTGAGGGCGCTGCGGGCGCGCAACATGATCTCCGCAAAATCCACCTGGCCCTGGGCTGCGAACACCAGCTGCAGATGCGCGGCGGCCCGGCGCAGGATCTGCAACAGCGCATCCAGTATTTGCCATTCGTGTTCTTCATAGGTGGGAGACGGCAGCATCCGGACCGCAGCCAGCAACTGTTCAAGCTCATCCTGAAGCCGCAGTTCTTCCAGGAGCGCCGTCATTTGCGCTTTCTCTTCACAGCCGGCAGGAAAACCTGTGGCCTTGGTGACGGACTTCCTCCACTCCCCTTTCCCGGTAAGGAGCAGATGGGCTATCCCCTGCCACTGTGGCAGATCTTCTCCCCGGGGGGCCGGCAGGGCGGACAGGTTGCGGCAGCCAGCCAGTACGGAATCCTCACCGCTATTCTCCGCCGCAACGCGCAACAGGGGCAACAGGGCTGCCGCCCAGGGCTGCAGGGCCTCATGGACTGCGGACAGCCCTTTGCCCACTGCCATGCCCAGGGCCTTTTCCAGAGCCAACCGTTCATCCCCCATACGCAGGTGGTGCAGCCACTGGTCGCGCCGGGCCAGCATATCGGCCAACAACTGGGTCAGGCGTTCGCTGTCATTGTCCCGGTGAGCCAGCAACAGAGCCAGGGCGTCCCCCGTGGCATCCGTGCTCTCCAGTTCCTGCAGCAGATTCCGGGCGGCTTCGTCATACAGCTTGCCGGCATTCTCGGCCACGGCCATGCCAGCCCCGAGGCCCGAGAGCAGAGGCGCCTGTCCTGCCAAATACTGACAGAAGGAATCAATGGTGCGCACCCGCAAACGCCCGGGGTGCGCCAGCAGCTGCCAGCCCTGCTCCCGGTCCCGGGCCAGGGCCGCCAGGGCCAGCTCCCTTGTCTCCCGTTCATAGGGATCATCGGGCAGGGTGTCCGAGGTAGCCATGCGCAGGGCGGCAATGATGCGGTCGCGCATTTCCGCGGCCGCCTTGCGGGTGAAGGTGATGGCCACGATCTCTTCCGGGTGCTCCACCCCGGCCAGCAGCACCAGAAAACGCTGGGAGAGCAATCCTGTCTTTCCTGAACCTGCCGGAGCCTGAACGATGAAAGAACGTCCGGCATCCAGAGCGGCGCGACGAACCGGCTGATCCACTGGCGGCTGTGTCATGCTTCCGCACCCCCTTCATCCTGGCTGTGATAGCGGCACAGGGCCATGAGTTCGCAGTAGGATTTGCGGCAGGTCTTGTCCCCGTCCCGGGGCGCCACATCCGCCTTGCCCGCACTGAATTCTGCAGCCAGGCTGTCCAGAGTCTCCCGCCACTGGTGCAGTACCCGGGGCCAGTCTTCACTGGCCTGGCGTACTGCGGACGATCTCCCCCGGGGAGGCAGGCCGGGCAACAGAGCCTCTTCAGCTACAACGCCGGAGAATCCTGATGCCTCCGGCCGCAACCGGGCAAAGACCACCGCCGCAACCCGGTCCGCTTCCAGAACCGTGCTGTAGAGAGGAAGCTGGGGATCGTCGGGCCGCTCGCCAAACCAGTCCGAGGGCGTGACCCGGCCTGTCTTGTAGTCGATCAGCACCTGCCGGCCATCCTCCAGTTCATCGATACGGTCCACGAACAAGCGGTATTCGATGCGTGCAATGCTGCCCTGGAAACTTTCCTCCCTGCCCCGCACGCGAAAAGGCGCTCTGGCCTTTTCCTTCTCCACCCAGCCCTGCAGCAAATGCTCCAGCCGCCGGGCTTCGATATCCCTGCCCCGTGCGCCCAGAAGGCCCGGCTGACGCCGTTCGAATGCCGCCAGCGCGCCGGATACGCATACCTGGATGCGCTGCTGCAGGGCCGCGGCATCCAGGCTCAGCAGGCTTTGCTGATCGCCGGTCTGTTCCCAGAATATCTCCAGGGCATGATGCAGCAGGCTGCCCCGCTGCGCGGCATCCAGGCCGGTATGCACCCCGGGATAGGGCCGTGCGCCAAGGCGGTGTTCGGCGAAGGCCCGGAAGGGACACTGGGACTGATGCCGGAACAGGGAGGAGCCGCCCCTGACCCGGTCCGCCACAGGCAGGCCCTGGTCACGCAGCTCTTCCATCGCCGGCCGGGAAAGCATCTGATGCTCCCATTCTGCAAAAGTCTCAAGCCCCAGTTCCTCTACCGCCACTCGTGGGCAATCCTCCAGCAGGGGCGTGGGCTGCAACACTTCTGCTCCATCCATGAGAGCATGGCTGAACAGCACCTCCGGGGCGGCGCCCTGCAATCCCGCCAGCATCTCCCTGGCCAGCCCCAGTTCCCGGTTCGCATCCGCGCCCGGCATGTTCAGATCACGCTGCAGTGACAGGGGAATAAAGGGGTCGGGATCCGGGGCAGACGGCCATGCCGTCTCATGCATGCCCATGACCCAGAGGCGATCGAAAGCCAGTTCTGTGGCTTCGTACAATCCCAGCACCTGAAGCGCGGCGGGAGGATGCCTGGGCTGGAACATCGCATCCCGCGCCATGCGCCGCAGTTCTTCCAAGGCTTCACCGGACTGCATCCGGGGCGTCACCCGGTCCAGGGAACGAAAAGCCTTCAGCAGGCGTTTCCAGCGCTCCACCACCTGGTATTCCACGGAATCCAAGGCAATACCCGACATCCAGCCCGCCTTTTCCAGCCAGGAGGAAAAGCAATCCACCCAGTCCGAGGGGCTGCGCCCCCCGGCGCCCTGTTCCTTGCGCAACTCCACCAATGCCGCCAGAGCCTGTCCCAGACCTTTACAATATCCGGGCAGGGGATCGCCAGTTTCACCATGACGCATACGGGACTGACCAAGCAGCATTCCGAGGCTGAAACGATCCCGCCCCGTGTCCCGCAGGCGATGCACAAGCCAGCCCCGGGCAACGGTTTCGCCCCGCCCTCCGGCCACATAGGGTGAGCGCAGCAGGGACTCCACCTGTTCCAGGGACAGGGAACCGCGCATCAGAGACAACAGATCCAGAGCAGCAGACACGGGGGGATATTCCGCCAATGGCCGCCCGAGAGAAATATTCCAGGCCCGGTGAGAAGGACGGCGTCCCGGCAGCAGGGCTTCCGGTTCCAGGACTTTGTTCATGCAGTGAACGACTTCCTGGTAACGGTTCTGCAGATCGGGAATCACGATACCCAAAGACAGGCCGGGCTGTTCCAACAGCAAGCCCCGCGCCCAGGCCGCCGCCATCTCCAGTTCCTGCCGGGGGTCAGCAAAGGGGCACAGGCGCGACTGCCCCGGGCTTCCGTTGAGACGCACCCGCTGCACGGAAATGGAGGCATCTTCCAGGGATGTGAGCAAAGCTTCCTGTGCCGGCGTGACCACACTGAAGCCCAACAGTATGATTTCCTTGGGCAAGCAGCGGGCGGCAGCCGGCAGACGCTCTGCCAGCAACGCGGGCATTTCCGCTTCAGTGACAAATCCCTTCTCCCGGCATTCCCGGCGAAAGGCGTGGGCCAGTTTCTGAAAAGCCGCTGAATCCGCCGTGTGGCCGAAACGCGCATCATCCATGGCCAGGCGCCAATCATGCATCAGCCGCCAGCTTTTCTGCAACTGGCGGATCAGGGCGTTCCTGCTGAGCAGGCCGTTGCCGGGGTCCCTGTCCAACACCTGTTTCCACAGCCAGCGGGACTGGGCATCGTCCAGCACCTGGGGCAGTCCACCGGGATCCCCCAGCAGCGTCTCCTCCCAGCATTGCTGCAACCAGGCATCCCAGGGCAGCACGGATGGCGTTGCCCAGGCCATATCACCTTCTGCGGACCGGCCGTTTTCGTATTCGATCAGCAGGGAGCGGGACAGGCGGGAGTTGGCCGTGAGCACCAGGACGCCCCCTCCCATGCGTTCCATGAGTTCCCTTCTTTCCATAACCGGGCATTTTTCCATAGTGTTCATTTTTCCATCAGCCGCTTCGCGCATGTAGCACAGTACCCATTCTGCCACAGCAGTTTGCCGGCAAGGAGTTCAACCCCGTTCCAGCTGCGTGAGAATACCATCCCAGTCACGCTCCCGCTCTGTGTCCACGACCAGGGCATGTGCCTGTTCCCGGGTGGACAGTCCCCGGTAAGCTGCCAGCTGGTGCTCCAGAACCGCCACATCTGCATCCGAGACACTGTTCTTTCTGCCCGCCACCCGCTGGCGCAGGGTATGCGGTGAAGCACACAGGTCGATGAGAGTGAATGGCAACCCTTTCTCCTCCGCAAGCGCCAGAAAAGGCGCCCGCTGCCCTTCCTCAAGAAAGGCGGCATCCACTATCACACTGAAACCTGCATCCAGCACTGCCGACGACAGCTGCAGCAAGTTTTCATAGACCACTGCACTGGTCTGGGCCGTGTAGATGCCGGACTGGGGCGCCGCCTGCGCCGGTTCAAGGGCATCCAGACCAAAGAGGCGTTTGCGCTCCACGTCTGAGCGGATGCGGATGAAACCGCCTTTTTCCATGAGCCCTGCACTGAAGGTGGACTTTCCCGAACCCGACAAACCATGGGTGATTACCAACCGGGGCCGAGTGGCCCGGCTGAAGCCCTGCGCCAGTTCCAGGTAGTGGTTGAAAGCCTGCTCGGCAGCAACCCCCTCCTCGCCATTCCTGATCTGGGACGACCGGATGGCGGAAATCTTGGCGCGCACCATGGCCCGGTAGACCAGATAGAAAGGCATCAGGCGCAAACCCCGATAGTCGCCTGTCCGTTCCAGGTAGCAGTTGAGGAACCGCCACGCCAGCCCTTCTTCTCCCCGGGCGCGCAGATCCATGACCAGGAAAGCAACTTCCGACATCACATCAATCCAGCGCAGATCCGGGTTGAATTCGATGCAATCGAAGATCAACGGGCGATCCTCCACCCAGGCCATGTTGCCCAGATGCAGATCTCCATGACATTCCCTGATCCAAGCCTCTTTCCGGCGCGCCTCCATGAACGGGCGCAGGCTTTCACAGGCGTGCTCATTCCATTGTCCAAGTTCCCGGAATCCGGCTGGCAGGGAATCCCCGCGCAACCGGCTGATATGGGAAAAATTGTCCCGGGCAGGCGCACAAGCCTGGCTCGCCCCCCCACGATCACTGACCGTCGCCGCCCGGTGCAGATGAAAATCCGCTAGCAGGCGGGCAAAGGCATCTATTTGATCTCCCCGCAGTTCCCCACGGGCCAGCAGGGCATCCAGCTGCTGACGGGTGTCGAAGCGTTTCATCTTCACCGCGTACTCCACCACCGTTCCACCACCTTCCAGATGCCAACTGTCCCATTCCCGGGTTATAGGCACTACCCCCAGATAGTAATCCGGCGCCAGGCGCCGGTTGAGGCGTACTTCCTCCTCGCAGCAATGCTGCCGCTTCTCCAGAGTGGAAAAATCAAGAAATCCCAGATCCACGGGTTTCTTGATCTTGTAGGCAAACGCGCCGGCAAGAAGAACCCAGGATATGTGAGTCTCCAGCAGCACGGGCTCAGAGGCTTTCCCTTCCAGGGAGAAGGATTGCATGAGGGATCGAATCATCCGGTCATCATCAGGGCTGTTCATATTATTCCGGAATAAGGTGATGGCAGGATACAATGATACCAAGTTCAACCGTCCCCGCCGCCAACCATGATCCATGCACAAGACATTACCGCCGTGATTCTGGCAGGAGGCCGGGGGACGCGCATGGGAGGCAGAGACAAGGGACTGGTACCCTTGGCGGGCAAACCCATGATCGCGCATGTGATCCACCGGCTGCAGCCCCAGCTGGGACAGCTGCTCATCAATGCCAACCGCAATATCTCCCGTTATCGGGACTTTGGCTATCCTGTCATCAGGGACGATCTGGAAGGTTTTCAGGGGCCTCTGGCGGGTCTGCTGGCCGGTCTGAAGGCAATACAAACTTCATGGATGCTGTGCGTACCCTGTGATGTGCCCAATCTGCCCGGCGATCTGGTTAAACGCCTTTCACTGGCGCTGGATGAGCAAAAAGGGGAAATGGCCGTGGTGCATGATGGAGCGCGGCTGCAACCCGCCTTTGCCCTGATCCCTGTCGGCCTTGGAGAGGATCTGGAAGCGTATCTGGAAACAGGCGAACGTAAACTGCGCCAGTGGTGCGCCAGTCACCGCCTGGCGCTGGCAGACTATTCCGACGCCCCAGAACACTTCCATAACATCAACAACCGGGAAGAACTGTACAAGCTGCTTCATTCCGGAAAATCTTGACGGACCGGACAAGCACAGCAGAAGCTTCCAGACCTCACCAATCACCGCGCATGCTACTATGAAATGAAAAGGACACCAATTGCCACGGTTGGCTCGATGCTTCACACAGGCCTACGCACAGGTGCCCCTCATCCAGTGAACAGCGATCAAACAAAAGATTTGCCACCCAAGGTTTACGAAGACCTCAAGCGCCTGGCTAGAATTCACCGTTCCCGCCTCTGGGAAAAAGGGCGCATGGGTACACGCAGTATCGTCCATGAAGCCTACCTGAAGCTGATTGAACACAGCCATTCCCCTATAGAAGATAGTCAGCATTTTCTGCTCGTCGCCTCCCGCGCCATGCGCAGCATACTGGTGGACAACGCACGGCACTGGCGGGCCCAGAAGCGGGGAGGCGAACAACAGGATATACCCCTGGAGAAGGTGCAGCTTGCTTCCGCGCAGCGGGGCGATGAGCTAATTGAACTGGATAATGCGTTAACTGAGTTGAGCAAGGAAAAGCCGCGTCTGGTCGATGTGGTGGTCTGCCGCTTTTTCGGTGGCCTCAATATCGAGGAAACCGCCCAATCGCTGAACATCTCCCCAGCGACAGTAAAACGTGACTGGGCGATAGCCAAAACCCTGCTGTACCAACGCCTGTTCAGTGATGCCGAGAATGAAAGTGGAACCACAAGTTGAGCTCGATCTCTTTGTTGAACTGCTGGAACTTCCGGAACCGGCACAGCGTATGCGTTTGCAGGAAATCGCCGGGGACGACCCGGACTTGGGCTTGAGGCTGGAGAAACTTCTTGAAACAGAACGCCAGTCAACGGCCTGGTTCTCGAATCTCTCATCCAGCATTTTGCACAATCAGCTCAACGAGCTGGAAGACTACTGGCTGCGCGGCAAACGCCTGGGAAGCTACCGTATTGATCATCTGATCGCCCAGGGAGGCATGGGCAGCGTTTTTCTCGCCAAACGGGACGATGGCCAATTCGAGCGCACCGTGGTCATCAAGATCATTCCCGTCGGCTTCGATGACGAATCCGTACGCAAGCGCTTTGCCAATGAAACCAGTCTTCTGGCCCAGCTTCAGCACCCGAATATCGCACAGCTCTTCGATGCGGGGGAAACTGATGACGGGCGCGCCTATTTTATCATGGAGTACGTGCATGGCGTGCTGATCACCCACTACTGCCGGCAGCATTCCCTGGGCATCGAAGATCGCCTGCAACTCTTTATCAAGCTGCTCCAGGCGGTACAGTTTGCCCACAAGCACTTGGTGATCCACAGCGATATCAAACCCTCGAATATCATGATTGATGAGGAACGCAGGGTAAAACTGCTGGATTTCGGGATTGCCATTTCCACCAGAGCCGGCACCGGAACCCTGCCCGCCAGGGGCTTTTCCCCCACGTATGTCACACCGGAACAGAAGAGCAACACTCCCCTGACCACCGCAGTGGATATTCATCAGTGCGGTCAATTGCTGTTTGAGCTGCTGACGGGAACCCCTGTCTCTGAATCAGGCATTGACCTGCATACCCAACCGCTCAGACCTTTGACTGCCTGGGCGAATGCCAATCCCGAAAAACTGGCCGCACAGGCCGGGCAATGTTCCACCAGCGTACGAAAACTCCTGCAGCAGTTCTCGGGTGACCTGGATGCCATCGCAGGCAAAGCCCTGGCGCCTGCTCCTGAGCAGCGCTACGACACCGCCGAGGCTTTTCGCTGGGACATCATTGCCCGCTGGCGCAACCAGCCTGTCTCCGCACGCCCCCTGACCCTGGGCTACCGGGGTCTCAAATACCTGCGCAGAAACCGTGTCTGGGTGGCAGCCGTCACTCTCGTCCTGCTTCTTTCCCTGATGTTTGGTGCATTCATGACCCGGCAGGTACACCAGACGGAAAAAGAGCGCAACAAGGCCCTGGAAGTCACCGATCTGCTTATCGATGCTTTCCAGGTGGCCAACCCTGGAGAAACTCCTGGCAGGGAAGTGACCGCCAGGGAAATCCTCGACAACGGTCTGGCAAGAATCCGTCAGAGCCTGTCAGATCAGCCCGACCTTCAGGCAGCGCTGATGACGGTCATCGGGCGTACTTATCAGAATCTGGGCCGGTACACCGAGGCCGGCAATGTATTCCAGGAAGCGTTGACCATAAGGAGGAATCTGGCTGGCAAGCCCACAGGGGAAATCGCGGAACTCCTGGTTTTCATCGCGGAGAACAAGCGCCTCCTTGGAGACTTGAAAGAAGCGCAGCATTTGCTCAATCAGGCTGTCGCTATCCGTTCTGACGATGCCTTCCGTGCAGACGTCATGGGCAAACTCGGGCGTATTGCAGGACTGGAGGGGGACTTTGCTCATGCCCGTTCCATACTGGAACAGGCCCTGGCCCTGCAGGAGAAACTGCATGGCAGGGATCATCTCCTCTATGCCCAGGCTCTCAACGACCTGGCATCCATAGAGTTTTCAGAAGGAAAGTACCCCAGGGCCGAGACCCTGCTGCGCCAGGCTCTGACCATCAGGGACAACCTTCTCAAGACCGCCCCGCAATCCGTCTTTTCACCGGAATATGCCACCAACGTGAACAACCTGGGTCTGGCTCTGTACCGGCAGGGCAAAACGGCTGCTGCGGAAAAACTGTTCCGCCGCGCCATCCGCCTCAGAGAACGTATCTATCTGCAGCCCCACCTTGAACAGGCTCAATCCATGACCAACCTGGGCCTGCTGCTGGATTCCCGGGGAAAAACCGCGGAAGCCCTGCCCTACATCCGCAAAGCCCTGGCCATTCGCATCCAGATTCTGGGCGAACATCATATGCGCATTGCTGAGGCCCGGAACAACCTGGGCATGCTGCTTATGTCGGAAGAGCAGTTCAGCGAGGCCAGAAAAGCATTTGAAGCCGCGTTCAAGACAGCCATCGAGATAAACGGCGTCCATCATCTTTCCACCGCCACCATACTCAACAACCTGGCACAGGCCGACCTGGAATCAGGACGTTACCAGGCAGCCAGGGTCTATTACAGCCAGGCGCTGAAGATCCGCCGCGACCTGCTCCCGGCAAAACATCTGTATCTGTCTTACAGCCTGATCGGCCTCGCCAGAACACTGCGGGCAATGGGTGATCTGCCACAGGCGGAAGCACTCGCCCGGGAAGGTCTGGAAATACGTTTGGCCAAGCTGCCACAGGATCACTGGCTGGTGGGTGAGGCCCACCTTGCGCTGGCAGAAGTTCTTCTCGAACAACAAAAGACCCTGCAAGAGGCCGCAGACCATGCGAAAACCGCCTTGAGGATTCTGCAGACATCCAAGGGGAAAAACCACTACCTTACCCGCCGGGCGGCCCGCTTAACCCGAGCGCTGTGATATCGGGTGATTTCAGCAGCAGACCGTTGGCGAGGCCGCGCCTGGAGGAGGAGAACTTTCAACCAGTGTGGGAAGGAATATCTCATTCACCAGAATAGGTTTGCCCACATAGAGAAACAAGGTGCGGCGCCCCCAAAGCTCTTCTGGTGGCTGTTCCAGGTGTGATACGGCGGAACGGAACAACCGATGCTGGGGCTGGATGCGGGCAATCTGAACCTCTTTCCGGCGCGTGTGCGGATTGGCAAACAGCACCTTGCCCAAGGGCTTGTTACGCAGGCGGGACAACTGCCGGGCGGGTCCCCGCAGACTGCTGACAGGCATCAGGGTGCGGGCAAATACCTGGGGTTGGTCATCACACAGTAGCTCAACTTCCCGCACCAGGCAGGCTTCACGCAATCCCAGTTGCAACAGACGGGTTTCCGAATTCAATGCCCCGGCCCAGCCCTGGAATTTCACCGCCACGCGAAAGCTTCCCTTGCAGGCCTGTGTCACCCGCCGGGTGAGCGACGCCGGATCCCTGAGCCAGGCATACACTTGCGAGGGCACTATGGATGCCTGGCTGGAGTGAAGATCCACCCACAGGGGTTCGTTGACGGAACGGCAGAGAACGCGGGTCATGGGTGTGGATCTCAGCTCTTGCGGCCCAGGTCGCGGCTGATACGCAACACTTCGGGAATGGCGCGCAGATGGCGCATGATAGCGGCCAGGTGTTTCCTGTCGGATACCGAAATGAGCAGGTGCAGGCCCGAAGTCTGTCCATCATGATCTTCAGTGCGGATGTCATCGATGTTGGAGCCCATTTCAGAAATCGCCGAAGCGATGGTGGCCAGCATGCCGCGCTTGTTGTTCACGTCCAGGTACAGGGCGGTATCGAATTCGCCCTGCACATCGTCCTCCCAGCGTACGTCCACCCAGTCGGCCCGGGATTTCTTTTCATCCAGTACGTTGGGACAGGACTGATGATGCACCACCAGCCCCTTGCCGGGATTGAACACGGCGATCACCGGATCCCCGGGTATGGGATGGCAGCATTTGCCAAACTTCACTACCATACCTTCGGTGCCGCGAATGGTCAGATCCGCGCCCGGCTCGCCATCCTTGTCCAGGGCATCCACGGACAGCAGAGTGCCTGTCACCAGTTTCACCATGCGGTTGCCCAGACCGATGTCTATCATCAGAGCGCGCAGGCTGTTGACCTTGAGCTGTTCCAGCACCGACTGGATCTGGCTTTCCTTGATTTCCGACAGCGCCGCCCCATGCTTCTCCAGTTCCCGCTCCAGCATACGCTGACCCAACTGAGCGGCCTCATCGGATTCCAGGCGTTTCAGGAAAGTACGGATACCCGCCCTGGCCTTGCCGGTAACCACAAAATCCAGCCAGGCGGGATTGGGCCGGGCATCGTCATTAGTGAGGATCTGCACGGTCTGGCCATTGCGCAGACGGGTGCGCAAGGGCACCAGGTGACGATCCACCCGCGCAGCCACACAGTGGTTGCCTACGTCAGAATGAATGGCATAGGCGAAATCCACCACGGAAGCGCCTTTGGGCAGCACCTTGATCTGCCCGTTGGGGGTGAATACATAGACTTCGTCCGGGAACAGATCCACTTTGACGTGTTCCAGGAATTCCGTGGAAGTGCCCGAGCCCTTCTGCACCTCCAAAAGGTTGCGCACCCACTCCGCAGCGGCGGCCGGGGGAAATTTTTCATCCCCGGTCTTGTAGTGCCAGTGAGCCGCGATGCCCTCCTCGGCCACCTTGTGCATTTCATGGGTGCGGATCTGTACCTCGATGTGCTGGCCATGTGGCCCCACCAGCACCGTGTGCAGGGATTGGTAGCCATTGGCCTTGGGGATGGCAATATAGTCCTTGAAACGTCCGGGTACGGGCTTGTACAGGCTGTGCATGGCGCCCAGCACCCGGTAACAGGTATCCACATTGTCCACCAGGATGCGGAAAGCGAATACGTCCGCCACTTCGCTCAGGGACAGGTGCTTGTCACGCATCTTGCGGTAGATGCTGCAGATATGCTTCTCCCGGCCGCTGACTTCTCCCTTGAAGTCCTCTTGGGCCAGGCGGTCGCGCATGGCCTGCTCCACGCTGTTCACCAGTTCCCTGCGATGCCCGCGCAGCCGCTTAAGGCGCTCATCGATGACCCGGTAACGCCAGGGATAGTACGCCGCCATACCCAGGTCTTCCAGCTCCACGCGCAGGCTGTTGATGCCCAGGCGCTGGGCAATGGGAGCGTAGATCTCCGTGGTTTCCCGGGAAATACGGCGCGCTTTGTCCGGGCGCATCACCCCCAGGGTGCGCATGTTGTGCAGGCGATCTGCCAGCTTGATGAGGATCACCCGGATATCCCGGGTCATGGCCAGCATCATCTTGCGGAAGCTTTCCGCCTGGGCCTCGGCGCGGCTCAGGGAACCGATCTTGGCCAGCTTGCTGACGCCGTCCACCAGTTCCGCGATTTCTTCGCTGAATTCTTCGGCCAGCTGATCCTTGGCCGTGGGGGTATCCTCGATGACATCGTGCAGGATCGCCGCCATCAGGCACTGGTAGTCCATGCGCATTTCCGCAAGGATGCGTGCCACGGCCACCGGGTGGCAGATATAAGGTTCTCCGGACAGGCGTTTCTGATCCTTGTGAGCCTCAGCGCCAAACAGGTAGGCGCGATAGACCTCCCGCACCTGCTCAGGGGGCAGATAGGATTCCAGGTAGGTGCAGAGGTCGCTGATCAGGTAACGGGGGCCACCCCCCCCGTTGTCGCGCACAGGCGCGATCGGTGGCCATTTGCCTTCGGGTTCGACAGGCAGTGAAGTGGCCACCGGGGTGCGTACTTACAAGCCGCCGTCCAGCGCTGCCTGAACTTCCTGTGCCAGGGCCGCAGCCAGTTCGTCGTCAATGGATTCTTCTGGGGTTTCGACCTGCTCATCGATGGTCTGGTTGGTAATCAGACCGGCTGCAATTTCACGCAGGGCCACGACAGTAGGCTTGTCATTGTCCCAGGGCACCAGGGGCTCCACCCCATTCTCCAGTTGTCGGGCGCGTTTGGATGCCAGCAGCACCAGGTTGAAACGATTGTCCACATGATCAAGACAATCTTCTACAGTTACTCTTGCCATTCTCGGTTTAGCTCCAGAAATACTTTGCCATATTGTTATATTGTAACGCGAAAAATCAATGACGGAGGATTTTTCACCCCTCAATCCGCATTTTTCCAGGCTCTATACTCCGGATCCTGGCGGATATCCTGAAAATCCCCGAATTCCGCATCCTGGTCCAGAACCTGGGCCACGATGCGCCAGGCCTCCTGCTTCTTGTCCATTTTCAACAGAATCCGCACCTTGGTATCCAGCATGTAGTCGTCTTCTTCGCCCCGGGAAGCCTTCTGTATGCCTTTGTTGATTATCGCCAGGGCTTTCTCCAGATTCCTGCCGGACTCCATCATCTGCCAGGCAAGGCCGTTGGCGGCAGTCCGGTACAGCTCCATACGGAAAGCGCCCAGTTCCGTGTAAACCCATTCCCCGGTATTCCCCTGTTGATCCAGAAATCCAAGAACATGGCGGGCAACCTGCTCATACTCTTTTGGAGTGCCTGGACCAAAGTCCGCGGAGCCTGCCTCCATGGTAGCCTTCATGAGTCCATACTGGGTCCAAAGGTAGTCATACTCATCGATGGACATGCCCTGAGAAACCTTTTTCAACGCCTGAACCAGGCGTTGCCGCGCCTGCCGCGGTTCGCCAGCCACCAGCCGCGCCCCTTCCTCGACCAGGGCATGCACAGCAGGATCACTGTCTTCACTTAATTCATAATCCCCATAAACAAAGGCCGGATAAGCCTGCGCGCCAGCGGCTGCCAACAGCAACAACAGAACAGCCGACATTGCCAAACATCGCTTCATCCCAAAGCTTCCAGTCGCTGGTTTTCTCATAGGTTTGCTCCACTCCGGTTGGACTGCTATGGCATCTCTTCCTCAATGCGGCTCAACTTGTGCCGCACCCATTCCCCGGGGATCACTGGCGGCTTCCACCCGCTGCTCCCGGCGATCCCAGTGAATGGCCTGCATGTTTCCCCAAGGACGGCGTTTCACATCCAGAACATGCCCTTTCCGCTCCAGGGCGGCTTTCAAGCCGGCATCGAAGGCACCGGGCTCCACCTGAATGACATCCGGCAGATACTGGTGGTGAAAGCGTGGGCGGCTTACCCAGGTTTCCACGTTTCTGCCTTCCACAGCTTCCAGTACCCCCAGCAACACCATGGTAATGATGCGCGACCCTCCAGGAGTACCGAGAATGCCGACATGATCCGGGTTTTCTATGAAGGTCGGCGACATGCTGGACAGCATTCGTTTGCCCGGCGCGATAGCATTGGCCTCGGCGCCCACCAGACCATACACATTGGCCACCCCGGGCTTGATGGAGAAATCATCCATTTCATCATTGAACAGCACCCCCGTGCCTTCGGCTACAAAACCGGAACCAAAGGGATAATTGATACTCAGGGTTGCCGCCACGCGATTGCCGTCTTTATCCAGAATAGAGAAATGGGTGGTGTCATGGCCTTCGGGACGCACACTGTCCAGGCTGCTGCTGGGCGTCGCCTTGTTCATGACGATGCTCTTGGCGAGTTGCCGGGCATACGCCATGGACATCAGGCGCTGCAGAGGCATCTGAACATAGTCTGCATCGCCCAGCCAGCGGGCACGATCAGCGTAGGCCCGACGCATGACTTCCACCAGGTAATGAACCCGGTCTGCCGGCTTCAGACCGTTCAAATCCTTGGCGCTGAGCATGTTGAGCATTTCCAGCAGCACCACGCCGCCTGATGATGGGGGCGCAGCGCTCACGATGCGCCACCCGCGGTAACGGCCCACTACGGGCTTGCGTTCCTTCACCCGGTACTGGCGGAAATCCGCCAGGCTCCAGATACCCCCATGGCGCCGGCTTTCCTGCACCAGGCGCTGGGCCACCTCTCCCTCGTAGAAACCTGCCTTTCCCTTGAGCGCAAGGGCGCGCAGGGTCTTGGCCAGATCCGGCTGGCGGATGATGTGGCCAACAGGTGGCACCTGGCTGTTCAGCAGAAACTGCTTGGCCGCACCTGGCGATGCCCGTAGAACATCCAGGCGAAAAGCAGCCATACGCCGGTAGTGCGGGGTGACCTTGAAGCCTTCCTCGGCCAGACGGATAGCCGGTTGCAGGCTTTGTTTGAGAGGCAGGCGCCCGTAGTGTTTGGCCAGGTAGGCCAGGGCCGCCGGTTCTCCGGGAATACCCGCCGCCAGGGGGCCATCAACGGATGCGCCTTTCACCGGTTCTCCCTTTGAATCCAGATACATGTCACGGCTGGCGGCCAGAGGCGCCTTCTCCCGGCCATCGATCATGACCTCGTAACCATCCCTGGTCCGGTGCAGCAACCAGAAACCGCCACCACCCAGACCAGAACTGTAGGGTTCCACCACAGCCAGGGCCGCGCTTACAGCCACAGCCGCATCGAACGCATTGCCCCCTGCCTGAAGAATCTCCAGCCCCGCCCGGGTCGCTGCCGGATGAGCTGAAGCCACGGCCGCCGCGGGCGGGCGCTCCGCCGCCTGGACCAGGGACAGGAACAACAGGCCAAAAATAAAAAAGCTCCAGCCTTGGGCCGGAGCTTTTCCCGGTGTTGGTTTTACCCGCGGCTCAGGCAGACTCGCCGGTGATGCGTTCGTATTTGGCACGCAGCTCTTCCTCGGTTTCCTGATGGTTGGGATCGACGATGATGCAATCCACCGGGCAGACTTCCACGCACTGCGATTCTTCGTAATGACCGACACACTCAGTGCAAAGATCGGGATCGATCTCATAGATCTCTTCCCCCATGGAAATAGCGCCATTGGGACATTCGGGCTCGCATACATCGCAGTTGATGCATTCATCGGTAATCATCAGGGCCATGGGTTTACTCCGCTTAAGTTATTCAGATAAATTTTCCGTCAGTGCCATCTGCACCGCGGGATGGACGAATTCTGCCACATCTCCCCCCAGTCGCGCTATTTCCCGCACAAGTGACGAGGATATGAAAGCATATTGTTCAGCCGGAGTCAGGAACAGGGTCTCCACGTCCGGCGCCAGCCGGCGGTTCATCCCCGCCAGCTGAAATTCATACTCAAAATCAGATACGGCGCGCAAGCCACGTATGACCACTTCCGCCTTCTGCGCCTGGCAGAATTTCACCAGCAGGCCCGAGAAGGACACCACTTCCACATTGGGGAAATCCGCCAATACCAGCCGCGCCAGCTCCACGCGCTGATCCAGATCACAAAAAGTGGCTTTGGCCGTGTCCCTGGCAACCGCCACGATCACCCGCCCGAACAGCTTGGAGGCGCGGGCCACCAGGTCCGTGTGACCATTGGTAATGGGGTCGAATGTACCGGGATAAACTGCTGTGAGCATTGATAAAAATCAGAAAGCCGAATCAATTTTTCATTGTATCACGCTGAAACAGGCGGCAGGCAGCCTGTCCGGCCCTGGCCTCCCGGTGCAGGCGCCACTGTGGCGGGGTCTGAGGCCAGTCCTTGTGGCTGTCCTGCTCCAGATAGATCCAACTGTGGGATTTGAGCCAGCCATTGTTTTCCAGCAGGCCGCTGGCACTCTCCAGCCAGTCCCGGGCAAATGGCGGATCGAGAAACACCAGATCGAAAGAACGATCGGCATCCCTGCCCAGCAGACGCAAGGCATCGCCTGCCACCACCTCGGCCCGGGATTCAGCCTGAAGAACGCTCAAGTTTTGCTGCAGTTGGCGAACCACGGTACGAGACTGATCCACCAGGCGTACGAAATCCGCGCCCCGGGACAGGGCTTCCAGTCCCAAGGCGCCGCTGCCGGCGAAAAGATCCAGGCACACAGCGCCTTCTACCTGTCCCTGCAGCCAGTTGAACAGGGTTTCGCGCAAGCGGTCGGCGGTAGGACGCAACCCGGGCAGACGGGCGAAAGGCAGGCGCCGTCCACGGAATTCGCCGCCGATGATACGAATGCTGTTACTGCGCCCGCCCAACTATTTCCCGCCGCCTACGGTCACCTGGATCAGGTGTTTCATAGGCATGCGCCGGCGGAAACTGCGATGGATCTGGGCGCGGGTCACCTGCTCCACGTGCGCAGGCCAGGTATCCAGCCAGTCCGGAGGCAAATCATAGAAAGCCATGGTGCTAATCTGGCTGAGTATCTTCTTGTTGCTGGACAGCTTCAGGGGAAAGCCCCCCGCAAGGTGTTTCTTGGCGGCCTGAAGCTGTTTCCGCGTAGGGCCTTCGTCGATGAAATCCCGCAGCAATGAAGTCATGAGCTCCAGGGTCTTTCTGGCCTGACTGTTCTTGGTCTGGGCTGTCAGCATCCAGGGGCCGGCCACCCGCAAAGGCGAAAAATAGCTGGAAATCCCATAGGACAGCCCACGTTTGTTGCGCACCTCTTCCCCCATGATGGAAGTCAGGCCGCTACCGCCTAAAATATGATTGCCGACGACGAGAGGAAAATAATCCGGATCTTCGCGGCTGATGCCCAGCATGCCCAGGTAGAGATGGGTCTGGGAAGCCGGAAAGTCCTTGTGCAAGACACGGGCCTTCCCGGGTTTCGGTTGCGCCAGAGGAGCCGCCTTCTGTCCCACCGGCAGGCCATCCAGCACGTGCGCCACGAGAATCTCGGCCTGGGTGCGGTCCACATCCCCCACCAGGGCCACCACAGCGTTGGCCTGAGTGTAATAATGCTGATGGAATGCCCGCAATGCCGCCGCATCGATCTGCCCCAGAGAGGTTTCGGTTCCCAGGGGATCATGGGCATAGGGATGATCACCGTAAAGGGCCTGCATCATTTCCCGGTCGGCTACTTCTTCGGCTGACTGGCTGGCCAGACGCAGCTCGGCCAGAGTGCGCGCCTTCACCCGCTCGATGGCGGCGGGATCCAGCCCCGGAGCGGACACCATGGCTGCCAGCATGTCCAGCGCCGGCGTCAGGATATTCTTGTCACTGAGACTGCGCAGGGTGATGCTGGCCATGTCCCGTCCCGTGTGGGTGCTGACTTCAATGCCCCGGGATTCCAGTTCCCGGGCCAATTCATCGGCATTCCATTTACCCGCGCCCTCCAACAACAATTCATTGAGGAGGTTTGCCTGACCCGGCAGTTCCCCGTCCCTGGCGCTGCCGGCATCGAACATCACCTGCAGGTTCACCATGGGCAGTTGCGGCACATGCACATACATGACCCGGGTGCCTCCCTGGGTCTGCCAGGACTGCACCTCGATGGCCAGGGCCTGTCCCGCGAACAGCACAAACATCAACGACCACAACATGCGCATCATGATTTTTTCTCCTGTGCGGCAGGCTTGGTATCCTTGACCGGCTCCAGGCGGGCCACTGTGAGATGCTTTTCCACCAGGTATTTGCGCGCCACCGCCTGCACCTGCTGCGCGGTCACTTCCCGGATGTGCTTCAGCTCTGCATCCAGGCTGCGCCAGTCATAACGGTTGGTCTCGCGCATGCCGATGAGCATGGCCTGGTAGAACATGGAATCCCGGGCAAACACCTTGGACGCCAGGGTGCGGTTGATGACGCTTTGCAGCTCCTGCTTGCTGACAGGTTCGTTCTGCAGACGCCTGACCTGGGCCAGAATCCCGGATTCCAGATCATCCAGGCTGCTGTCCTTGCCGGGGATGGCCTGGATTTCGAGGAGACCGGAGAGGCGGCTGAAGGCGTCATAGCTGCTGCTGGCGGATACTGCCAGCTCCTGTTGACGCACCACAGCTGACGTCAGGCGGGAGCTGTCGCCATCTCCCAGGATAGAGTTGAGCACCATCAGGGCATAGGCTTCCGACGGATCCTTCAGGTCCGCCATGGCGGGTGTCTTGTAACCCAGCAGCAGCATCGGCTGCTCCGCGGGAACTTCCAGGCGCATGCGCACCGGTCCTTTCTGTTCCGGTTCCGGGCGCTGGCGCCAGGGTTCATGTTTGCGTGCGGGAATGGGCCCGAAATGCTTTTTCGCCAGGGCCTGCACTTTCACCGGCACCACATCTCCCACCACAACCAACACGGCATTGTCCGGGGAATACCACTGGTCGTACCACTTTTGCAGATCGGCAACGGTCATGACTTCCAGGTCGTGCATCCAGCCAATGACCGGGTTGCGATAAGGCGAGACCCGCCAGGCCACGGCGTTGAACTGCTCCCAGAGCAGGCCATTGGGGTCGTCGTCCGTGCGCAGGCGGCGTTCCTCACGTACAACGGCCACCTCCCGCTGAAACTCCTTTTCATCCAACAGCAGATTCTGCATGCGGTCGGCCTCCAGCTCCAGAGCGCGCTCCAGATGCTGTTTGGACAGGGTCTCGAAGTAAGCCGTGTAATCGATGCCCGTAAAAGCATTCTCACTGCCTCCCAGAGCCGCAATGATGCGTGAGAATTCATCCGGCGCCACATGACGGGTGCCCTTGAACATCATGTGTTCCAGAACGTGGGATACGCCCGTGGTGCCCGGTAATTCGTAGCTCGATCCGACCTTGTACCACACCTGGCTGACCACCACCGGGGCGCGGTGATCCGGCTTGACGATGACCTTCATGCCATTGTCCAGCATGAACTCTTCTACCTTGTCCCCCCCGGCCAGGGCCGTCAGGCTGAACAGGCACAACAACAGGCTGCAGAAGGTACGCATAAGCAGTTCGAATCCCCAAATATGGTAAAGTTCCATTCTTTCAAAACCTGTCCTTGTTGTCCAAGGATTCAACGGGAAACGACCATGTTCGGCTTCGGCAAGAAAAAAAGCGCCACACCAGATGAAGAACAGAAGAAGCCCGGCCTGTTCCAGCGCCTCAAATCCGGCCTGGCCCGCACCCGGGCCAACTTCACCGATGGCCTGGCCAGCCTGGTGCTGGGCCGCAAGAAGATCGACGATGAACTCCTGGAAGACCTGGAGACCCTGTTGCTCACCGCCGACGTGGGCGTGGACGCCACCCGGCGCATCATCGACGAACTCACGGACCGGGTGGCGCGTAAAACCCTGTCCGATCCTCAGGCCCTGGTGGATGCTCTCAAGGAACTCCTGGAAGAGATCCTGGAGAAAACCGACGCGCCGGTGAAGCAGCCCGCCCCGGGCCGCCCCCAGGTGATTCTCATGGTGGGCATCAACGGCGCGGGCAAGACCACCACCATTGGCAAGCTGGCAAAACAACTCCAGGACGAGGGCCAGACAGTGATGCTCGCCGCGGGAGACACCTTCCGCGCCGCTGCCGTGGAACAACTGCAGACC
>JALWRH010000085.1 GCA_026994195.1 Sedimenticola sp. | reverse complement strand
CCGCCGAAGCATATGTCCTCCGCCGTGGGACAGATCGTCAACTTTCTGGGCACCCTGCAGAATGAGTGGGCCGGCGCCCAGGCTTTCAGTTCCTTCGACACCTACATGGCGCCTTTCGTGCGCAAGGACAGTCTGGACTACGCCCAGGTGCGCCAGTACATCCAGGAACTCATCTACAACCTCAACGTACCCTCCCGCTGGGGCACCCAGACGCCCTTCACCAATCTCACCTTCGACTGGGTCTGCCCGGAAGACCTGCGTGAACAGGTGCCCGTCATCGGCGGCGAGGAAATGCCCTTCACCTATAGCGAGCTGCAGCGGGAGATGGATCTCATCAACCGCGCTTACATGGAGGTAATGACCGCGGGAGACGCCCGGGGAAGGGTATTCACCTTTCCCATTCCCACCTACAACATCACCCCGGACTTTCCCTGGGAAAGCGAGAACGCCGAGCGGCTGTTCGCCATGACCGCCAAGTACGGCCTGCCCTATTTCCAGAACTTCCTCAACTCGGAACTCAAGCCCAACATGGTGCGCTCCATGTGCTGCCGCCTGCAGCTGGACCTGCGGGAGCTGCTCAAGCGGGGCAACGGCCTGTTCGGCTCAGCGGAGCAGACCGGCTCCATCGGCGTGGTGACCATCAACTGCGCCCGCCTGGGCTACCTGCACAAAGGTGATGAAACAGCGCTCCTGGCGCGCCTGGACGAGCTGCTGAAACTGGCGCGCAACAGCCTGGAAATCAAGCGCAAGGTCATCCAACGTCACATGGACGCGGGCCTGTTCCCCTACACCAAACGCTACCTGGGTACCCTGCGCAATCATTTCTCCACCATCGGCGTGAACGGCATCAACGAGATGATCCGCAATTTCAGCAACGACCGGCAGGACATCACCACGGCAGAAGGTCATGCCATGGCCGTGCGGCTGCTGGACCACATCCGCGCCCGCATGGTGGAGTTCCAGGAAGCCACGGGCAATATGTACAACCTGGAAGCCACCCCGGCGGAAGGCACCACCTACCGGTTCGCCAGGGAAGACAGGAAACGCTGGCCGGATATCCTCCAGGCGGGCACGCCAGAGAAGCCCTACTACACCAACAGCTCCCAGCTCCCCGTGGGTTACACGGACGACCCCTTCCAGGCGCTTGCCATGCAGGAGGAGCTGCAGGGCAAGTACACCGGGGGCACGGTGCTGCACCTGTACATGAGCGAGCGCCTGTCCAGCAGCGAGGCCTGCAAACGCCTGGTGAAACGCGCCCTGAAGAACTTCCGCCTGCCCTATATCACCATCACGCCCACTTTCTCCATCTGCCCCAGGCATGGCTATCTGGAAGGGGAACACGAATTCTGCCCCCGGTGTGATGAGGAACTGTTGGCTCGCAAGGAACTCCGCCATGGATCGGTCGCGTAGGTCGGGCTTCAGCCCGACGAAAGAACCCCGGATGTCGGGCTGAAGCCCGGCCCACCTGAATTCAATAAGGAGGCACACAATGCAACAGGTAAACACCATACTGAAAGACGAAGAACGCACCCGCTGCGAGATCTGGACCCGGGTCATGGGCTATCACCGGCCCGTGACCTCCTTCAACCCCGGCAAGCAGTCCGAGTACGCAGAACGCAGGAACTTTGAAGAATGCCGGATTCCCCGCTCCGGGTAGGCGGCTTCGTCCCCTTCACCAGCATCGATTATCCCGGCGAGCTGGCCGCCGTGGTGTTCTGCCAGGGCTGCCCCTGGCGCTGCGGCTACTGCCACAACCCTCATCTGCTGCCCGCCCGCGGCCATCAGATGTTGGACTGGAAGGATGTTCTGGCGCAATTGGAACAGCGCCAGGGCTTCCTGGACGCCGTGGTGTTCAGCGGCGGGGAACCCACAGCCCAGGCGGGACTGCCTCAGGCCATCCGGGACACCAAATGCCTTGGCTACAAGATCGGCCTACACACGGCAGGCTGTTACCCGGAACGCCTGGAAAAACTGCTGCCCCTGCTTGACTGGATAGGACTGGATATCAAGGAACTGCCGCAACACTATGAATCCCTTACCGGGGTGCCCACATCCGGCGCCAGGGCCTGGGAAAGCCTGGCGCTGGCATTGCGCGGCGGCGTGCCCCTGCAGGTTCGCACCACCTTGGATCCCGGTATTCCTGCCCAACATATCAGCAGGCTTTGCAGACTTCTGAAAGACATGGGCGTACAAGACCATAAACTTCAGGAATATCGCCCCACGGACGTGCCGGCCCCAAACCCCATCCACCTCGCAACCTGACGTATTTGGCAACTTCGGCATCAAAACGGTAGCGGATGTTGTTTTCTTCCTGAGCTACACTACACTGAAACCCAGAACAAGGAATATCCGCATCCCTGCATGCAAGCCCGGCTGGTGGCGCCCGTTACGTTTGCATGTTCACCAGATGGAGTCATCATGAAAAACCTGCTTTCCTTTCTCCTCGCGCTGCCTGGACTGGCCCTCGCCCTGCCCCAGATCGAGCTACAACCTGTCATCACTTCCGGGCTGTCTGCACCCATTGGTCTGACCCATGCAGGAAACGATGCTGACGGGGGCCGCCTGTTCATCAACGAGCAGGTGGGCAGAATCCGCATCTACAAGCCCAACAGCAACACCCTGTTGAGCACTCCGTTCCTGGACATCAGCGACCGCATCCGCAGTGGCGGGGAAACCGGCCTGCTGGGGGTGGTCTTCCATCCCGACTACGCCAGCAACGGCTATTTCTATGTGGATTACTCGGCTGAAGGAAACACCTGCGGAGCTGACTTTGACGATACAGTGATATCACGCTTCAGCGTCAGCGCTGGCAATCCGGACGTTGCGGATCCTGACAGTGAAGTCTGCATACTGACCATTCATCAGCCCTACGGCAACCACAACGGCGGGCAGCTGGCCTTCGGTCCTGATGGCTATCTCTACATCGGCATGGGCGATGGTGGGGACGGCGGTGATCCACACAACAATGGCCAGGACAGGAGCACCCTGCTGGGCAGTCTGTTGCGTATCGACGTGGATGGTGGATCTCCCTATGCCATTCCTTCGAGCAACCCTTTCGTCGGCCAGGCAGGCATACGCCCGGAGATATGGGCCTGGGGACTGCGCAATCCCTGGCGCTTCAGCTTCGACCGGCAGACCGGCGACCTGTGGATAGGCGATGTTGGCCAAGGGGAATGGGAAGAAATCGATTTTCAGCCTGCCGCTTCCAGTGGGGGTGAGAACTATGGATGGGCCTGCCGAGAAGGCACCCACACATTCAGCAACCGCGCCGGTTGCCCCGCTCCCGACATGGTAGACCCCATCATCGAATACGCACACGGCGCAGAATGTTCTGTGACCGGCGGCTATCGATACCGCGGCAGCCGCTACCCGGACCTCAAGGGCGTGTACTTCTTTGGCGACTATTGCAGCGGCGTCATCTGGGGGGCCACGCCTTCCGGAGGGAACTGGCTGGTGGAGGCCGCTCATGACGGGCCCTTCGGCCTGACCACCTTTGGCGAAGATCCCGGAGGAGAGATTTACGTCATCTATGGCAATGAAGTATCCAGGATCACCACTCTTGGCACCATTTTTTCTGACGGATTCGAATAAGCGGGGACTCACTGATGATATTTCGCCTGATAGCCGGGCTATGCTTGCTGGCAGTATTTTCCGTACAGGCAGACCCGGTGAGCGGGATTCTGACCAATGGCAACACCGGGCAACCCCTGGGCAATGCCTGGGTTAGCGCCCAGGGGCTGTTCAACCGCACTCAGACAGCCGCAGATGGCAGTTTCACCCTGGACCTGCCGGCTACACCATCCGGCATCACACTCGTGGGGGCCGCCAAAGGTTTCTACTCCGCCTCCATCGGTACCGGCTCACCCGCCTCCGGCCTGAACCTTTCCCTGACTCCCTCGCCCCAGACGGATAACCTGGCCTATTCCTTGCTGGCACCGGATAACTGCGCCAGCTTCTGTCATACAGAGCAACTGGCCCAGTGGCAGGACACACCCATGGCCAAGGCGGGACTCAACACCTGGGTACATGACATCTATGATGGCAGCGGCACGCCTGGCGGCATGGGCGGCTTCGTTTATGTGCGGGATTCCGTTCATGCCAGCGTCAACCAGAACTCGGAATGCGCCTCCTGCCACCAACCCCAGTACTGGCTGGAAAACCCGGACACGGCCTTGCTCAACCCTCCCGGCATACCCCCTTCCGGCGTCGCCCACGGCGTTTCCTGCGAGATATGCCACAAGATTGCAGACATCGACGAAAGCCGTATCAACTTCCCGGGTCTGCACCCGGATTCTGTCACCGTCACCCGCCCCCCATCCGGTCGCCAGGTTCAGTATGGCGTACTGCGCGATGTGAGCTTCAACATCCCCGGCACCATGGAACCCTCCTACCAGCCCCAGCTGGTGGCCGAAGTCTGCGGGGCCTGCCACCAGGACAAGAACGATATCCATGACAACGGCCAGTTCGATGGCATCACTTCGGAACCAACCTATTCTGAATGGGCCAGCTCCCCTTATGGCGATCCGGCTTCTCCCCAGTATCAGACCTGCGTGGACTGCCACATGCCCGCAGTAAACGGTGGCCGTGTATGCCAGGCCATCACGCCCCCGGCCAGGGATCCCGATGCAGTGCGTTCCCACCAGATTCTTGGCACCACCCCGGAGTACCTGGAAAACGCCGTGGAGCTGACCCTCGATTCCCGCATCGTGAACGGTGAGCTGATCGTGGACGCGGACATCTACAACCACGCCACCGGGCATCATGTGCCCAGCGGGGTGACCATCCGCAATATGATCCTGCTGGTGGAAGCCTGGGATGCAGACCAGGGTTCACCGGATCAGCCTCTCGCCTATACCGGCAACCAGCAGGTTCATGAACTGGGAGGCGTGGGCGATCCTGCTCAGGGCTACTACGCCGGCCTGCCGGGCAAGCTGTTTGCCAAGATCAATCATGACGCCAACGGCAACGGCCCGACTTTTTTCACCGACGCCACAGGCATCACCCTGGACAACCGCATCCCTGCCCTGAGCCATGATCTCAGCCAGTATCGTTTCCAGGTGCCTCCGGGCATCCGCCAGATGCAGGTACGAGCACGCCTCATCTACCGGCGCAGCTTCCGCTTCCTGCTCGATGCCAAGGCCTGGCAGGAAGATGGCCATGGTGCCCCCCTGGAAGATATTGCTGCCCCCTATTTCGGGCATCTGATGGAAGAACGTGTTCAGCAACTGCAGAATGCAGCCGGCACAGCCGCCAGCATTCCCAGCCTGGGCCGCAACGCCCTGCTGGCCCTGGCCCTGTTGCTCCTGGCCACAGGCATGGCGTTCCGCTGGCGCACCCATCGCTGACCAGGCGCTGAAATCCCGTTCGGGCATTCCCGCCCGGATGGGGTAAAATTCCCTCCTTTCCAACAACCAGCGGATTCTGTCGGCATGGAACAGTTCAGAGGCACCACGATTTTATCGGTTCGCCGCAATGGCAAGGTCGTTATCGGCGGCGACGGTCAGGTCTCCATGGGCAACACGGTCATGAAAGGCAACGCACGCAAGGTGCGGCGCCTGTACAAGGGGCAGGTGCTGGCAGGTTTTGCTGGGGCCACTGCCGACGCCTTCACCCTGTTCGAGCGTTTCGAGGGCAAGCTGGAGAAACACTCCGGCCACCTGGTGCGCGCTGCCGTGGAACTGGCCAAGGACTGGCGCACGGACCGCATGCTGCGCCGCTTGGAAGCCTTGCTGTGCGTGGCGGACCAGAAGGCCTCCCTGATCCTCACCGGCAATGGCGACGTAGTGGAACCGGAAAACGATCTCATGGCCATCGGTTCCGGTGGCCCCTTCGCCCAGTCCGCTGCACTGGCCCTGCTGGAGAACACGGAACTGTCCGCCCGGGAAATCGTCGAAAAGGGGCTGGCCATTGCAGCTGACATCTGCGTCTATACCAACCACAACCGCGTCATCGAAGAACTGGAGTGCGACTGAATCATGGCTGTAATCACCCCCCAGGAAATCGTCCAGGAACTGAACAAGCACATTATCGGCCAGGATAGCGCCAAGCGCGCTGTGGCCATCGCCCTGCGTAACCGCTGGCGCCGCACTCAGGTGGACGAATCCCTGCGCAACGAGATCACGCCCAAGAACATCCTCATGATTGGCCCCACCGGCGTGGGCAAGACCGAAATCGCCCGCCGCCTGGCCCGCCTGGCCAATGCCCCTTTCCTGAAAGTGGAGGCCACCAAATTCACGGAGGTGGGCTATGTGGGCCGGGAAGTGGATTCCATCATCCGCGATCTGGCGGATGCCGCGGTGAACCTGGTGCGGGAACAGGAACTGAACAAAGTGCAGGATGTTGCCGCCCAGGCCGCTGAGGAGCGGATACTGGATATTCTTCTGCCGCCACCCCGGGTGAGCGCCTGGGAGGAAGATGCCAAACCCGAACCCGCCATATCCAGCAGCACCCGGGACAAGTTCCGCGAGAAGCTGCGTCAGGGCGAGTTGGATGACAAGGAAATCGAGGTGGAACTCAGTGACAATCCTATTGGCGTGGAGATCATGGCTCCCCCAGGCATGGAGGAAATGACCAGCCAGTTGCAGAATATGTTCCAGAACCTGGGCAGCGGCCGCACGAGCAGACGTAAACTGCGCATCAAGGACGCCTTCAAGCTCCTGCGCGAGGAAGAGGCTGGCAAGCGGATCAACCACGAAGACCTGAAACTGCGCGCCATCGAAATGGTGGAGCAGCAGGGCATCGTGTTCCTGGATGAACTGGACAAGGTCACCGGCAACGCCGAGCGCCAGGGGGCCGACGTGTCCCGGGAAGGTGTGCAGCGCGATCTTCTGCCCCTGGTAGAAGGCTGCACCGTTTCTACCAAGCACGGTATGGTCAAGACCGATCATATCCTGTTCATCGCCTCCGGCGCCTTTCACCTGTCCAAGCCGTCAGATCTGATTCCTGAACTCCAGGGGCGCCTGCCCATCCGGGTGGAGCTTTCATCCCTGAGTAGCGACGACTTTGTCCGCATTCTTACCGAACCCGACGCCTCCCTCACGGAGCAGTACCAGGCTCTCATGGCTACCGAAGGTGTGGACCTGGAATTCACCGAAGACGGCATCCGGCGCATTGCTGAAATTGCCTGGGAAGTCAACGAGCGCACGGAAAACATCGGCGCACGCCGCCTGCACACGGTCATGGAGCGCCTTCTGGAAGGCGTGTCTTTCGAAGCAAGCAACCTGCGTGGCCAGACCATTACCGTGGACGCCCCCTTTGTGGACAGTCATCTGGGCGACCTGGCGGAAGACGAGGATCTGACGCGCTTCATTCTTTGATGACCCCTCACCCCGGCCCTCTCCCAGGGGGAGAGGGGATGGAGGATATTTTTCTCTAGCCCGCTCCCGGATGGAGAGGGGATAGCTGACATATTTCTTCTGTCATCCGCGTTGCGGCTCATGAACATTGGTGGAAAATACACTGAAATACCCCCTCCCCCGCTTGTGGGGAGGGTTGGGGAGGGGAGAAGGGAACAGCGTCCATTAACCCTGGGGTAGCAGAGTCTCGCGCCATGGCAGTCAGCCTTCCGGTACAAAAAAACCGGCGGCTGCCTCAGGCAGCTGCCGGTTCCAGGAAGTAACCAAGCCCTGGAATTACAATCGGATCAGTGAGGCTGCGTCGTTGTATAGGTGATCACGACGCCTCGTAATTCCGTACTGGCATTATTGACATCAGGAAACGGTGAGAACACCAGGTAATAGTTATATGTACTGTTATCGATGGTGCTGAAATCAATGGTATTGTCCGAAGATGAACCTGTCACTGTGGTGTTTCCTGTGCTGCTGCCGCCACTGGAAGAGGCCTCCGCCATCTTTTCCTGGGCATCGTTCACGAAATCCGAACGGTACAGGCTCATGACACCATCAGAATCCGATCCATCCGTCCAGTAAAAATCCAACTTGGTCACCACAGCGCCATCCGGCAACTGTACAGAAGCAAAATACCAGGGGATGGTCACGCCGCTGCCGCCCACTGATCCATGCACCAGTGAATAGCCATAGATCTGATAGGTATAATCATTGCGCTCAGGCTGAAACGCCGGAGGAGATACGGACAGGCGCGAAGTGTGGGCAGACCAGGTGAGATCCCCTTCCACATGGGCATTGCCTTCCGACCAGACCCCATAACCCAGGCTGGTATTTGCCTCGCCATAGACGCCATAGCTCACGCTGTTGGTGGTGGTGGCCACCCCTTTGACACCCAGAACCCGGCCTTCGCCATCCACGCCTGTGCTGCCGCCCCGTCCCGTCACGCCGGTACCGGTTCCGGAGGCTGTGGCGCTGCCCCAGACCGCATAGGTATCCGACTGGCCAAATACCCCTACAAAAGGCGCATTGCCCCAGACACCGTAACCGCTGGAGCTGTTGGACTGCCCCTTCACGCCGGTTGAAGTCGCGCTGCCAGCATCAGAAGCTACACCCTTGACGCCCACCGGAGACCCCGTGGATTCGGTGTTGGTTCCCGTTACTACCGCGCCACTATCAGCACCGGAGAGCGCCAGGGGCACTTGTACACTCAGGGTCACATCGCCGGAGGTGCCGCCACCACTCAGGCCCGTGCCCGCGGCCACACCAGTGATATCACCGCCACCGCCGCTGCCCACTAGGTCATTGCCACAAACCCAGCTGAGGGTAGAGTCCTGAAACTTGGCCACTTCCCCATCCCCGCAAACCAAAAAGCCCAGGGTATCGGCATCACCGTTGGCGATATCCGAGGGGATATTGGTCATGTTGTTCCAATCCCGGTAGTAGTCCCCGTGCTGACCATCCAGCTTATCCGCATCCAGGCCATTGCCCGCGCCATCCAGCACGTCAAACAGGGTTTCCTCCAGAGCACGCACAAAGAATACCGCCATCTGATCCCGGGTAACCGTGGCACCCGGACAGTAGGCCGCTTCGTTTTCAGGCGTGGCAGGATCATCGGCAACACATCCCTGGGTGACATTGAGGCTCAGAAATTCCTCGATGAAACCACAGGCCCAGTGATTGCTGTCCACATCGTTGAATACTGTCCCCGAACAGGGATAGGTGGCGGCGGCAAGCTCGGCCACCCGAAGATCCGATTCGTCTTCCGCCAGCACATTTCCCGCCGACAATATGCCCATAATGGCCAGCACCAGTGGCCTGTACCCAATTCTTGCTGTTAGCTTTTTCATGATTCCTCTCTGGTAGAACAATGTTGTTGATATCACTGCATGGATTGCCTGAACCCAATGCGAGTTCTGGTGCAGAAAACCGCAGGACCCGAACCTGTGACTCCCGGGGCATCAAATCTCTGCAACCGGCTGGATTTCAGGTTAGCACTCGGTTTGGTGGATGTAACTGGACGCCAATACCTAGATCACTGAGCACATGTACTCATAGGCAAGCAGGAGAAATGAATCTATTATTTGGCCATGAGGCAAGATTTCACCCCGGCACATGGAAAATGAGTCCTGAGCAAAAGACACTGATCATTGCCGATGACCACCCCATCTTCCGGCACGGAGTAAGGCATATACTGTCCGAACTGCCCTGGGTCGTTATCATGGGGGAAGCGGAAACCGGCCTGTCGGCCCTGACCCAGGTGACGCATCTCAGGCCGGACCTGCTGCTGTTGGATCTGGAGCTGCCCGGGATGGATGGACTGGATGTGCTGAAAAACATCACTGCCGCCAGGATGGAAACTGCCGTGATCATACTGACCAGCTATGATGACGAAGCCTATCTGGAAAAGGCCCTGGAACTGGGGGCGAAAGCCTATGTACTCAAGGACGAGGCGGGACAGACCCTGATCAGCGCCATGGAACAAGTCCGTAGCGGCAATACCTACATAAGCCCTTCCCTGGGCGCGCACGTAAAAGTCAGTCCTTCACTGCATGGCGGGCAACAGCGCCTGCTGGCAACCCTCACGGATATGGAACGCCAGGTTCTGGAAGCGGTGGCCCGGTTCAAAACCAGCAAGGAAATTGCCCGGGATCTTGGCATCAGCTATCGCACGGTACAGAATCACCGGAGCAACATCTGCGCCAAACTCGATCTCAAAGGACCGCACCAACTCCTGCAGTTCACCAAAGACGCCCTGTAGACGCCACTTCAACAAGGTATCGAAAAACGTATCACCGTACCCTCGCCCACCTCGCTTTGCAGTTGAAACACCCCAGCCAGCAGACGCACATGGCCCTCCATCATTTTCAGGCCCAGACCTTTGGATTCATGCCCCTGGGCAAACCCTTTGCCATCATCTTTGATTTCAACATCCACGCCTCCATTGTTTCGCGTCAGGGAGAAATAAAATTCACTGGCCTCCGCATACTTCAGCGCATTGCTGATCGCCTCCTGGGCAATACGGTAGATGGCCGTCTCCACATTGGCGGGCAACCCCGGATCATCTGCAATGTCAGCTATCCAGCTGATGTTGCGATGTTGAAAAGAACGCTTGAAAACCGCCATCAGCGCGGTTTTCAAGCCCAGTTTGGACAGGATATGGGGATGCAGTTCGTGTGACAGGCTGCGTACTTCATTCATCACTTCCGAACACTGTCTTTGCATGGCGCCAATTGGCGCTGCACTCGTTTCATCCCCGTGCCTGCGCAGAAAATCATCCAGTTGCTGGCGAATCACCAGCAGGCCATGTCCCACGCTGTCATGCAGTATAGAGGCGTGTTTCTTCTTTTCCTGCTCCTCGATGCGAATCATCTCCCGGGCAAACTGCTTCTGCATCTCGGCGTATTTCCGGTCCAGGCGCTGCTTTTCTTCAGTGAGGAATTTGATCCGGTCGGACAGCGCCAGTGACAGCAGCAAGGCATCCGCCAGCAACCCGGCTTCCAGAATATGGTACACATAGCCGCTGTAGGCAATATACCCGTAGGTAAACAGAAAGTAGATAAACAGCGAGGTCAGCAGTATGCTCATGCCCAGCGCCAGGAAGCGCGCCTGCCTGACGCCCTTGAGATAACTGTAGAAAGACATTCCCAGGTAATAACTGGGACCCAGGACAAAAGTCACATGCATCAGGGGCACGATAAAAGGCTGATCGAGGAATGCAAGCTGCAAGGTGATGCCTATCCCCAGCAGCACCCCGGTCCCGGCCACCAAAGTGGAAATCCAGAACAGGCGTGGATACCGGGTTCTGACACCCAGAAAACGGTTGACGAATCCCACACCAAAAAAAGACCCCAGGGCTGCCACCAGGAGTACCAGGGAGACTGTCTTGCCGGTTGGCCAGAAATATTCCTCAGCCAGACCGCTGTAGAGCACTACAGACAATGCCAGACAGGCCATGTAGGCCACATAGAACAGAAAGGAAGTATCCTTGAGGGAAAAGGCAAAAAACAGGTTGTACAGAAACAGGGCCAGCATGCCGCCGAAAAACAGCCCGTACCAGGCCTGCCGCCCAAAGGCATGGTTCGCCCACTGCTCGGTATCCCACAGCAAGGCGGTGAAATTCACTGGTGCGCCAGTGCGAATGCGCATCAGAACACCTTTCACTGAACCCTCCCCGGGCAGGGGAAATGCTATGCCGGCATGTTTCTGGTTTCTCTCCACATAGGGATACCAGGTGCCCGAGCGATCATGAAACAGGCGGCCATCGGCCATGTGGAACCAGGCATCCACCTTCCCCAGCATGTATACGGGCAGCTCCAGCACTGCCGCGCCGGAAGACGGCACCCCGGCCTTCAGCCAGATCTCCCGGTCAAACCGGTCCAGGTTACGCACTGTGCGGACGGGACGAAAATCCAGGTGTAGGACATAAGAGGGAATCTCCTTCACGTCCTGCTCATTCCAGGGTGCCCAGGCCACCTCAAACCGATCTGTTATGTCAGTGCTTGCCGATAGGGCCGGGTACTGGCCGACACAGCCCGACAACAACAGCAGTAACAACACAGCAGCTGCAACCGGCAGGCTGTACCTCTGACACTTCATGAATGTCCCCCCAATCCACGACATACCAGGCACAATATTAACCCGGATGAACTGTGTGCCATAAACTGCCTGTTTTGATGCATAATTACCTGCATTGAAATCTGTTCCAAGGAAGCATCAATGTCCCATCCTGTCCCAACCGAACTCAACCTGCACCGGGTCTCCCGGGTGCTGGAAGTCTCTTTCGATGACGGCTCCAATTTCAAACTCCCGGCGGAGTACTTGCGCGCCTTCTCCCCATCCGCGGAAGTCATGGGGCATGGCCCCGGCCAGCGCAAGGTGCCTACAGGTATCGAAAAAGTGAATATCGACCAGATCGAGCCCGTGGGCAACTATGCCATCGTGCTGCACTTCGACGACGAGCACAACACCGGCATCTATTCCTGGGAAACCCTGTATAATCTGGGGAAGAACTATGATCAGTACTGGCAACAGTACCTGGACGAGCTGAAGGAAGTGGGATACACCCGCAAGGATCCGGCTTCCTGAACAGCAGGCCGCTATTCCCCACACTGGTCGGACTGTAGGTCGGGCTTCAGCCCGATAAAAAGCGCCGAACTGGGAATGATTGTCGGGCTGAAGCCCGACCTACCCTAGACAGGAACATGAACGAACCAAAAGAAGAAACCCATTTCGGTTATCGCAAGGTGGCCAAGGAAGAAAAGGCCGACATGGTGCGCGGCGTATTCGATTCCGTGGCCTCACGCTATGACCTCATGAACGACCTCATGTCCTTTGGCGTACATCGCCTGTGGAAGCGCTTTGCGGTAGAGCTGTCCGGGGTACGTGCCGGGCAACAGGTACTGGATCTGGCTTCAGGCACCGGCGACCTCGCCGACAGGTTTTCCGGCCTGGTGGGTCCCGATGGCCTGGTAGTGATGACCGATATCAACGCCAACATGCTGGTCACCGGTCGTGACCGCATGCTGGATCATGGACGGGCCGGCAATATCGATTACGCACAGGTGAATGCCGAACAGCTGCCTTTTCCGGATAACAGCTTCGACTGTATTACTATCGGTTTCGGCCTGCGCAATGTCACCGAAAAGCAGAAAGCCCTGAACGCCATGTATGCCGCCCTGCGCCCGGGTGGCCGCGCCCTGGTGCTGGAGTTCTCCAAACCTGTGATCAAGCCCCTGGAAAAACTCTATGACCTGTACTCCTTCAGCCTGCTGCCCAAGATCGGCAAACTGGTGACTCACGACGAGGACAGTTACCGTTACCTGGCCGAATCCATCCGCATGCACCCGGATCAGGAAACCCTGCGTGGGATGATGGAGGAAGCAGGTTTCGAAAACTGCGATTACCACAACCTCACCGGCGGCATTGTCGCCATTCATCGCGGATTCAAGCTTTGAACCCGCCTCATTCATGGTGGCAGCTGAAGCCTAAAGAAAACTGATGAACTGGCATACAAGTTTTTTACTATGTCGTTTCACCCTACTGATGATAGGCTTCAGCTTATCACGGCCCTGGCTTGTTCTGACACGCCTGAGCTTGCTCTTCACTCAAGTGGTAGCTACTGCTACCACTTTCGCTCCAGAGCGGCGCTCAGCCGCACCAGCCCTGCGCCAGGATCCGCAATCCACCATGAACAAGGCGGGTTGAACCCTCTATGTCCACCCGCGATCTGGTCCTGGCATCCCTGGAAAGCAGCATCAATGCCCTGCTGCGCCTGGATCCCTTTACCCGGGAGAAGCTGGCCCGCCACCACGGTAAAGTCATTGGCATCCATCTGCGCGGCCCGGAGATCACTTTGTATTTCATCCCCGACCAGAAGGGAGAGCTGCAGCTACTGGGCAGCATCGAAGGGGAACCCGACGCCCTCCTCAGCGGCAGCCCCCTGGATCTTCTGCGCAGCGGTGACAAGGAACAGGGCAGCCGGCAGTTGTTCGCCGGGCGGGTGAGCATCAGCGGGGATACGGGGCTGGCTCATGATTTTGGCGCCACCCTGGGCAATCTGGACATCGACTGGGAAGAACAGCTGTCAAAGCTCACCGGCGATATCATCGCCCACCAGCTTGGCAACAGCGTCCGCCACGCCGCCTACTGGGCTAAAAAAACCGGAGCCCGCCTGGAGTCCGATCTGGGCGAATACCTGGTGGAAGAAGCCCGGCTCCTGCCGCATCCCCTGGAAGTGGAGGATTTCATCAGCCAGGTTGACCAGATTCGCGAAGCCACCGACCGCCTGGAAGCCCGCATCCGCCTGCTGAACAAAGCCCTGGAGACAAACCCATGATCCCCTTGCGCCAGGGCATGCGCGTAATCCATATCACCTGGGTGCTGGCCAAGAACGGCCTGGACGAGTTCATTCTTGCCGCGCACCTGTTCCGCCCCATCCGTTTCTTCCGTTACCTTTCCCCTTTCTACTGGCTGCAACATGGCAAACGGCCGGGTTACGGGGTGCGCATCCGCCGCACCCTGGAAGACCTGGGACCGATCTACATCAAGTTTGGCCAGATTCTCTCCACCCGCCGGGATCTGCTCCCGGATGATATTGCTGAGGAGCTGGTCAAGCTCCAGGACGATGTACCTCCTTTCCCGGCGGCGCAGTCCCAGGCCATCGTGGAAAAAGCCCTGGGCGGCAAGGTCGAGGATATCTTTGCCCGCTTCGAAGCCAAGCCCATGGCTTCCGCCTCCATCGCCCAGGTGCATGCCGCCACCCTGCACAGTGGCGAGGAGGTCATTGTCAAAGTAGTGCGGCCCGGTATAGAAAAAGCCATACGCAAGGATGTGGATCTCATGTACACCCTGGCTCACCTGGCGCAAAAGTATTCCCGGGAAGCCCGGCGACTGCGCCCGGTGGAAGTGGTGGAAGAATACGAAAAAACTATTTTCGATGAACTGGACCTGATGCGCGAGGCGGCCAATGCCTCCCAGCTGCGGCGCAATTTCGAGAACAGCGAGATGCTATATATCCCCAGGGTGCACTGGGACTACTGCCGCAACAATGTCATGGTCATGGAACGTGTCTATGGCACCCCCGTGGACGAGGTGGACAAGCTCAAAGCCCAGGGCGTGAGCATGGCCCTGTTGGGAGAGCGCGGCGTGGAGATCTTCTTCACCCAGGTATTCCGGGACAATTTCTTCCACGCCGACATGCATCCGGGCAACATCTTCGTAGAACCCAGCGGCCGCTACATCAGCGTGGACTTCGGCATCATGGGCACCCTCACCACCGAGGACCAGCGTTATCTCGCGGAAAACCTGCTGGCCTTTTTCCACCGGGACTACCGCCGGGTGGCGGAACTGCACGTTGAATCC
>JALWRH010000084.1 GCA_026994195.1 Sedimenticola sp. | reverse complement strand
GGGCACCTGTTGTTTGCCGCCTTCCTGTTCCAGTTCATGCCGGAAACTGGGATCATTCTTTGCGTCCCGCAGCTCGATATTCAGGCCCAGGCGCCGGATGGCGCGCCGGGTCTTTACACAAAAGGGACAGGCAGCGTATTGGTACAGGGACATGTGGCGCGTATGGGCATCCAGCTCTGCTTGATGTTCCGGGCTGTGGGCAGGCTTCTTGGGCTGTGTCAGCCAGTCGAAAAACAGGATGATCCTGCCCAGCAGCCAACGGATGGTGCTCATGATTTCTTTCCTCCGCCCAGGCAGGGAGGAGACTGTGGCGCTTTCGCACCTTTGTCGAACCATTCCTGTGGCGTCAGGGTGTGCAGGGCCAGGGCGTGAATGCCGTCAGCGAGTTCCGCTTCCAGGATCTTGTTGACCAGGCGGTGGCGCTGTACCAGGGGCTTGTCCTGGAATACCTCGGATACTGCGATGACCTTGAAATGGGACTGCGCATCCTCCGGCACACTGTGCATGTGGGTTTCATCCACGATTTCCAGGTGCAGGGGCGCGAGGGCTGCGCGAAGTTTGTCTTCGATGATGGCTTTTCTGTTCATTTGGCCATGATCCGGGGTGGCGCAGGATGAATCAAGGGAGAAAAAGTGTGCAAATCCGGTGGTCAGATGCCATTCCAGAATTCGGAGTCCCGGGCCAGAAACTGGTCATGGGGAATATAGTGGGAGCCGTCACAGGAGAAATTGAGGCCAACCAGACCATTGAACAGGTTGAGGGAACCCGCACGCAGGTAGATGGTGTCATCAGCAAAACGCAGGTGACGGAAAGTCTGCAGGATGGGGCGGATGCTGTCCCTGGGTATCACCGCATCCCCGGGGTAGACATGGTGGGGATACACCAGACAGATGTCAGGATCGGTCAGGGCATCGATCTCTACCAGATGGTAGCGGTAAGGATCATGCATGAACCAGAGGGTGGCGCGGCTGCTGGAGAAGTGGATCTCGAATTGAAAGGCGCCATGTTCTGTCACCAGTTCCTCCAGAACCGGCAAAACCAGGTCCAGCTTGTCATCCAGGGTGCTCTGAATACGGCATTGCTGGAATACCTGGGAACGGATGGCCGGGTCGCCCTTGATCTGCCGCCAGCGGCCAGGCTCTGAA
The DNA here is from genome assembly GCA_026994195.1 of Sedimenticola sp. Taxonomy (GTDB): domain Bacteria; phylum Pseudomonadota; class Gammaproteobacteria; order Chromatiales; family Chromatiaceae; genus Thiolapillus. The sequence continues at coordinate 14,096 of JALWRH010000084.1, read as the reverse complement.
TAATGCTCCTTGGTCAGGGGAAGATCACGCAGATCGAAATCCGCACCCAGATAGCCCACCAGTTCACCATCCACCCGCACCTTGCGTACGGCTGTCAGGGAAGGGCGGTTGGCGCGCAGGCTGATATAGGCGCTGGACAGGGTCATGTCCTGTTTGGGGTCTAGCTCTTGCATGTAGGGGCGTTGGGAACGGTCCCTCCCAAAGTCAGCCTGGATCAGGCCATCCTGGGAGGCATTGGCGCTGATCTGCTGACCATTCAGGTCCATGGCATACAGGTAGCTGCAGTAGGGCACCTGGCCGATGCTCTTCATCAGCGCCTGATCCAGTTGCTCTCTTTGATCCCAGACCCGGGCGCAACGGCGTGCGGCCCGTTTCATGGGGTCGAGGAGCATGTTGTAGAGCATGTCCCGCTGACGGCGGATATGTTCCTGCAGGCTTGGATTGTTGTGTGGCATTATTTGTCGGGGGTAGGACCAAAGCTGGGAAAGGGCGTGATATTGCTCTTGTCGCCCACATCAAAGATCATGTTCTGACCGCGTTTTTCCACTTCATCGATACGAACCACGGCGTGCATGGGAACCAGAATGCGGCTGGTGCCGGAGAATTCATCCTTGAGGCGCTCCTCTGCCGGATCGATGACCACGGTCGTGTGTTCGTTGAACAGCAGGCCACTGATTTCGACAAAGCCATAGAGATCGCCCTGACGCACCTGCTCGGCATGCAGCTGGTAAACCTGACCCTGATTGTGAAAAGTGATGCGGAATATACGCATGGTTTGTGACAGTCTGATGACAACAAGCTGTGATTATACCAGCGCGATGCCGGTTTTCGTCCCGCTTGGGGTAGAATTCCCGTATCCGAGTCGATAACGGGAAATGCCATGAAAATGATGTACAGAGTCCTTGGTCTGTTGCTGCTGACTTTTACGCTCCAGTCCTGTTCCTCCACCAAGCTGGTGACGCGCTGGGCTGATCCTGACTGGAACGGGGGACATCTGCACAAGGTGCTGGTCATCGGCCTGTTCAAGGATGACTTGATGCGCCGCCATTTTGAAGATGAATTCGTTACCGAATTAATAGCCAAAGGTCGGCAGGCGGAAGCCAGTTATGTGCTCATGCCCGATCTGCAGAAATACAAGGATGAGAAGCAGCTCAAAGCGGTAGTCGAGAAAACCGGGGCGGATGCCGTGCTCATCACCAGCCTGAAAGATATCGAAAACCGCAAGACCTATGTGCCGCCCCGGGTGGAGTACGCGCCTTCGCCTACCATGTGGGGCGCCTATGGCTATTATGGGTATTACATGCAAACCATGACACCCGTTTATACGCCGGGTTATACCCGCAGCAACAAGGTCGTACAACTGGAAACCCGGGTGTTCGCCGTCAAGAACAAGAAAATGATCTGGGCTGGCATCACCGAGAGTTTTAATCCTTCTTCGTCGGGAGAAGTGATCCGTGAACTTGCAGCCACGGTGGTATCGGACATGAAGAAATCAGGGTTCATCCAGTGAGCGGCAATGCATTCTGGCAGCAGTTGGAAAGCCGGGCTGTGGGGGAATCCGTGCCTTTGCAGGAAGCCTTGGCGCAGATCCCCTGGAATGCTGATGGCCTGATCCCGGCCATTGCCCAGCAACATGATACCGGGGAAGTGCTGATGCTGGCCTGGATGAACCGCGCAGCCCTGGAAGAAACCCTGGCCCGGGGCCGGGTGTGTTACTGGTCGCGTTCCCGCCAGCAGTTGTGGCGCAAAGGTGAGTCTTCCGGGCAGGTACAGGTTCTGAAAGAGGCGCGTCTGGACTGTGACGGTGATACCCTCCTGTTGCTCGTGGATCAGACCGGCCCGGCCTGCCATACCGGACGCCGGGGATGTTTCTACAACCTGGTGCAGGGAGAACGCCTGGTGGTGGATCAGCCGGTTCTCATCGATCCGGCCAACCTGTACGGGAAATAACCATGTTGCATATCCATCCCCTGCCAGCCTTTGAAGACAATTACATATGGGTGCTGCGCCAGGAGGGTGTTGGTACCTGCGTGGTGGTGGACCCGGGAGATGAAGATCCTGTTATTGAATACCTGCAGGCCCAGGGTCTGGAACTGGCAGGCATACTCATTACCCACGGACACGGCGACCATACCGGGGGAGTACGGGCGCTGAAACGGCGCTGGCCGGCAGCTGTGGTCTGGGGGCCGGCCCGGGAGCCGATACCTGTGGTGGAACGGCCGGTAGCCGAGGGAGAGGAAATCGATTTGGCGACCCTGCCGTTCACCTGCAAGGTGATGGATGTACCAGGTCATACAAAGGGGCATGTGGCTTACCGGCTGGGGGATGCCCTGTTCTGTGGAGACACCCTGTTTGCGGGTGGCTGTGGGCGGGTATTCAGTGGCACTCACGAGCAGCTCAGTGATTCCCTGCGGCGCATTGCTGCCCTGCCTCCTCAGACCCGGATCTACTGCGCTCACGAATACACACTGGCAAACCTGGGTTTCGCCCTATGGGTGGAGCCGGATAACCCGGCTATCGAGGCGCGCCGGAAAACCGAGGAACAGAAGCGCCAGCAGGGGCTGCCCACGGTGCCGTCCACCCTGGCCCTGGAACTGGACACCAACCCCTTTCTCCGCACGGGGGAGCCTGCCGTGGTTTCCGCTGCAGAAAAATGGGCTGGGTGCGCTCTCCATGGACACCGCGAGGTGTTCCATGCTCTGCGCGAATGGAAGGACAGGGATTACGACTGATTTGCATGATTATCCCTGCTGATGGAAAGACCATGAGCGTAGGTCGGACTTCAGTCCGACACTGCTCCATTTTTGGAGCCGTTGTCGGGGTGAAGCCCGGCCTGCATCGAGCCATGCAAGGTTTCAGTGGCTTTCGCTGATGGCGCCCTTGCCTATGCCTTCGAAGGCCTGAACCCGGAAACGGCTGCCTTGATGTTCTTTCTCCAGTCTTTCCCGGATATGGCGGGCAATGTTCTCCACAGTGGATTCCGTGTCCAGGAGATAGCAGCGTTCCGCATCCAGTTCCAGCTCGAAATCGCCTTGTTCTGCTGAATAGGCAAAGCGGAAACAACTCTGGTCATTCCATGAGGTAATGGCCACCATGTCGGCTTCAGTGCCGATATAGATATCCCGCAGGTGTTCCGCCCACAGTTGTTCCAGCATTTCGTCGCGTACGCCGTCGCGCCAGATGCGAATGCGGGAGCGGTGGCCATGAGCGATGCGCTGGCAGTTTCCGCAGTGCAGCTTCAAGCCGTGGCTGTACTGGTACCAGGCGCCTTCCTCCGGTTCCGGATACAGCGTCAAGTGTACGGACTGGACATTGCCGGGCAATACCGGCTCCAGGGCCTGGTGGATGGCTCTGGCCACTGAATCGGTGCTGATCTCCGGGGCCGGGATAAACTGTACCGCTTCTGCCGGCCCCCGGTGGCGAATGCGTTGGCCGCCCTCCAGCAGAAAACGGAGTTGGTCGCCTTGCATGCTCAGACCCGCATGATCGGCGGGAACCAGCAGGCGGTGATCAAAGCTTTCATCGATAAGGTATTTGACTCGGCGTTTCACATCGCCAAAGTCCAGCACCATGCCCTGATCATCCAGGCCGCCTTCCAGTTCAATATCCACCTGCCAGCTTTCTCCTACCAGTCCCCGGGTGGGGTGCAGATAGGAGAAATCTAGAACAGTGAGTTGGTGAACGAACAGACGCATGCTGGCATTATCCCTGATGCGGAGAATGGGGAACAGGGGTAAATAGCGGGGTTGATCAGACTGAAGTCGGTTACAGCCCGACAGCCCTCACCCCAACCCTCTCCCCTCCAGGGGAGAGGGGGCGAATGGAGGCAGGAAGTGCTGGCAATGCAGGAGCAATAGCCAGTGCAGTCCATCCTTTTCGGCGCATCGCTTCCGTATCCATGCTCATGCGATGTACCTACATCCCTGGAGATGGCCGCTCCTGCGCGTCCCTGCGCCCGCGGCATACGACCGCCAGGGATGGTGGAAGTGCAGAAAAAGCAGGAGCATTTTTCTGTCCGTACATCCTGTACATGCGCCGCTCCTGCGCATCCCTGCGCCCGCGGCATACCGTACATCCTGTACATAAAAAAAGGCGCCCGAAGGCGCCTGATCCCAATAGGAGGGAGGGAAAACTGTATTATTCCGGTAACCAAATATATCGTCCTCTTTGGTCGCCGGGTTAACAATATCAGCTGGCAATACCGGGATTGCCTTTTACGCCGATGAGTTTCGGGGTGTTTAGCTTCTTGATCTTGACCGTGCCCTGTTCTTTCAGGTAGTCAGCCACAACGTCCCAGATAGGACGACCGGGAGACTTGGATCCTACCGTCGCCCAACCGGAGACCATATACTTCTTGCTGGCTTCGATCTTGGTACCGTTGTCCAGGGTCATGTTGGAGATGCGCTTGCCCATGCTCTGTCCGGGTTCGCAGACATAGTCCAGGCCACCTACGCGCACCATGTCACCCCCTTGCTGATAGTAGGGATCGGGGTTGAACAGGTTGTCGCACACATCTTCCAGGATGGCCTTGATTTCCTGGCCGGTCATTTCCCGGCGGTAGGTCTCCGGATAGGTGATACAGGTCTGATCCATGACATGATCCATGGTGATGTTCTGACCGGGCAGCACCGTGGTGCCCCAGCGGAAGCCGGGAGACAGTGAGATTTGCGAGTCATTGACCTTGTTTAGTGCATCACAGATGATCTGGTCGAAGGTGCCGTTGAAATTGCCCCGGCGATACAGGGTTTCGCCTGCCACCGCCAGTTTCTTTTCCAGCTTGTCCTTGTAGGGAGCGCGCACCTTGTCGATATAGGACTGCATGTCCTTGTCGGCTTCCAGCAGGTTGGAGAACACGGGAACCAAGCGGTAACGGTAGTTCTTGAGCTTGCCTTTGCTCACGTCCAGATCCATGACGCCCAGGAACTTACCGTTGGAGCCGGCGTTGGTCACCAGGGTCTTGCCACTTTTGTTGCTCACTTCCACAGGGCGGGGTACGCCGTCGTGGGTATGGCCGCCAAAGATGACATCGATGCCACTGACGCGGGAAGCCATTTTCAGATCCACGTCCATACCATTGTGGGAAATGACAACCACCAGATCGGGTTTCTCGTTTTCCCTTACATGGTTGACGATGCTTTGCATGCGTTCGTCCTGGATGCCGAAGGTCCAGTCAGGAATGAAACGCTGAGGGTTGGCGATGGGCGTGTAGGGAAAGGCCTGGCCAATGACAGCGACACGCATGCCATTCACGGATTTCATGCTATAGGGCTTGAAGGCCAGACCACTGTCTTCATCGAATCCCTTGAAATCGGCAAAGCGGTAGTCGAACAGTGCATCCTCATTGACGCTCACGTTCTGGGCGACAAATTCCCCTTTGAAATCACCAATATTGGCAATCACTTCCTTGTCCATATAGGTGAATTCCCAATGGCCGGTCATGACGTCCACGCCCAGCTTGTTGCAGGCGCCAACCATGTCCTTGCCGCGGGTCCAATAAGCGGTGCCGGACCCTTGCCAGGTGTCGCCCCCATCGAGAAGCAGGGTATTGCCATCGCCACGCTCGCTGCGCAGGCGCTTGACCAGGGTGGCGAGGTGGGCAAAGCCACCGACCTTGCCGAACTTTCTGGCGGCATTCTCAAAATCCAGATAGGTAAAGGCGTGCGCTTCGATACCGCCCGGGGCAATATCAAAATGTTCCAGAAAGGCCTTCCCAACCAAGTGGGGGGCTTTGCCCCTGGCCTTGCCAATACCCAGGTTGACGCTGGGTTCGCGAAAGTAAATTGGGTTGAGCTGTGCATGACAGTCGGTCATGTGCAGCAGGCATACGTTGCCGAATTTGGGTACTTCATACAGGTCGGAAGGCTTGCGCGCGGCAGCAAAAGCAGACGCGGGCAGCATACCGGCAGCGCCGGCAAGGCCCATCAGCCTTACGAATTCTCGTCTTGATATGGTCATGTTGGAATATCCTGTGGGTGGCGATACAGAAAACCTGCCCTGTTCCAGACGGAACAGGGCAGGCCCCTGTGCGGGAGATCAGCGAATCTTGGCGCTGATGGAGTCTCCGTTGCCCATGTTGTCCTTCCAGGCCAATTCGATGGCGTCGTCTTTTTTGCCGCCTTCGAACTTGAATGCCAGATAAGGGTTCTTGGATACGGAACCAGCCCACTCGCAGTTGATGACTTCCTTGCCATTGTGCTTGCACACCACTTCCTGAATGAAATGGGCGGGAATCAACTTGCCGGTCTTCTTGTTCTTGCGCAGACCGGTTTCCATGGGATGAGTGATCAGTGCTTTGACCACGGTGATGCCGTTTTTGGCTTTTGCGCGAATCTTGATGGTTTTAGCCATGTTAAGTTGCCTCTTTGTTGATCAGCCGCCGCAGCCGCCAATGGTGACTTTTACGCCTTTGCGTGCGGAATACAGTTTGCCGTTGGCTTTGACCACGGCGATGACATCGCCGGTCTTGCCCATCTTCACCCGGGTTGATACATCGGGCAGGGTGCCCTTGGGCAGGTGGAAGATGGCGGACAAGGGGGTGGAGTTCTTTTCCACCAACAGGGTGATGGAATCCACGCCCTTCATCTTGGTAACCACGGTAACCGGCACTACCGCGCCGTTTTCAGCGATATCCGGCGCCTTGATGGTAATGTCTTTGGACGGGGTGGTCACAGGACTGCCGTCGGCGGCGGCGATAGCCTCGTCGATGCTTTTGGCGGTGAATGCGTTCTTGTTCCAGGCAGCCAGTACGGCACCCGGGGTGAGCATGCCGGCGGCTGCGCCCAGGGCGCCTGCGGCCAGTGATCCCTTGAGGAACACACGGCGTTTCTCATTCAGACTCATAATGATTTCTCCAGTTGCTGTGTCAGTATAATGTTAGAAGCGTGGACCGGCGTTCTTCTGGTCCATGGCCTGTTTATAACCGGCCTCGGCCTGGAACTTGGCGATGTCCAGAAGCTTGAGCGCTTTTGCATAGTCACCTGCTTCGGCCGCCTTTATGGCGCTGGGCAGGTACTTCTTCTTGGATTTCTTCCAGCGGATGTCCCGCCATTCACCCCCTACGGAAGCGGCTTTCTTGACGGCAGCCTGGGTATCGGCCAGTGCGGCTTCGTACTGGGCCTTCATGCTGGTGGGTTTGGCGGGTGTGGTGGCGTTGCATCCTGAAATCAACAGGATCAGGCCAAATGCTGTAATCAGTTTTTTCATGTGTCTGTCTCCCCGTTACTCGCGGTAACCCGGTGCGTTGATTTCCAGGCCATTGGACATATAGGTGTGGAAGAATTCCAGGTTGCGGTATTCTTTGCCCTGCGCCTTGAAAGGACGCGCGCGAACCTGCTTGTTGCAGCCACCATAACGACGGTGCAGGGTGCCCAGACCGTCTCCCTTGCCTTTCTTGGCCCACTTGGCGCGGAATACCGGGAAGTGGGTGGTATGACCCAGAGCGGCACTGAGGGTGTTGCCACGAATCCGCTGGCCAGAGTAATACACATGGCAGTCTGCGCAGGCGATATTCAGCTGTCCCCGTTTGGCGTAGAAGAAATGCTTGCCTTCTTCATAGGCTTGCAGCGCTTTGGGATCATTGGGGATGACCACATTGGTCTTTTGACCGCGGGCTTCGTAACCAAGATAAGCGCCCAGATGGGCAATTTTGCCTTTTTTCCAGCCAAAAGGTTTTTCACCGTTGGCTTTGAGGCACTTGTTGATATCGCCTTCCAGAGTAACCACTTGCTGGGTCTTGCTGTCCCAATGAGGATACTTTACGCGGACCTTGGAGGGATCTTTGCCAAAGCAGCTGGCAAAGCTCTTGCCGTTTTTGAAAGGGGTTTCCCAGATTTCCCGGCCCTTGTCCACGTATTCCTCGTAGGGAGGAAATTCTTCCATGGATTCCCATTGCAGACGCTTGCTGGCATCCAGGGCATAGGGGCCATTACCAAACTCGTTCAGTTCGATGCCGGGAAAGCGCTGTTCAAAATAGGTGCGGAATTTTTCCAGATCCTGTTTTGGGCTGGAAAAAGCCTGTGTTGCTGTAGCCACCAGACCGGCGGAAAGCAACAGAGTCAATGTCTTTTTCATGATGTGTCCTCTTGCGTCCGGTGGATTACAGGCTGTAGATGAAATCGGTTACCAGATCGATTTCTTTCTCAGTGAGTATCTTGTGGCGTCCCATGGGGGGCATGATGCTGTTCGGATTGGCTACCGTAGAGTCCCAGATCTGGGCGCGCAGTTTGGCCTTGTCCGGAAAACGGGCTTTCATGCTGATCAGCGGGGGTGCGATGGTGCCTGCCAGTTTGCCGCCTGCAATCTGGTGGCAAGCCAGGCAGTTGCCTTTCTTGCGGTCAAAAGCAATTTTCTTGCCAGCAGCAAGGTCGTCTGCGCTGGCCTGGGCGGAGAACACCAGTCCGGCGCACAGGGCCAGGACAGTGGTGGCGCCACCAAGCCTTTGGGTGATTTTTGTCATTACATCCTCCAGGGATAAGTAAGGATACTGATGTCGCAGAGCCGTTTGTCATTCCCGTGAGTAAACCGGGTGGTGGAACATGCCTGCGAGTTGAATACATGCTTCAGATGTACGTCCGGCGAGGTTGCCATCTCTTGATTCGGAGGCTTTACCTCGACGTGCCAGGAAGTATGCCGGGCAAGGCGTTCAAGGGAAATTGGCAGATACGGGAAAAGATATTGGGGTATTCCCTAATGCCGTTCGTTCTGGTGTGGCTTAGTCAGAGTCCTGGTGATCTTCTACAGACAAGACCATGCGCATCAGATCAGACAGGCTTGCAGCTTGCATTTTTTCCATGACCCGGGCGCGGTGTGCTTCCACGGTGGACTGGCTTACGGAGAGTTCCAGGGCGATAACTTTGTTGCGCTTGCCCGCCACGACCATTTTCATCACTTCCTGCTCTCTGGGTGTGAGTGTTTCCAGTCGTGCGTGTATTTCTGCGAGCTTGCTGGCGCGTCCGCGTTGCCGGGCGTCCAGATCCAGAGCGCGATGCACGCTGTCCAGCAGAGCCTGGTCATTGAAGGGCTTCTCGATGAAATCAAGCGCACCGGCCTGGACGGCGCGAACTGCCATGGGCACATCGCCATGGCCGGTGATGATGATGACCGGAGGGTGGATGATTTCGGCGGCCAGGCGCGCCTGCAGTTCCAGGCCACTCATGCCGGGCATGCGCACATCCAGAACCAGGCAGCCCGGTTGCCCGGGATCGAACTGTTGCAGAAAATCGTTGCCGGATGCAAAGGTTGCTACCTGCAGACCGACAGACTCCATGAGCAGGGCCAATGCCTGGCGGACTTCCTGGTCGTCGTCGACAATAAAAACGGTGCTGGGTTTGTCATTCATCGTTGTTCTGGTTCACTGGGAGCGTGAAACGGAAAATTGTACCCTTGGGGGTGCTGCTGTCACAGTACAGGTTGCCTTTGTGTGCAGTGATGATTCCCATGCTTATGGATAATCCAAGCCCCATGCCCCGGGCTTTGCTGGTGATGAAGGGGTCGAAAAGCTTGTCCCGGATTTCTTCGCTCAGTCCCGGACCGGAATCTTCTACTGAGGTGATGACCGCATTTCCCCCCGCAGAACGGGTTCTCAGGGTCAGTATGCGCTTTTCCTCTGGAATATCCAGCATGGCTTCAATAGCATTCCGGACCAGGTTCAGAATGACCTGGTCGATCTGTATCTGCTGGGCAAGCACCCGGGGGATCTCATTGTCCAGATCCAGGATGACACGAATACCCGCCTTGCGGATTTCCGGTTCCATGAGCATCAGCACCTCTTCAACCAGGTGATTGATATTCACTTGGGTATGGCTGGGTTCTTCCTTGCGCACGAACTGGCGCAGCTGTTGAATGATGCCGCCGGCGCGGCGCGCCTGGGTTCCAATGGTTTCCAGTACGTCCAGTACACGGTCGGTATGCGTTCCGTCAGATTCCAGCAGACGGGCGCATGCATCTGCACTGGTGGCAATGGCAGTAAGAGGCTGGTTCAACTCGTGGGCCATGCCCGATGCCATCTCCCCCATGGTACTCAGGCGCGCCACATGCGCCAGTTCCATCTGGTACTGGCGGTCGGCTTCGGCGGCCTGCTTGCGTTCGCTGATGTCGCGGAATACCACGACGGATCCTTTGATGCTTCCTTCTTCGTCACGGATGGGCGTACTACTGTATTCCACCGGGAAACTGCTGCCGTCCTTCTTCCAGAAAAGATCTTCCTCCACATAGCGGGGTTTTCCTTCCTGGAAGGTGAGATACACCGGGCACTCGCTGCCGGGGTTGATACTGCCGTCCATCCGGGTGTGATGCAGAATATGGTGCTGGTTCTTGCCGATCAGGTCTTTTGCGCGCCAGCCGGTAATCTCAGTAACGGCTTTGTTGATGAAAGTGGCATTGCCCTGCAGGTCCACGCCGTAGATGCCGTCAGCCACGGAGTCCAGAATGAGATTGTGCTGGCGTTCGAGCATGCTCTTGGATTTCTTCAAAGCCCTGTTGAGGCGCGCCACCCAACTGGTCATGATGATCATGAGTATGAGGAAAGCCAGGGCCGTGAGCAGCCAGTACCAGTATTTTTCAATAGCGTCGCTGAGGGTGAAGCGGGCAGGCTGGTCATAAGGTGGCAGATGCAGGTCGCGCAACAGTTCGTGTACCGGCTGGTATTCCAGTGGGGTGGTCCAGCCCGCATACTCACCCCACTGTGCGGCAGGTTCCAGGGGGGACATCTGCAGCAGGGCCACGGCCACCCGCCGCGCCAGTTGACTGGGCGTATGCGGCAGCTTGCTGAAAGGCCATTCGGGATAAAGGCGGGTGCTGTGGGAGAAGGGCTGTTGTGGACTTTTCTTTTGTCCCAGTATCCTGAATTCGCCGGAAAAAGTGGAGCCATCCTCGCCCATCAGCTCCAGGATGCCGGTGCGTACTGTTCCTACATCCACTTCTCCCCGTTGTACCGCCCGGACCACGGCATCATGGGTGCCGCCGAAACGCAGGCTGGCGGTATCCCGGTAGGGGTTGATGCCGATATCCTTGAGTTCCTTCCAGGCCATCTGAAATCCGCCCAGTGACGTTTTGTCCACGGCCATCAGGGTTTTTCCGCGAATATCCGCCAAAGACTGAATCTCCTTGCGATCCGCGCGGGTGAAGACCACGCCGCCGAATACATTGGAAGGCCGGCCGTTGATGAGATTGTTGAGGGTGACAATACGCGAGATCCGGTAACGCACTTCCATGTTGACGTAGATGCCCGGATTCACCAGGAGAAAATCCACTTTGCCATTTTTCACGGCGGGTTCGATTTCCCTGAAATCCAGGGGTACGATGACGAAATGGTATTCTGGAATCACCCGGGAAAGGTAATCTGCCGTGGGTGACCAATTGCGCAGTGTGGCTTCGTCGCCACGATGGCTGAGGACGCCGATGGATACCTGGGGAAGCGCGTCTGCCGTTGCAGCGGCGCAAAGCAGGAACATCAGCAACAGAATGCGCGTTATGAGGGTAGGTCGGGCTTCAGCCCGACAATCCACCGTTGGGGGTCGGACTGAAGTCCGACCTACAGGCGCGTTATTATTAACCACGAGGGGCGTCCAGGGCGTAGGGCGTCGGGTCAATCCGGGTTTTCCGGCCCAGGAGCAGGTCTGTGACAAGGCGGGCCGAACCCGGCGCCAGCACCACCCCATTGCGGTAGTGGCCGGCATTGATGTACAGGTTTTCGATATGTGGATGTCCGGTGATGTACGGAACACCCGCCGGCGCGGCGGGCCGCAAGCCGGCCCAGTGTTTTTCGATGGGACAGTCCTTCAGCAACGGAAAGCGTTGCCTGGCCAGTTGCGCCAGCTCCTGGCGGGCGGCGGGTGTCGTGGATTGGTCGAAACCCGCCTCTTCCAGGGTGCTGCCAAAGAGGATTCGTCCGTCCTGGCGGGGAATGACGTAGCGGTTCTCTTCCAGCATCATGTGCCGAATCTGTCCTGGCTGGCCTTTGAACAGCAGCATTTGTCCTCTTACCGGGCGTATGTCTGGAGATGACGGCAGCTTGTGGGCAAGTTCTCCTGTCCATGCACCAGTGCAGAGAATGAATTGATCTGCCTGGAAGCTGCCTGCAGGTGTCTTCACTTCGCGAATCCGCCCTGCCTCATGTCTGAAATCCATCACGGGTGCGGACGTGTGAAGCAGTACACCTCGGTTTTTAAGATCCTGAACCAGCGCTTTGACCAGGCGCGGGTTGCGCACCTGCCCGATATCGGGCATCCACAAGAGTTGCTCTGGAGGGTTGAACCGGGCGGGTTCGAGCCGGGCAATGGCGCTGCGCGATTCCAGGGAAATGCGGTAATTCCATCGGACGGCCCAGCTCAAAGCCTGGTCCTGTTCCTCTTCGGCCCGGATGAATATGCCGGAGCGGGTGTATTGTGGGTCAATACCCGTGTCCGCATGCAACTGCTGACATATTTCGGGGTAGAGATCATGCCCTGCTCTGGCCAACCGCGCTATGCTGTCGGGATAGCGCCAGGGATAGAGTGGGGAAATGATGCCGCCTCCCGCCCATGAAGATTCCCGGGCGGGGGCGGTGTTTCTTTCCAGCACCATGACCTTCGCGCCAGCAAGGGTCAGCTCTCTGGCTGTGAGCAGACCGATGATGCCTCCCCCTATGATGAGTAGATCACACATGAGCGGGGGGGAGATGCAGGTTGCCAGTAATTTTTTGTGAAGAGAGCATGGTCATGTGTGGTTGAACTTTGCTATGGTTGACAGGTAGTTTATGCCAAACAGGGGGTGCAGGTGAAACATGTAATATTGATTGGATTGACAGTCGGTCTGCTAATGAGTGGCATGGCCCTTGCTGGCGTTTATCGCTGGGTGGATGAAAATGGAAAGGTGGTCTATTCACAGATGCCGCCACCGGAAAGTGTGAAGTCTGAAAAGATCCAGGTCAATGCGCCTCCACCTGCGACCAGAAATGAGCAGGAATCAAAGAAGGCGGAAGCTGCTTCAGTTGAGGCCGAGAACAAGGGAAACCCTGCTCTGGATCCCGGGCTGCGCAAGCAATACTGTGAAAAAGGCAGAAAGAACCTGAAAGTATTGCAAAATGCAGAGCCGGGAATGGGCTTTGTCACCGAAGACAAAAAGCTCATTCGCCTGAATGCTGATGAGATTGCGGTGAAAATCAAAGAGTCAGAAGCGGTGATCAAAGCCTATTGTGATTGAGTGTGGGGACAGCCTATAAAAAAACCGCCATAACGGCGGTTTTTTTATGGATGATTTGGACGGAGTGTCGTAACTGTGCGTAAGCGTTGCCGATGAAACCCCGTATTCGGGTTTCTTCTGGCCCGCATATCTTACCAGAACGCCCGCAAAGCTATGGATAACACCCGCAATCAAAGGTTTGCTGTAAACGAGTTTGGAACATACTGTCACCACAACGCTATACACTTTTTCCCGGGGTCTTTCCGCCCAGCTCGCCCGAACCAGCGGCAAGCTGATAAATGACATTGGCTTTTGGTCCTTTGAACGATCTGAACGGAAATCTCTGCGGGAAAAATGCGCATTTTGGTGAGACCTGCGGGCTAGCCCGAATATTTCACCCGGTCGCTGGAAAAATGCATTCCAGCTTCCTGTATTTCATGGAGAATCTTGGAATATTAACAAAGTGCAAAATGTTACCGGGCATCGCTGAACGCGCCTTCGCACCGGTCTCACCGTCCATCTGCGGTATTTGCTCAATCATCAATAGCTTGGGCTATTGATTCAATCGCAAATCCGCACCTGAACACCAATCCCGGCACGATCATCGCGTTCCCGGGTGAAATATTCGGACTAGTCTTCAGTCATCTCCTCCCATGATACCGGATGGAACCGGTCTGGCCAGCGGGCGGCTTCTTCCAGGCCGACGATGGCCAGCACTTCACCCCCCAGCTTGACGTTGCCGCTACCATCAACAGCCTTGGGGAACATCAGGGAGGGCGCGGGCGGCATGCCGGGAACCTTCAGGAGTTTGCTCCGGTCGCCGATATCCTGGGTGCCATCGTTGCCATCCATTTCAGCAAAGATGGAAGCGCCATTGGTCATGTTCAGAGCATAGAATTTTGATTCGCCCTGGGTAGTCAGGGCATCGCAGGTGTCTA
>JALWRH010000083.1 GCA_026994195.1 Sedimenticola sp. | reverse complement strand
AACGACAGGCTGACATGGAAAAGTTTTTTCCGCATCAGGAACAGGATTCCAACCATCGCGGATATCAGCAACAACAGGCCGGTAAACGTCAGCGTCGGTATGGGAACAACCCCTGGGGCCGCGAGATCCACGCGGACATTGGCGTCGATGATGGACGTCGGGTTGACGGTAAACCCGGCGGCATTCCCGATAACCAGCTGTTGAATGTGCAGGGGATAGTCACCGGCATTGACATCACTGGCCACGCGCAGACTCAGGCTGAACAATTCGTCTCCCAACAGGGGAGCGGGATCGGGATGGGTGATGACCACGCGCAACGTTCCATCCTGTATCACCGCCCAGTTCAGGCTGTGTCCGGCCAGGGCCGCACCAGCGTTCAGGAACAAGGGGTAAATGACCTGCGGGTCATAACTCAAATCCAGTTGCAAGGCAACGGGACTGCCATCGGTCACCAGGCTAACGGGAAGTGTCAGGGTACCTCCGGGGGCTGTCTCACCACTTCCACCAATGATGTCTGGGGCCGCCAGCAGCCGGCTCGACACCAGTAGCAGCAATCCCCCGATCAAAGTAACAAGAACCTTTATCCCCCGGACTCCCTTTGTACCCATGGCGAAACTCTTTTTTTGGTTGTGTATACTCGACACATAGTACATTTTGCCCATGCGCTGTCTTGACATTGGCTGGACAATAATGGACTTTTCTGGACAAGCTAAAATAAACCAACAAAAACAGCTATATAGGAGTTTTCTTGTTTACAGGTCCACGCAGCAGCAGCTGAACTTGGCCCTTCGTTTTCAGGATAGTGTTACGGCATGAACCCGGCGGTTCCGGACAAAATCTACCGATTTGCGGATTTTTCCATCAGCAGAGCACAGCAGATTCTGCTCAAGGAATCGGAAAGAATCCCTATCAGCACCAAGCTCTACCATCTGTTGCTGGCACTGGTGGAAAACGCCGGCAGGGTGCTCAGCAAGGATGAACTCATCGACGCGGCCTGGCCCGGGCAGATTGTCACCGATGGCACATTGAGCAGGGCCGTTACGCGGCTGCGTCAACTGATCGGCGACCGGGACGTTTCCAATCCCATCATCGAAACCCATCGTGGCATGGGTTACCGCTTCGCCCTTCCGGTGCAGGTGGAAGAAAGAGATCTTGCCTCGGAGCAGGAAAACAGGCCGGAGCCACCTTTATCCCCCCCGGTGGCGCGCCGCGCCGGCTGGATTATCGGGGCCCTGTTGCTGATGGCGGTTTCCGCCTATTATCTTCAGAAAAAAAATACGGATCACCCCGGACAGGCGCAAGCCTCCATGGCGGTGAATCTTGCCGTGTTCGCGACTCCCCAACAGCAAGACTGGCTCAATCAGGGCGGCAAGGCGTTTCTGGTCGATGAACTTCGAAAACATCCCCTCATACACGCAGTGTTGCCCCAGACAGAGGGCAATGGTGAAGACGACCCTGAATTGCTGGCCATTCGTTTATCCGCTGACAGCGGAATCGACTACAGCTGCCTGATCAGCCTTGAAAAACTGCCCGACGCCTATAACGCCCGACTGAAACTGCGTGACGAAAACGGGGTATTGGCCTCTACCGTGATTCAGGCCAAGGATCTGACAGAGCTGCTCCAGGCATCTTCCCGCTGGATCAGCACCAAGCTCGATGTGCATGACAAGCTGACGCAAGCAGTCTTCGTCAATTCCGGCAGTTCGGATGAATACGCGCTGCGCAGTTATTTTCAGGGCATCTATGAAATCGAAACCGGCGGTGATCTGAAGCGCGCCCGTGATTTCTTCGAGGCAGCGGTCAACAAGGACCCGGAATTTCGGCATGCCTGGAGCCGCCTGGCTACCACTCTTCTCGACCTGGGTTTGTTCGACAAGGCCATCGCCATCGCCAACACCCAACTGGCGCAAAACAGGGAAATCGAACCCATCCTGCGCATTCGATTCAACAAGATTCTTGCGGATGCCTGGTATCGCCTGCGGGATGAGGGCAAAGCGCAACAAGCCCTTGCCCGAGCCATCAAGGCCATCAATGAAACCGATGATCCCTTCGTGCGTCTGGAAGGGCTGGACGCGCTCATTTTTCAGTCAGGACTAAAAAAGGAGTATGAAGCTTCGGAAAAATACACCCGACAGGCAATAGAAATCAGCAAACACTACCTTCCCTTGCCCAACAAGCTGGCATCCCTCTACAAAAAGCTCGGCATAACTCAGCGCTTACAGAGAAAGCTTGTCTCAGCAATGAGCAACCTGCAGAAAGCCATAGAGCTGTACACAAAGAGTGGAAATAACAATGGCTTGATATCTTCTTATTGCCAGATGAACATCATACGCAATTCTTTGGACAGAATAGATGAAATCGTTCAATCAAGTATTTTGACAAAAACTCTCCTTGAAAACAGCGATGATCTCTACTCCAAGGCATGTTTAATGCAGTTCACTGGAGTAGCACTGAACCTGCGAGGACACTTTGCACTGTCCGACGAATATTCAATAGCACTAAAGAAAATGGCCAGCGAGACTGGCAATGAGTTTTTTATGCTCTTGAGCGGTGCCTTGCGCATGCATAGATACTATGTACAAAACCAAATGAAAAAAAGTGCTGAAGAAATAGAAAAACTGGCAGCTTTGCTGAAAAACCAAGCAACATTACCTTCCGTACGAATGGCCTTTTCAAGCCTTGATATCCTGGTTTCGTCCCGCGTGGACCCCGTGGAAATCGCGCAGAAAAAAATCGACGACTACCTGGAACATCACCCCGAGGCGATGGAAGACCCTCCAACAGCCCTGAATATCAGCCGGGCGCTTGGGCATATCGCCGTAAGATCAGGCCGCGTCAAGGAAGGCCTGGAGCTGCTACGCGAGGCGGAGAAAGGACACAGGGAGATTATCGAAATCTCCGTGGCCAACTATATCGGCATGGAGATTCTGGAAATCCTGCTGGCCCATCCTGAACTGGAGTATAAAGACACGCTTGCGCGCCTGGATAAGGAAATTGGCTATTACTACTTGTTCTACAAACTCAAGGCCGGCTTTCTGGCAAGGGAAGGCGACTACCGCCAGGCTGCGTTGCTGATGGAAGAAAACAAGCTCAAGGCCAATGAGCTGTGGACAGGGGAAGATCAGCTGTTGCTGGAAAGTTACCGGCAATCCATTCAACACAAGCATGAGATTTCGCAGTTGGACTGACAGGATGCTGAAAAATGGCATTTGTTGAATATCCTGCTAAGGGCACCATTTGTGTCGTCGTCAATCCTGGCTGGGTCAAAACCCGAATGGGCGGTGACAATGCAGATCTGACCACCGAACAAGCTGTACTCGGCATGATGGACAATGTATTGAATCGGGTGAGACTGAGTGACAGTGGAAAATTTTTCAACCACGATGGTTCGGAACATCCTTGGTGATTGCAATAACCCACTACCCGGACGGATGTTTCAACAGCCTTTCAGGCTGAAAGAGCAGCCAGCAAGCGCTGCATCGTCTCATGTATTGCAGAATAGTTACGGCGATCATCAAGGATCACAGCGGCAGACTGGACATAGGGCGCCTCGACCAGTTCATCGGCGCAATGCTGTACCAGCGCGGCCGCCGATTCCGGCGTTGTTTCCAGATGGAATTGCAGGCCCACGACACGATCCTCGAACACAAAGCCCTGGTTCTTGCAGGTATCGGATTGATACAGAGGAATTGCAGCGTCCGGGATGGCGAAGGTATCGCCATGCCAATGAAAAGCGGTCAGCTGATCCGGTAAAACACGGCCGATAGCCGAGTAGGCAGCCTCCCTCCGTTTCCTGATCAGAAACCAGCCAATCTCCGGTTCGCGATTTTTCGTCACTGGCGCGCCCAGCACCGTGGCGATCAACTGCGCCCCCAGACACACGCCCAACACTCTCTTGCCCTGCTCTATC
The DNA here is from genome assembly GCA_026994195.1 of Sedimenticola sp. GTDB lineage: Bacteria > Pseudomonadota > Gammaproteobacteria > Chromatiales > Chromatiaceae > Thiolapillus. Next base: position 11,736 of record JALWRH010000083.1, on the reverse strand, counting down.
GCATCACCAATAAGCTGTTTTTCCGCCGCCAGCCAAGGGTACTTATCCTCATCATATACCCCCATCGGTCCGCCCATAACCACCAGCAGGTCAAAATCACGAGCAGATATCTCGATTTTGTCTTGATAAAGCTGGGTGCTGCTCACGGCGTCTCCACGTCCGGCAAACCAGTCCGCCATGCTGCCCAAGCCTTCAAAAGCGACATGTTGTAGGTAGTGGACCCGCATTACCCTGTCCCCATCCGGGGAGAATACTGATGCTCGCGGCACAGCAGCTTCACATCATCTTCCGCCAATGGCTCCTGAGTCAGTTCGCAGAAATAACCACCTTCGCGCTGTTGATTGAATCGACAGGTATGGCAGGGCGCGAATGTCTTCAGACCATTGGCTTGTTGCATAGCACGCAACAGGCGTTGCAGTGCTTCCACCATTGCGGTTTGCTCACCGACCGTCATACGGTCGATTCCCCTCACCACCGAATCAGCAGGCGCCGTCTGATCAACAAGGCGCCGGCCACGCGCCGTTGGCTTGAGGTGCACGACCCGCTTGTCCTGCTTGTCTATGCATTTGCGTAACAAACCTTTCGTCTCCAGAGCTTTGATTGTTTGCGACACCGTGCCCTTGGTCAAACCAAGGTACTCGGCAACGGCCTGTGGCGTATCGGAATAACGGTTGCATTGCGCGATATAGTTCAGTGCCTCGAACTGCACCGGACGCACCCCCTGCGCGTGACAGGCCGCACGCACATCAGCACGCAACAGGTTCCCCAGGCGCTCGACAATGTCATGGATGGTTTTACTGGTATCGGTCATGCAGCAATAGTAGCGTATCGATACGGTATTGACAAACCACATCAGACCAGCTATTTTGTTTCGTGTCGACACTATTATAGAGATACTGCAATGATTGTCGATGTCTATGACACCTATGCCCCTACTGAGAACGGTGGCCGCATGCATTTTGACGTGTTCCTGCCCACCGGCTGCGAAGCAGGAAGTGATGAAAAAGCCGCCGAGATCGCACGCTTCTGGTTACGCAGCATCGGGCTGAATCCTGAACGGACAATACTGGAGCTGTGCCGTTACTGTCATTCGGAAACCTTGAATACGGCTGTCGGCGAGCACGTGGCATCACAGGGCTGGTTCATCCTGCCGATGGAAAGCTGCCCCCACCTGATCCCTGAACCTTACTCCCTACCCATTAATTGAAAGGAGAACCCAAATGAAATATTTCGTGAAACATGCGTTACTGGCAAGCACCCTGATGATTTCCGGCCTCAGCCAGGCAGGCGACAAGGTCGATTATCCCGATGGATACCGCCTCTGGACACACATCAAATCCATGGTGCTACACCCAGGCCATCCACTGGAAAATCCCTTCAAGGGTATTCACCATGTCTACGGAAATGATAAGGCCGTCAACGGGACAAAAACCGGTAAATTCAAGGATGGGAGCGTGCTGGTCTTCGATCTGCTGGAATACAACACCAAGGACAACGCCTCGACTGAAGGTGACCGTGTACTGGTCGGCGTCATGAAAAAGAACAGCAAACGCTATTCAAAAACCGGTGGCTGGGGTTTTGAGGGTTTCAAGGGCAACAGCCATACCGAGCGACTGGTCAACGACGGAGGGCAATCCTGCTTCAGTTGCCATACCTCGCAAAAAGACCATGACTACGTATTTTCACACTGGCGTGATTAGGAAACAGACGCATCACCTCACGATTCAGTGGGGTGATGCGTGATCCTGAGTGTTACTAATTCTGGTCACTCCCACTCTATGGTAGCGGGAGGTTTGGAAGAAATGTCATAGGCAACGCGCGACACGCCGCTCACTTCGTTGATGATGCGGCTGGACACTCTTTCCAGAAACTCCCAGGGAAGATGGCCAATGTGCGCGGTCATGAAATCCACGGTCTTCACCGCACGCAGGGTGATGACGTACTCGTAGCGGCGGGCATCCCCCACCACCCCCACAGATTTCACCGGCAGAAATACGGCGAAGGCCTGGCTGACTTCGTCGTAAAGCTTGAAGTTGTACAGCTCCTCGATATAGATATGATCTGCCTGGCGCAGGATATCAGCATACTCTTTCTTCACCTCGCCAAGAATGCGCACCCCCAGGCCGGGACCTGGGAAAGGATGACGATAGACCATTTCCGCTGGCAGGCCCAGCTTGACGCCGATTTCCCGCACCTCATCCTTGAACAGCTCCTTGAGAGGCTCCACCAGCTTGAGCTTCATGTAGTCCGGCAGGCCGCCTACATTATGGTGGGATTTGATGACGTGGGCCTTGCCAGACTTGGCCCCGGCAGATTCGATGACATCCGGATAGATGGTGCCCTGGGCGAGGAAATTCACATCTTTGATCTTCGCCGCTTCTTCTTCGAAGATATCGATAAACATGTTGCCGATGATCTTGCGTTTCTTTTCCGGGTCTGTCTCGCCCTTCAGGGCTTCCAGGAAACGGCCCTCGGCATCCACACGTATGACTTTCACGCCCATGTGCTTTGCGAAAGTGGCCATCACCTGATCCCCTTCATGCAGGCGCAGCAGGCCGTTGTCCACGAAGATACAGGTGAGACGATCACCGATGGCCCGGTGCAGCAGCGCCGCCACCACGGAAGAATCCACGCCACCTGAAAGACCCAGCAGCACCTTGCCCTCGCCCACCTGCTCGCGGATGGCTTTGATGCTGTCTTCGATGATGTTGTCCGGGGTCCACAAAGACTCACAGCCACAGATTTCATGCAGGAAACGGCTGATGATGCGCTTGCCCTGGGTGGTGTGGGTCACCTCCGGGTGGAACTGCAGGCCGTAGAAGCTGCGGCTCTCGTCAGCAATGCCCGCCAGGGGAGCATTATCGGTTTCAGCAATAACAGAAAAGCCGGGGGGCAACAATTCCACCCGGTCACCATGGCTCATCCACACGTCCAGCAGGCCGTAGCCTTCTTCAGTAACATGGTCTTCGATGTCCCGTAGCAGTTTCGAATGCCCCCGGGCACGCACCTGAGCGTAGCCGTATTCATGCTTGGCGGAGCTGGCCACCTCGCCCCCGAGCTGGGCGGCCATGGTCTGCATGCCGTAACAGATGCCGAGCACGGGCACCCCCATGTTGAACACCAGCTCCGGCGCCCGGGGCGGGTTGTCACCGGTGACCGTCTCCGGCCCACCGGAGAGAATGATGCCCCGGGGCTTCTGGCTGGTCAGGGCGTCTTCACAGTTGTCCCAGGGCCAAATCTCGCAATACACCCCGGCCTCGCGCACCCGGCGGGCGATGAGCTGGGTGTACTGGGAGCCGAAATCGACAATGATGATGCGGTGGTCGTGGATGTTTGCTGTCATGACATTAAGCCGGTAGGTCGGGCTTCAGCCCGACGGTAAATTACATTGCCGGGCTGAAGCCCGGCCTACGGGATGCGGCGCAATTACCCTGTCGGCAAGCCCGGAGTATCAGTCCCGACGGTAATTCGGCGCTTCCTTGGTGATCTGTACATCATGTACGTGAGACTCGCGCATGCCGGCGCCGGTTACGCGGATGAATTCAGGTTTGGTGCGCATTTCATCGATAGTGGCGCAACCGGTGTATCCCATGCTGGCGCGCACACCGCCCATGAGCTGGGTGATCACGTTCACCAGGGGCCCCTTGTAAGGCACCCGGCCTTCGATACCCTCGGGCACCAGTTTGTCCGCCTCTTTGGTTTCTTCCTGGAAATAACGGTCGCTGGAACCATGCTGGGAAGCCATGGCCCCCAGGGAACCCATGCCCCGGTAGGATTTGTAGGAGCGTCCCTGGAAGATCTCGACTTCGCCGGGAGATTCATCCGTGCCGCCGAACAAGCCACCGACCATGACAGAGTGGGCGCCCGCCGCAATGACTTTGGCAATATCACCGGAATAGCGCAGCCCCCCGTCAGCAATCACGGGGACGCCGCTGTCCTTGAGGGCTTCGGCCACATTGGACACCGCAGTCACCTGGGGCATGCCCACACCGGCTACGATACGCGTGGTGCAAATGGAACCGGGGCCTATGCCCACCTTGACCGCATCTGCACCTGCCTTCACCAGATCCAAGGCGGCAGCGCCGGTTGCGATGTTGCCGCCAATGACCTGCAGATCAGGATAGCGCTCCTTCACCCAGGCCACCCGCTCCAGCACCCCGCGGGAATGCCCGTGAGCGGTATCCACTACGATGACATCCACTTCGGCCTCGACCAGGGCGGCCACACGCTCGTCCGTGCCTTCGCCCACGCCCACGGCAGCACCCACCCGCAGGCGTTCCTTGTCATCGCGACAGGCATCGGGGTAATCCTTGGCTTTCTGGATATCTTTCACAGTGATCATGCCGCGCAGTTCGAAAGCATCGTTGACCACCAGGATCTTTTCGATACGATGCTCTCCCAGCTTGGCAATGACCTCTTCCCGGGGAGCGCCCTCTTTCACTGTCACCAGACGGTCTTTCGGGGTCATGATGGATGAAACCGGTTCGTTGCGACGGCTCTCAAAACGCAGATCGCGAGCGGTCACAATGCCCTTGAGGTCGTTGCCATCCACGACCGGCACACCGGAAATGTGATTCGACCGCGTGAGTTCCATGACATCGGCAATGCTGGTATCCGGAGATACGGTAATAGGATCGACGATGATGCCGCTCTCGTAGCGCTTGACCTTGCGCACCTGGGACGCCTGATCCTCGGCGGTCATGTTCTTGTGAATAATGCCGATACCGCCGTACAGAGCCATGGCAATGGCCAGGCGGGCTTCGGTAACGGTGTCCATAGCGGCGGACACCAAAGGAATGTTCAGGCTGATCTCGCGGCTGAGCTGTGTCTTCAAAGACACATCCTTGGGTAACACCTCGGAACGGGCGGGAACCAGCAGTACATCATCAAAGGTAAGTGCTTCCTGAGTCTGGAAAAATCGCATATCAACAATACCGGGCAAATGTCTGAAAACAGGGGAGTCCTGCTTAAGGAAGCTCTGATTGATTCTGTTCGAAGCAGATTATGCCTGAAATGTTCGAGAACAAGGCGAAGTTCGCAGCCAATAGCACAGGCTATTGGCAAGAGCTTCAACGCAGTTATCGGACATTTCAGGTATGAGATGCGAGTTCATGAATCGGTCAGAGCTTCCTTGAATCGGGCAATTATATAAAATTTCCGGCTGGCGCGCTAAACTGAACAGGCATTTTTACTCAGGTAATTCCCATGCCCAACGTCCACAACCGCGATATCTGGTCCGTCTCCCGCCTCAACGGAGAAATCCGCGCTGTGCTGGAAGGCAGCTTTCCCCTGCTCTGGGTGGAAGGCGAGATATCCAACCTGGCCACGCCCCGTTCCGGGCACAGCTATTTCTCCCTCAAGGACGAACATGCCCAGGTGCGCTGCGCCCTGTTCCGCAACAAGCGTATGCTGTTGCGTTTCCAGCCAAAGGATGGCGACCGGGTACTGGTGCGGGCGCGCATCAGCCTCTACGAAGCCAGGGGCGATTTCCAGCTCATCATCGAACACATGGAACCTGCCGGAGAAGGCGCCCTGCAGCGGGCTTTTGAGGAACTCAAGGCCAGACTGGAAGCCGAGGGTCTGTTCGACGCCCGGCGCAAGCAGCCCCTGCCCGCTTTTCCCCGCTGTATCGGGGTGGTCACCTCCCCCACCGGAGCCGCCGTCCGGGACATACTGCAGGTGCTGAAACGGCGCTTTCCAGGACTGCCGGTGATCATCTACCCCACCCTGGTACAGGGTGAAGATGCCGCCAGGGAGATTGCTTCCACCCTGAAACTGGCCGACCGGCGCGGCGACTGCGACCTGCTCATTCTGGCCCGGGGTGGCGGTTCCCTGGAGGACCTGTGGGCCTTCAACGACGAAGTCCTGGCACGCACCATCGCGGAGCTGGAAACGCCCCTCATCTCCGCCATCGGTCACGAAGTGGATTTCACCATCGCGGATTTCGTCGCCGACCGCCGGGCGCCTACGCCTTCCGCCGCCGCCGAACTGGCTACGCCGGACGCCGGACAGCTGCAGCAACAGCTGGAGGTGCTGGAGGGCCGGCTGCAGCGGGCCATGCAACGGCTGCTGACGGAAAAACGCCAGCATCTGGAACAGCATCATCACCGCCTGCGCCTGCTCCATCCCCTGCGGCGCATTCACGAACAGGAGCAACGCCTGGACGAACTGGGCATGAGGATGGAAGCCGCCATGAAACATCGGCTGGAGCAGCATCGGCACACCCTTGGGGAACTGCAATCCCGGCTGCGCCTGCTCTCCCCCGCCCAGCGCTTGAAAACCCTGGGCAGCACGCTGATACAACGCCGGGAAAAACTGCAGACAGCCATGGAACACCAGCTTTTGCGGCACCGGCTGCAGCTGGAAAGTCTGTCCCGGGAACTTCACGCCGTCAGCCCCCTGCAAACCCTGGCCAGAGGTTATTCCATCACCACAGAAGCCGGCAGCAGCAAAGTCATCACCCACGCAGACGACGTTTCACCGGGAACGCGCATCCGCACCCGCCTGGCCGAAGGCGAACTCCTGTCCGTCGTGGAAGAATAGCCATCCAACAAAAGGCTGTCAGGGCCTGCGCGGCGGCACCTGGGGAAAGATGCCCAGATATTCCCGGGTCCACCAGTTTCCCGTTTCCCGGCGTTCGGCCGGGGTGGTGAAGCGGTATTTCCAGGCTGTCACCCGCAGATACTCCGGCGGGCCCTTGGGAAAGGGGTTTTCCCCGAGCAGGGACAGTACCTGAGGGCTGCCCTGCTTCAGCTTCCACAGGAACTGGCCGAACCAGAACATTTGCTCAGAGTGCTGGGTGGGAACGAACCACATCATCCAGTCGAGCCGAGGCTGGTGGGGCACAATGAAGGCAGGCCGTTCATCCAGATGCTGCGGCTTGTAACGAAAAACATACTCCTGCCAATGCCTGCCATCATTCGAGCCTTCCACCATCAGTTCCTGACGTTCCGTCTGCATGGTGGGGAATACATGATAGACCGCCCCCACGCCAAAGTTCTGCACCTGCCTGCGCAGACTCTCCAGGGGCATGGAACGGCCACTGGCCAGTCCCAGGAAACCGCTGATACTGGCGAACAGCAACAACAGGGCCAGGGTTCCCAGCAACAGCCGGTGCGCCATACCGGGATCGGGCGGCGGGACCGATGAACCCGCAGCTTCCTTCCTGCCCAGGAGACGGCGAATGGCCTTGTCATCCAGCAGCAGAATACACAGGGCAATGGTCAGTAGATTGAAAAAGTTGTGATTGCTGGTGGTCAGAATCAGCCCCTGCATGAGCAGGGTGATGGCCACGGCCGCCAGCCGTAAAGGCCGAGGCAGAAAAATGAACAAAGGCACCACCAGTTCCGTGAAATAGGTGAAGCCCACGCCAAAATGATGCAGCCATTCCGGCAACAGATGCGCGTACCAAGCCCCGGCATGGGGAAGAGGCTGGGTTTCAAAGTAGTAATCGAGGCTGGTGAAGCTGGCCCAGGAGGGATCCCCGCTGATGAACTTGAACAGGCCGGACATGAAGCGCAGGCGAAACAGCAGCCAGTGGTAGAGAAACAGCACCAGGGCGGTAGGCCCCAGGTGGAGGAAAACCCCCAGCAGGCCGGCTTCCAGCAGCAGCGTGTCCCACTGGAAGTTCATGAAATGCTGTCCGGCCCGGTAAAGCGACAAGTAGAGCACAAACAGCATGATCAGGGCAAAAAGCGGCCAACGCCCCCAGAGCAGCAACAGAGACAGCAACACGCCTGCCAGGGCCGCCGCCTCCAGTGCCCAATCCGATGCACTTAGCCAGAATACGCTGGGCACCTGCAGCAGGGCACTATAGCCCAGTTCCCGCCAGGCATTGTCCAGGTAGATACTGAAAGGCAGGATTCCATCCGGCCCCACCAGCCCCGCGACCTGGGGCAACAGGGAGGCGAAGGCGAACAGATAGATCAGGGCCAGGGCCTTGATGAAGATTCTGCTGCTGAGCTGGTATTCCGGCCGTATCCTGAAAAGGCCTGTCAGCCAGGCCAACAGGATTCCGGTTCCCCGGTGCGGGTTTTTCATACTGCGGGAGTGCTTTTCCGATTTGCTGGTAACAGGCTGTTGAAAAACACCGTTTTTCGACAGCTTGTGTGTGGCACAAGGATGTGTCACCGTTTTCGATGGCTGTAAGCCATCGAAAGTGAAGGAAGCGGGAAACCGCGCTTTCGCTTCCGTGGTTGAAAAAGTCCATGGAGGGACTTTTTCAGCATCCTGTTAAAGCACCCTTTACCTGTCTTTGTTTACAGAAAATCGGGAAGTTTCTTGCGAATCTCTTCCGGAGACTGCCTGGCCACATCCTTGGCAACTTCACCGGCAATGCGGCTTTTCACATTGTCATCGAGACAGTCCCGCAGCATACCGAGAAACTCCGGCGCGGCCAGCAGGTAGAGTTTTTCATACCGCCCTTCTACCGCAGCCTGGCGAAGTTTTACGCACAATTCCCTGGCGAACCGCTGCGCCTCGACACTTTTGGCATCCACTTCCGGCTCCATGGCATGTCGCCCCTGACCCCCACTGTCGAAGCTGCGACCGGGACCGTCGCTGTAGAAATCGCTGTTCTTTTTACGGGCCTCCGGATGTTCCAGTTCTTCCATCAGAACCAATGGCGCGGCACGCTTATCCGCCTGAAGAATTTTTGCGTAGCTGCTGTCGGCAGCCAGTACCCATGAAATGGCCATATAAAACGTCCCTCTTGTTCATTTGAATGGAATGAGTAATACATGGCATCTCCTGCCCCTCGAATCAAGAGCAGCGTGTGCAAACCTCAGGAGCACGTCATCTTTTTTTGATAAGGCTGGGGTGGAATCTGCTCAGGAAACCTCAGAGGCATGGATGCCGACGTGGAGCCTACATGGATGTATTTACGGCATTTTTCCGGGCAGATTCCACCCCAGCCGAAACTTAGATGACGGGACCCTGGTGCAAACCTCAGCCATTTCGTTGGGCACACTGCGCTTTACCCAACCTACCATTCCCCGTCAATGACGACTACGGGTAAGCAACCCCAATATGAGGCCGGCAACAATCAGCACACCCCCTACCAGGGATGTCTTGATGGCCAGGGTTTTGAGACTGTCCAGGGAGAGCATATCCAGCACATAGAGTATGGCCCCGCCGGCGATAATCATCACCACGATGGCCAGAATAATCTTGAGGGTAGCGGGCAGTCCCCAGCCAGGTTCGGGGGAATCGTTGAATTCCTGAGTCATGCAATATCTCCCTGCAGGGGCGGAACAGGCAGTCCCCTGGCGGCATAGAAATCCTCGCGGAAAGCGGCCAGGGCGTCATTGGCGATGGCCTGGCGCAAATCCGCCATGAGCTTCTGATAATAGTACAGATTGTGGATGGTGTTCAGACGTGCACCCAGGATCTCGTTACAGCGCTGCAGGTGGCGCAGGTAGGCGCGGCTGTAATTGCGGCAGGTATAACAGTCACATTTCGCGTCCACGGGGCCTGTGTCCTTTTCATGGCAGGCGTTGCGAATACGCACCACGCCGTCATGGGTGAACAAATGGCCGTTGCGGGCGTTGCGTGTGGGCATGACGCAGTCGAACATGTCGATGCCGCGGCTGACGGCCTCCACGATATCCGCCGGGGTGCCTACGCCCATGAGATAACGCGGTTTGTTTCCGGGCAGCTGGTGGGCCAGGTAGTCCAGCACCCGCCAGCGGTCTTCTGGCGGCTCGCCCACAGACAGGCCGCCCACGGCGTAACCATCGAAGCCAATCTCCATCAGGCCATCCAGGGAACGCTGGCGCAGATCTGTGTAGATGCCGCCCTGGACGATGCCGAACAGGGCAGCAGAATTGTCGCCATGGGCCTCTTTGCTGCGCCTGGCCCAGCGCAGGGACAGTTCCATGGAGACACGGGCTTCTTCTTCGGTTGCGGGGTAAGGGGTGCATTCATCGAAAATCATGACGATATCCGAGCCCAGATCCCGCTGGATGGCCATGGATTCCTCTGGCCCCATGAACACTTTCGAGCCATTCACCGGAGAGCGGAAGTGCACACCTTCCTCAGTGATCTTGCGCATTTTCCCCAGACTGTATACCTGGAAACCGCCGGAATCCGTGAGAATAGGCTTCTCCCAGTGAGTAAAGCCGTGGAGATCGCCATGGGCCTTGATCACCTCGGTGCCTGGCCGCAGCCACAGATGAAAGGTATTGCCCAGGATGATCTGGGCGCCCATGCCCTCAAGCTCCTCGGGCGTCATGGCCTTTACCGTGCCATAAGTGCCCACAGGCATGAAGGCGGGCGTATCAATGGGGCCGCGGGCAAAGGTCAGCTTGCCCTGCCTGGCCGCTCCGTCAGTGTGATGCAATTCAAATTTCACAATGGATTCCAGAAAATAAACTTGGGAGCCAGGGTAAAACAGTTCCTGCCAAGTTTCATGATATTTGTTAATTAACAGATACTTATGATATGTTTAGGCAAACACCCCAATTATTACCCGTCCCTTCATTGAGGATTGTCAATGAGCACCTGCCGTTTTTCCCCGACAATGCTTTCGTGCTGACACACTCAGTACACTCCTCCATCCTCCTTTGGTGGAACTTTTGGCGCGGCACCCCCTGCCGCGCCTTTTTTATGCCTGCCTTCTTCCCGTCAGAAACATGGCGTCGCCGTAACTGAAAAAGCGGTAACGGTTCTCGACCGCATGGCGATAGGCTTTCATAACAGGTTTATAGCCGCCAAATGCGCAAACCAGCATCAATAGTGTCGATTCCGGCAAGTGAAAGTTGGTCAGGAGCGCGTCCACCACCTTGAACGAATACCCCGGAGTGATGAACAGCCGGGTATCACCACGGTAGGGCTTGCACTCACCGTCCGCCGCCGCTGTTTCCAGGCTGCGTACACTGGTCGTGCCGACAGCAATCACTCTGCCTCCCCGGCTTCGGGTCTGTTCGATCTTGTGGCACACCGCTTCTGGCACTTCTACCCATTCGGCATGCATGACATGCTCATCCAGGTTCTCCACCCGGACCGGCTGAAAAGTTCCCGCTCCCACGTGCAAGGTCACCTGCGCTGTGTCCACGCCGTTTTGCGACAGCTTCTCCAGCAGGTGTTCATCGAAGTGCAGGCCCGCCGTGGGCGCCGCCACGGAACCTTCGTTTTGCGCATAAACCGTCTGATAACGGGATTCATCGAAAGATTCGTCCTCCCGGCGGATATAGGGCGGAAGAGGCATATGGCCATGAGTGTCCATAAGCTGGGTGAAAAACCCGTCCTGCAAGGACAGCAAGAACATATCGCTGTCACGGCCTTCCACGGTCAGCCAGGCATCACCCACCTGGATACGGGTTCCGGCCTTTGGCGCCTTGCTGGCGCGCACCTGGGCCAGAGCGGTGCCATCGGTCAGCAGGCGCTCCAAAAGGATTTCCACCCGACCCCCGGTTTCCTTGCGCCCATACAAGCGCGCCGCCATGACCCGGGTATCGTTGAACACCAGCAGATCCCCTGCCCGCAACAGACCGGGGAAATCCGTAAACACCGCATCCCGCGTCCCCTGGCGCGGGTCCAGCACCAGCAAACGGCTGTCCACGCGGTTGGCGGCGGGATACTGGGCAACCAGTTCTTCCGGCAGGTCATAGTTGAAATCTGAGGTCTGCATGGGAACCGGATTCTACATCAAAAAGAATGATTACTTGCCACGGGCAAAATGTTGGTTATACTTCCAGCCTGCTGCCGGGGTGGCGAAATTGGTAAACGCAGTGGATT
>JALWRH010000082.1 GCA_026994195.1 Sedimenticola sp. | reverse complement strand
CCGCAATGGCAGCGCCAGTCATAAGGACAAACAGAAAGACTTTTGGCCAGCGGCGTTTCATGCCTCAATCACCAGCCTTCATGCTCTGCTGCCGATGCTCCTTCCACATGAGATACCCCCCGCGCAGCACTTTGATATTCTCCCGTCCGGCCAGACGGAGAATGAAATAGGCTCTGGAAGATGACAGGCCGGTATCGCAGTACAGCACCACGGACTTGTCCTTTGGGATTTCATCGCGGCGTTCGAGTATCTGCCGCCATTCGATATTGATAGCGCCGGGAATATGCCCCGCGTTGTAACGCTCGGCATTGCGGGCATCCACATACAGGATATCCTTGCTGTCGATGGAGGCCAGCTGTTCAGGCATGATGGCGCCATCTGAATATTCAGCGAACTCCAGGTATTCCTGTATGGCATCCAGCGCAGGTTCGTTTTCCGCCAGCACCTGGCAGGATACGGCCAGCATCGCGCCCAGGATCAGAGCTTTCATTTCGCATGTTCCATCGACAGGTCAGTAACTGTGTTCCAGTATAGAGCATCCCGACGAACATCCCCACCGCGTGAACTTCCGGAACCCCCGGCCACGCTGTACTGGTCAGCAACATCTGGCCGCCAGACAATTCAATCAATACCTTGGCGACAAAACCCAGGCCGGTGAGGGCGATCAGCGGATGGCGCATCTCCTGCCACAGGGACACCAAGCCAACAGCCATGAGCGTATTCAAGATCCCCGAAAGACCACAGTAATAACCCAGCGAAGGTTCACCCCACCAGATCCAGGCATCGATACCCAGCGATCCCAGCAGCAACACGGACACCAGATGCCAACCCAGGGTCTTCTCGAACAGAAACCCCAACAGCAGTAAGGCCCCGATGTCCCAGCCGGCATGGGCCGCGCCGCTGTGTACCCAGTGCCCGCTAAGGAGCCGCCACCATTCCCCACGGGTGATGGCGGCACGGTCGAACACCCAGTTCTCGGGCGCAGCGCCCAGCAGCAGGTAAGCGGCAACTGCAGCGGTCGCAAGCAACAGGGTTCGCCACGGCAACCAGGGGCCGCCGTGACGAAGCTTTTCCAGATGTTCAGCGAACATCAGCCAGCCTGTGACGCTTTACCGCGGCCCACCATCAACCACAGCAACGGCAGGAACAGCAGCAGGCTCCAGGCATCCAGCCCACCTCCACCCTTGCCAAAGGACGGACGCGACTTCTGGTACATGGGCTGCTGGGTATCCACCCGCCGCGAAACTACCGGGCGGCCTGCACGCAGCTGTTGGGCAGCCGCTTCAGCGGCCAGGCGTTTTTTGTTGTTACGCTGGATGCCGTGACTGTCGAAGATATCCTCAGACACCACCACCATGGCCGTGTAGTCGGTCACCAGGCCGTATTCCACACCCAGGTCCACCACGGCCTGGCGCAGATCGGCTTTCTCGCCGAAGTCATGGATCTCTTCCATGGCATCCTCGATGCTGGCATAGGCCCAGAGGCGTTCTATCTCGGGGTTTTCCTCCGCCACCGCCGGGAAGTCGAAGGCGGTTTCATAGGTCTTGGGCTGACCGGAAATGCGGCCTTCGAGACGGACACGGGCCGGCCCATCGCCCCAGTAGTGGCCGAATACCACCAGCTGCTGACCCCGGTACAGGCTGCCAATGGTCTTTGGCGTCTGGTCCGCGGTCTTTACGCCCTCGATACGCAGAGTCACGCCGTGCAGCGCCTGGTGGCCGGCCTTGGATGCTGCCGCCAGAAGCTGGCCCACCACGTCATCACTGTTGGACAGGCTCAGGGCGAAACCGTTGGATTCCCGGGTCATGGTTTCCAGCAGGGGCCGGTTGGCACTATTACCCATGATAAGGGTGAACAGGCGCACGTCCTTGCGGCGCACCAGATCGATGAACTGCCGCTGCTGGGTTTCACCCACGTTGGCCACGCCGTCGGTGACCAACACCACCACGCTGGTGCGGTCTGCCTCCAGACTGCTCAGTGCAGTTTCCAGTCCGGCGTACAGGTTGGTGCCATTACCCGGCGTCACCCCCGCCACCTGCTGGCTGTACCGGCGTACATTTTCCGGAGTGGCGCTGACGAATCCGGGCGTCAGCGCCCGGGCAGCGTTGTTGAACAGGATGATGCTGAAACGATCCTCGGGATGCATTTGCTTCAGGCTGCGCTGCACGGCATCGGCCAGGGTCGCATATTTGCCCTGCATGGAGCCGGAGATATCCAGGACGAAGGCCCAGTCACGGCCTTCAGTGATGGGTTGCAGATCATCCCCAGGGGTCACCACCAGCATGTAGGTGCCGCGCTGGCTGTCGGCTTTCTTGTAGGCCACCATATCCACGCTGCCGGGCAGCCCGGACTTGAGGCGCCAGTACACTACCAGATCCTTGTCCAGGACGAAAGCCGGGGTGGAAGCCCCGTTGCCAGCCCCTTCCTCCGCCGGAGCGGCGCCCTGTTCCAGATGCAGCTGCCACTCCCCTTCACCCAGCTTCTGCGCGGACGCCTGAGGCTGATTGGGCATGCGCACGGCCTCCACGGGGTAGCCGGAGCGGATCTGAACATCGAAACTGAAATGGCCGCAGACCTTGTCGTTTGCCGTCCAGAAAGCCAGCTTCTGTTCATCCACGCCCCCTTCCTCCAGGGGATAGACATAGCGTCCTATCCCCGTGTCCACGGCCGCGGGCTGGAAATACACCAGGCGCACCCGGGTATCCTGGCCAGCGCGCACCGGGGTGATCCGGGTTTCAAAGGTCTTGTAGCTGTCCTTCTCGGTGATGCCCGCATCCCGGCCTGCCGCCTTTTCTTCTTCGTAGAGCTGCCGGGCCTGTTCGCGTTCCAGCACCTCACCCACCACGGGCTGGCCGTCTATCCACAGGGTCAGCTCCGCCAGGGAGGCTTTTTCCGGCAGGGGAAAGGAATACAGGGCTTCCAGGTCCCGATCATGAGGATTGTGGAACACCTGCTCCACCGTAGTGATGGCGTAGCCATCTTCGATGACCACCCGGATCTGGTGATCACGGATCTGCAGAGGAGGCAGGCTGCCGTCAACGGGGGTGAGCAATCCGGCAGACCACCCCGGGGCGGCCATAAGCATCAGGATCATGAGAATCAGCCCCGCCAGGGAATAGCATCTCGTGCGTTCATGTTTCATGGTTCTCTCCTTAATTGAACGTTGTTTAATTCATGTCCCATTCACGCCATAGAGAAATCTCACGGCATACGAGGGAGCTGAACATCGTTCAATTATTCCCCGGGAAAAACCGCGCCGGGCGCGGTGGGAGAATGGTATTATGAACGATGTTCATTATGTTTGCAGCACAATACTGAACGACGTTCAATATAATTTTCAGACCAGGAAAGCATAGTCATGGCCAGGCGCAGCGATCACAGCAGAGAGGAAATCCGGAAAATGGCCCTGGAGGCCGCGGAAAAGCTTATTGCCGAGCAGGGCAGCAAAGCCCTGAGCGCGCGCAAGCTTGCCAGCGCCATCGGTTACACCGTAGGTACTCTGTACCTGGTGTTCGAGAATCTGGACGACCTCATCCTGCAGGTGAATGCCCGCACCCTGGACCGCCTGCACGCCCGCATGCTGGAAGCCCTGGCTCCCCTGGATGACCCCACGGAGCGCATCCTGATGCTGGGACACAGCTATATCGCCTTCGCGGACGCCCATCCCCATCACTGGGAGCTGGTTTTCGAGCATCGCCTGCCCCCGGAAAAAGAACCGCCCCAATGGTACAAGGACAAGGTGCGACGCATGTTCGCCCTGGTGGAGACCGAACTGGAACCCCTGGCCGCCGGCCGTGGTTCCAAAGCCATCACCCAGGCCGCGGCCGCCCTGTGGAGCGGCGTGCATGGTATCTGCATTCTGGCCATCAGCAAGCAGCTGGATGTAGCGGGGGTTGATTCGGTGCAGGATCTGACTCACTCGCTGATGAGGAATTATCTGAAAGGGTTTGTTGGGTAATATTTCTGAGCTGTGTACATACGAGCAAGACGAACACAAATTAATCCTGTAAACTTTTATCTATCACAAACCTTCAACTTTAATCAGACAGATCCACTGCTAGATAGTAGATAACCATCTCAGATTCTGACGGATACTCGCAGTTTGAGTTCTAGAGACCACTAAATAAACAGTGAGAAATGTATATGGCAATTTTTAGATGCAATAAATGCAAGCACATTCGAGAGGTCGCTAGCAGCTATATAGGGAAATCCATAAAATGCCCTAAATGTGATAATAAAACACGCATTTACGATACCACAGCATATATAAATGCCTTGATAGTAAAACATAACAAAATGGCACAGGAGTTGCGGATATTACATAGAGAACATGAGCCTGAGGGAGCCGCCCAAGACACATCCAATTCTCTTTCACTTGAAGGCATTGATATCCACAATACCAATATTTTTTCTCAACCAAACAGTTATAAACCAATCATCCAATGGTTTGACAATAAAAACATCCAGGCCACAATCGATCCAAACTCAGTAGATACCACGGGTTTTTTTGACGAGATAGCAATGGCCCTGGGAAATAATTACAACGTATTGTGCATTGTAAGCAACCAAATAAAATATGTACAAAACAAAGGATATGACAATGTCAAAATTGACATTTCAAAGAAGAAAAAAGAAGAAATACAGCAAATCACAACTTTCTGTAAAATGCTCTATGATTATTCATTCGTGGCAAAATATTTTTACCAGAAAAAAGATAAGATAATTCGGCTCACCTTACAAATGGCGCCAACAATAAAGGCTTTTTTTAATGGAATTTGGATGGAATGGTTTACTTTGATTACATTGTTAAATCATTTTCGGGATAACAATGCATTGTCCTCATGTGCAAGAAATGTATGTATCTCCTTTTCAGGGGGAGATTCCAAGGAACTGGATATATTCTTCTTGACTAACAAGGGTACGCCCGTTTGCATTGAATGCAAATCTGGCGAATTCAGGCATGATATCCATAAGTATTTGTCACTACGAAAACGTCTTGATTTAGAAAAGCAGCAATTTATTATATGTATTTTTGGTTTAAGCTCCAAACAAACTCAAGGAATGACAAGCATGTATGACTTGGCATTTACAAATGAAAAAAATTTAGTTGATCACATAAATACCATTATATGAAGGCAGTAGAAAATCCAATCACTTTCTCTACACCATTCCATAATCTTTTATAGTCGTGGATGGAGGCAGCCTCTGTCGAACACCTGTATGCTCATTTCGGAGCGTAGCGGAGGTTGCCTGAAGCAGGCACAGCATTGGGAAGCAGCCAGCGTTCTGGTGAGGTATATGGGCTAGCCTGAACGATAGCTCCTGAGCAGGCAGGCACGCAGTTTCCCGCCTTCCGTCAGCAGACTATCCCGGCAACCGGCCACGCCGAACAGGGCAACCGCTTCGAACAGGCGGCCCTCCAGGGCCAGGTCGAGAATATCCTCGGCAGACAGGGCGGGACGCCCGGCGTGTTCCGACAGCTGGAAATGCATTTCGCCCAGGCCCTCATACGCCCGGTACACCACCTCGGTGCATACCAGCCGGTCCCCACGGAAGAAATCGAAATCGAAGTTGTAGCCCTTGCCCTCATGCCGGCAGACCCGGGTGATGGCCTGGGCAATGACATCCAGCTCACAGCGGGGACGCAGCACCACCAGGGAATCGACCGCCAGGGTATCCTGCAGGCGGCGGAACAGCACCCCTTCCTTGTCCGCTTCCAGCACGCTGATCTCCTCCCCCCAGCGCGCCAGAATATCCGGGGGCAAATCCACACCCAGCGCTTTGCGTTCCCCGGGAGTGCCGATATACAAGGCCGCATGGGGCCAGAAGCCCGGCAGGAACAGGTTGCTGGCGGCATGGTCGTGGCGGGTGATGAGCACATCTCCCGGACGCAGCAGGGCAGCGAGTTCTTCCCGCACCACCCTGGCCCTGGGGGGAGAAGGCCTGCCGACTTCCGCCACCAGCCGCCCACCGGCTTCGAGGATGCGGAACGCGGATTGCTGTTTCAGGGATGCGCCCCTGCGGCGCAGGGAATGCAGGCGGTAGCGCCAACGGCTGTATAGGTAGCGCAGCACATCCGGATCGATGGAGCGGGACAGCAAAGGCAGTTCACGAATGAACACCCCCACCTGGGGATCGTCCGCCATGCGCCCCAGGCGGGCGCGGTTGGCTTCGTAGAAGTTCAGTGCGTTGCGCGCCAAAAGAGCATTGTCCGGGTTGGTGAGGGATTCGAAGACCCGGGTGTACTGCTTGCGCCCTATTCCATGCACGGGACTGGCTTCATTGAGCTTCCTCTGGGTCAGGGAATGCACGGCCAAGCCTTCCACCAGCAAACGGTCCAGCCGCACCAGTAGGCTGGCCGCTGTGAAGCCCAGCACGAACCAGCGCCATTCCCGGCGGGTCTGAATCCCGGACAGATCATCATCCAGCTCGGCGGAAGCCCGGTGAATGCTCTGCCAAAGGGACTCGCGTACCCGCAGAAAGGCGGCAAACCAGCGCCACAGGCGTTCATCCTCCCCGGGATCGAAATAACCGCGCCGGATGGCATGACGGATGTCTGTAGCCAGGCCAGCAACCTCTTCCAACTGAAAGACCGCATCCTGCAGCCCCCGCAAAACCCGGGCCTGATCTGCCAGCCGGGTGGCCAATTTCAGTCCTGCGCCTGCATCAGCAGAGACAACACGGCATCCGGCACCAACCAGCGGATAGGGCGCCCCTGGGCCAGGCGCCGGCGGATATCCGTAGAGGAAATGCCCAAGGGGGTGACCGGCTGAAAAAGGATGCGGCCACCCGGACGTTCTCTCAGAGCCGCGCCATCATTCACCACCCTGCCGTCCATCAGCTGTTGCAGTTCCGCATCATCCGGCAGGGTATGACCGGGGCGGTCCATGACCACCAGATGCGCCAGTTCCAGGATACGTTCCGGCCGGTGCCAGCTGTGGAAAGCGTTGAAGGCATCCCGGCCCAGAAGCAGACACAGGGGACGCGCCGGACCCAGCTCATGGCGCAGGTCCTCCAGGGTGTCCACGGTGTAGGAAGGGCGCTCCTGGTGCAACTCCCGCTCATCGGCCACGAATCCCGGCTGATCCGCGATAGCCGCCCGCAACAGGGCCAGGCGCTGGCTTGCCGGCATCAGGGGCTGATCCCGGTGCACGGCCTGCCCCAGGGGAATGAAGCGCAGCTCCTCAAGTTCCAGAGCTTCGAACACATCCAGGGCTGTGCGCAGATGCCCCAGGTGTATGGGGTCGAAAGTGCCGCCGAAAATGCCGATCATGGAAATCCGCCTGTGGCCATGGGCCTGGACACCGCCCCTCAGGTACGGATATGCCCATCCCCCAGGACGATGAATTTCACCGAGGTCAGGCCCTCCAGCCCCACGGGGCCCCGGGCGTGGAACTTGTCCGTGGAGATGCCGATCTCCGCCCCAAGTCCGTATTCAAAGCCGTCGGCAAAACGGGTGGAAGCGTTGACCATCACCGAGCTGGAATCGACTTCCTGGAGGAAACGCCGGGCCTTGGTGATGTTCTCGGTGATAATGCTCTCCGTGTGCCGGGAGCTGTGCGCCTCAATATGATCCATGGCCTGCTGCAGGTCGTCCACCACGCGGATGGAGAGAATGGGCGCCAAGTACTCAGTATCCCAGTCTTCTTCCGTGGCAGGCAGGCACTGGTCTCCCAGGATGGCCCGGGTCTTTTCACAACCCCGCAGCTCCACGCCTTTTTCCCAGTAAGCCTGGGCCATGTGCGGCAGGAAATCCCCGGCAATGGTGTCATGCACCAGCAGGGTCTCCAGGGTGTTGCAGGTGCCGTAACGCTGAGTCTTGGCGTTGAGGCAGACATCGAAGGCCTTCTGTGGATCAGCCTCATCGTCCACGAAGATGTGACAGATGCCGTCCAGGTGCTTGATGACGGGCACCCGGGCATCGCGGCTGATGCGTTCGATCAGCCCCTTGCCCCCGCGGGGAATAATCACATCGATATAGTCCGGCATGGTGATCATGGCCCCCACGGCTTCCCGGTCGGTGGTTTCCACCACCTGCACCGCCTCCCGGGGAAGGCCGGCCTCTTCCAGCCCCGCCTTGATGGCCCCGGCGATGGCCTGATTGGAATGAAAGGCTTCGGAACCGCCACGCAGCACCGTGGCGTTGCCGGACTTGAGGCACAGGGCAGCAGCATCGGCGGTGACGTTGGGGCGGGATTCATAGATGATGCCCACCACCCCCAGAGGCACGCGCATGCGTCCCACCTGTATGCCCGTGGGGCGGTAGTTCATATCGAAGATCTGCCCCACGGGATCCGGCAGAGCAGCAATCTGGCGCAGGCCGTCGATCATGGCGTCGATGCGCGCCGGGGTCAGTTCCAGGCGGTCCAGCAAAGCGGCTGACAGGCCTTTCTCCCGGCCGGCATCCAGATCCTTACGGTTGTCGCGCATAAGGTCTTCGCGACGGCCATCCAGAAGATTGGCGATCTGATTCAGGGCGTCGTTCTTCTGCCCGGTAGTGGCAGCCGCCAGGGCTCGGGAGGCAGCGCGGGCTTTGCCGCCCACTTCCTGCATGTACGCGGTTACATCGGTAATGCTCATCAGTTTTTTCCGGATCAGGTTTCGGGAATTACCGGGTAGTTTACCAATTTCCACTCGAGCACGGGGAACAACGGGGGAAGGCATAGGCATCCATCAGAGCGATTTATCAGGGGTTCTTCTGTGAAGGAAGCGGCACTTTCCTAACTTCCATGAGTCCGCTAGTCACACCCCTGACAACGGAAGAAACACACCACATAGCCCCCTCTCCCCTCGGGGAGACGACCCCAAGGATGGGGGAGGTAGAGCGACACAGGATGCCAAAGCCGAGAGCAACGCATGGAGCAGTTGCCGAGGGTTAGGATGAGAGGATATCTGAGTGTTCTTCCGTGCTATTTACGCGATGACCAGAGCCCCTGAACCGTTTCGGCGCCGGCCATGGCCAAAGCCACCTGCTCCAGCATCAGCCAGGCATCGCCCGATCCTGCGCCCTTGATGGTGGCATCGATGTCCGCGCATTGCTGCAACAGGCGGCTCCACGCCCCGGGCTTCAGCCGTTTCAAACCCTGGCTCACCAGGGGAACCCGGGTCTTCCAGACCCGCGCCTGGTTCATGGCCTGGGAGACCGGCATGCCACCGGCCATGTGGGCGGCCATGTTGGCCAGGCTGCGGATCTCCCGGGCCAGAGCCCAGAGCACCACGGGGGGGGCGATTCCCTCACCCTTCAAGCCGGACAGGATATGGGTACAGCGCGCCTTGCGCCCGGCCAGGGCCGCATCCACCAGGGCATAGACATCAAAACGGGCACTGTCGGACACGGCCTCCAGGAGCTGCTCCTGACTGATGCCGCCTTCACCGTACAGCAGTACCAGCTTTTCAATTTCCTGGCGCGCGGCCAGCAGGTTGCCTTCCGTGTGCTCCGCGAGCATCTCCGCCACCCCCTTTTCCGGGCGCAGGCCCGCGGCCTGCATACGCCCGCTGATCCAGCGCGGCAGGTTACGCTCATCCACCGGCCAGACCTGCACCAGCACCCCGGTCTTCTCCAGGGCCTTGATCCATTTGCTGGTCAGGGGCACTTTGGGCAGAGTGAGCAGCAGCAGAGTGTCCGCAGGCAGGTTGGTACAGTATTCCACCAGGGCCTTGGCGCCGGCGGCGCCGGGCTTGCCCGAGGGCAGGCGCAGGTCGATGATCTTCTGCTCGGCGAACAGGGACAGGGCGTTGGCCTCTTCCCCCAGGCGGTTCCAGTCGAAACGGGCATCAGCCTCCATGATCTCCCGGCTCAGATAGCCCGCCTGTTTCGCCGCTGCGCGCACCTGGTCGGCCGCCTCGCCGGCCTGCAGGGGTTCATCGCCACTGATCACGTAAACCGGAGCCAGCCCCTTTTTCAGGGAAGACGCCAGTTGCTCCAGACGCAGTTTCATCCGCCTCCGGCCTTGCCCAGACGGTCGATGAGCTGGCGCGCCATCTCCCGGTAGGCATCGTCCTGGCGCAACCTGGCTTCGCGGGTGCGCCCCAGAAGCTGGCCACCGGGATCGTAGGCCAGGTAGCGCCGTTCCAGGTACTGTTGCTCGGCCTTGTGTCCCGGAGGATGCTCGATGCGGAACGGCAGGCGCAGGCGGATTTCGTATTCCACCACCTTGTTGTTGGCATTCACTGAGAACACCGAGCGCTTGCTGTCGACCCCCCCCAGACGCAGCACCGTGGCGGCTTCCCCGGGGTCGTCCGTGATGGGAACAGCGGCCAGTTGCAGCTGATGGCGCAGTTCACGCACGAACAGGTTGCCGGGCGGCAGACCGGCAATATAAACCGGCCCCGCGCTGGATGCGCCGGGACCGTACTGGCCACGCGGATGGAAACCACAGCTTCCCAGAAACAGGGACAGCAGGATCAGCATGAGAAGCATCGCCGGTCGCGGACCCTGCTGCCGGGTTGTGGCGACATTTTGGTTACGCATTCTCTTCATGTCACTTGGCCACGATATTCACGAGTTTGCCCGGCACCACGATGACCTTGCGCACCGTGGCGCCGTCGATGAAGCGCTGGGCGTTTTCATTCTCCAGGGCCAGCTGCTCCACCGCCGCCTTGTCCGCATCAGCAGGCGCCCTGACCTTGCCCCGCACCTTGCCATTGACCTGCACCACATATTCGATGCTGTCCTGCCTGAGGGCCTCCTCGTCCACGACCGGCATACCCGCCTGCAGGACATCCTCGCCATAGCCGAGAGCCTGCCACAGCTTGTGGCTGATATGCGGCGCGATGGGCGCCAGCAGGCGCAACACGATGCCCAGGCCCTCACGCAGCACCGGAGCATCCTCCAGCTTGTTGAGAATGTTCACCATGCTCATGCAGGCGGACACCACCGTGTTGAACTGCTGACGCTGATAGTCGAACAAGGCTTTCTTCAAGTTGCTGTGGATCTCCCGGCGGGCGTTTTGCAAGGCCTCATCCAGATCCTGACCAACATCTCCCGCGCTACGGATGGCCTCACCCCGCTCCTGGGCCAGGTTCCACAAACGGCGCAGGAAACGGTAGGCCCCTTCCACGCCCTCGTCGGACCATTCCAAGGACTGCTCCGGCGGCGCGGTAAACATGGTGTAGAGGCGCGCTGTGTCCGCGCCATAGCGGTCGATGAGAAGTTGGGGATCCACGCCGTTGTTCTTGGACTTGGACATCTTCTCCACGCCGCCGTGCGTCACGGGCAGGCCATCGGACTTGAGCACGGCGCGCAGCACCCGGCCCTTTTCGTCGCGCTCTATCTCCACGTCAGCGGGGTTGAACCATTCCTTCGAGCCGTCTTCCTTTTCCCGGTAGTACACGTCCGCCAGCACCATGCCCTGTGTGAGGAGGCGGGTAAAGGGCTCGTCGCAGTTCACCAGACCCTCGTCCCGCATGAGCTTGTTGAAGAAGCGCGCGTAGAGCAGGTGCAAAATGGCGTGTTCCACCCCGCCGATGTACTGGTCCACGGGCAGCCAGTAGTGGGCGCGTTCATCGAGCATGGCCTGGCCGTTGTCCGGACAGCAATAGCGGGCGTAGTACCAGCTCGATTCCATGAAGGTGTCGAAGGTGTCGGTTTCGCGGCGGCGACCGTCTCCCAGATCGTAGAATTCGGGCATTTTTTTCAACGGGGAGCCCGATCCGTCGGGCACCACGTCCTCGGGCAGAACCACGGGAAATGCTTCCGCAGGCGCGGCCTTACCCTTGCCGTCATAGACCACGGGAATGGGACAGCCCCAATAGCGCTGGCGGCTCACGCCCCAGTCGCGCAGGCGGAAATTAACCTGCCTGCCGCCTTTTTCGTGCTCTTCCAACCAGGCGGCGATAGCGTCGAAAGCCGCCTCTGAGGTCAGGCCGTCGAAAGGCGCGGAATTGGCCAGTACGCCTTTTTCCGTGTACGCGGCTTCGGTGATGCCCGCCTCCGAGCCGTCGGCAGGGAACACCACCTGCTTCTTGGGAATGCTGTATTTTTCGGCAAACTCCCAGTCCCGCTGGTCATGGGCGGGCACGGCCATGACCGCGCCGGTGCCATAGCTCATGAGGACGAAGTTGGCGGCGTACACGGGCACGGGCTCTCCAGACACCGGATGCAAGGCATTCACCCCCAGAGGAAAGCCTTTCTTCTCCATGGTCTCGATTTCCGCTTCGGAAACCCCACCCTGGCGGCATTCATCGATGAAAGCTTCTAGTTCCTGGTTGGATTTCGCGATCTGCAGGGCCAGGGGATGCTCCGCCGCCACCGCCACGTAGGTAACACCCATGAGGGTGTCCGGCCGGGTGGTGAATATCTCCAGACGCTCGTCCCAGCCCTCGATGTCGAAGCTCATCTGCACGCCCTCGGAGCGGCCGATCCAGTTGCGTTGCATGGTGACCACCTGCTCGGGCCACTGGTCCAGCTTGTCCAGGTCGTCCAGCAGTTCCTGGGCGTAGTCAGTGATCTTCAGGAACCACTGCTCGATGTCGCGCTTTTCCACCAGGGCGCCGGAGCGCCAGCCGCGGCCATCGATGACCTGCTCGTTGGCCAGCACCGTCTGGTCCACGGGATCCCAGTTCACCGTGGCGGTCTTGCGGTAGGCCAGACCTTTCTCCATGAGACGCGCAAACAGCCACTGCTCCCATTTGTAGTAGTCCGGCTGGCAGGTGGCGAACTCCCGTTCCCAGTCATAGCCAAAACCCAGCCCTTTGAGCTGTTCCTTCATGTTGGCAATGTTCTGGTAAGTCCATTTCGCCGGAGCGGTCTTGTTCTTGATGGCCGCATTCTCCGCCGGCAGGCCAAAAGCGTCCCAGCCAATAGGTTGCAGCACGTTCTTCCCCAGCATGCGCTGGTAACGGGCGATCACATCACCCAGGGTATAGTTGCGCACATGCCCCATGTGCAGCTTGCCACTGGGGTAGGGAAACATGGACAGGCAATAGAATTTTTCCTGCTGCGGGTCTTCAACAGCACGGAAGGACTGATTTTCTTCCCAAAACTGCTGGGCTTCTGCTTCTATGGCTTTAGGGTCGTAGGGCTGATCCATGGTATCGGTTTATGCGGAATACAATCGTATAAGGATACAGCACGGAACAGCAGAGGAAAATCCACACCCTGAAATTGTTGTAAGATGGGCTTTCTTTTTTCCAGCCTGTCCAGTCACGCTACGCAACCATGCGGACAAAAACGCGATCATGAAGAAACTGATGCTCCTGGTACCGGCCGTTCTGGCCCTGGCCGCCTGCGCTCCCCATCCCGGCGCAGGAATCTGGACGGCTGCTGACAGAAACGCGTGGGGCATATCCCGCCTGACCCTGGCCTACGAGGGCCGGGCCATGTTCGACAGCAGTACACCCCCCACCAACTGGCACTGCTTTTGGGGCGGCAGGGACAAACACACCGCCCGGCTGGACTGTACGCCCTCATCCGATACCGGCAAGGAAACGCAATTCCTCTTTTCCGTGAACCAGGACGGCATCGGCACCCTGAGTCTGAATGGCAAACCCCTGGGCCACTTCAGGCGAATCGACGGCAAGCCTGAGATACCCTGAGCAGAAAGCAGGTCGGACTGAAGTCCGACCTACGGATTCGGGCTTACATACTCCTGAAGTTTTTCCACCAACTGACTTGGGCCTATGCCGTGGGCGAACTTGGTGATATAGCGGCCATCCGGCGCCATCAGGTACAGGCTTGCCGTGTGATCCATGAGATACTTTTCCGGATGCTTGGGATCATCGACCACCTTTTCCACGACGACATTGAATTCCTTGATCACACGATCCGTCATGGCCTGGGAACCCCGCAGACCGATCAGGTTCTTGCCAAAATATTCCACATAGTCCTTCATGACCTCCTGGGTATCCCGCTGGGGGTCCACGGTAATGAAGTAGGGCTGAATGCGCTTGGCCTCCGGATCGAACTTCTTCAGCGCGGTCATCATCACGTTCAGGGAAGTCGGACACACATCAGGGCAGTAGGTGTAGCCAAAATAGATGAGCTGATATTTTCCCTTCATATCCTCGTCAGTGACGATCCGGCCGTTTTGATCCGTGAGCAGAAAACGTCCGCCAACCCCATGGGTGTTCCCTGGCGGAGTGGCTTCCGCCGCGACAGGCGCCTCAGTCTCCAGATTTTTTGCCGTCTTCTGCACACAGGCCTTGATCAGGTCAGTGTTGTGATCCATGAGTTGCAGGTAGAGCCCCTCACCCGGCTCCAGGGTGGAACCAAAGCTGTCCAGTTCCGCCCGGTTGATATCCACGCCGCTGAGCAGCAGATCCAGGGCCGGCATTTTCATCCCAGCCTCCGTGAGCAGGCAGGCATACCAGCCTTCCTGGAGCTTGTGCCGTTCCTTGAGGAGCTTTGCCGCGCTCACCGGCACATCCGGAGAAGGCGACAGCACACCGCCCAGCTTGAGGGCATAGGCCTGCTCAAAATACTGCTGGGTATCATAGTAGGCCAAAACCACGCCACCCTTGAGTCCCCGGTAGCCGTATTCCAGGCGGCGATCCACTTCTGCAACCTTGGCAAACAATGCATCACGATTGCGCTTGTACACATGTGCCCGGCTGTAATCCATGTCCATGAGCAGCTTGGTCAGGGTGTCGATAAGCATCAGGGCGTTGCGGCTGTCCAGCCAGAAATAAGGATCACGCTTGGTATCGTCCCAACGCGAGGGAAGAATCTTCAGATCCAGGCTGTCCAGCAAGGTGAGTACCCGCACATTTTTAGGCAGGCTCTCGATCACGGGCACGAGGTTTTTCTCCAGCTCAGGACCATCCCAGATGACCAGGTCTGCAGACCTCATATGCGCCTTCTGTTCTTCCGTAGGCTTCCAGTCATAAGGAATTTTTCCCTTGCCAACCAGAAGTTCCGGGGTTCCCACACCTTTCATCAGGCTGGTAAGCAATGAATGCACCGGCTTGATGCTGACCACCACATGCAGTTCATCCTCTTCTGCATGAGCCCAGGAAGAGGCCGCCAGCAGCACCAACAATACAAACAGCATAAAACCAGAAAATGACTTTCTCATGACATACCTGCAAGACTCAATGTCGATTGATGATTTGAAACCCGAATCCGCCAGTCCACTTCAACACTTTGCGCAAGCGTCTGATGTTTGGGAAGGCCGCGCCATGATCACATAGACAGCCGTCAGAAGATCCTTGCCAATGCGGCGCCCGCCTTGTCCACTTCCGCACCGAAAGCTGCAGGTGAAGGACAGGCGGCGCCGGACTGAATAAAAGATTTGAAGGAGGCGTCGGTTTCATCCTCGAACAGCTGCCCCAGTTCCCTGCGCTTGGGCAGGCTGGTGATAAGCATCTGCTTGATACGTTTTGCCTGATCAAAATACCGGCAGTTCAGCGCAATACCATTCAGACGCCCAAGTTCCTTGACCGCCTGGTAGCCCTTTTGTTCCGGGGACTCCGCAGAAACATTGGCGGGAAGAGCCAATACAAACAGTAATAGGGTAACAACCCAGCTATTCATAGATATAGAACGGAAAAAACGAACAATGCTGCGCAGTATACTCTGATGTGGGTACTGGCGATTTGATCTAGCGCATTTCCAAAAACCCTGTTTATTGCCGCGGTATTACACCACTGGCATGTAAACCAAGCCGGATGCCTGTTATGCCAGCAAGCGCTGCATCTGCTGCATGCCCAGTTCCAGCAACTCCCGGACCCGTTCCGGCCTGGTATGGTAGCCGGAGCGCTTG
>JALWRH010000081.1 GCA_026994195.1 Sedimenticola sp. | reverse complement strand
GAGCACAAGCTTGTTGTTGCAGTGTACAGCAAGGATGGTAAGGAGCTGTTGAGATCAGGCACCCAGACATTTTTCCTGCATAGAAACATCGCCAAGCCCAGGCGTACTCCCCGCTGACCATTCCTGGTTCGGGCGCTGGGTCGAAAGGCACGCTTCCCATGATCGCAACCACCAATGTTTCCACCGATGGGCTGGCTGCAGCCATCCTCTCCCATCAGGTAACCTCCCTGATCCTGTTTGATCGTGATCTGAAGATCCTGTACATGAATCCTGCTGCAGAGATGCTGCTGTCCGTGAGCGCGCGCATGGCCCAGGGCTTGTCCATGTCGCAGGTCATGCGCTGTTCGCGGGATGTTTTCGATCAGCATCTTGATGCGGTGATCGAGAGTGATCAGCCGATTACCGAGCGGGGTATCTCCCTGTCCCCGCCGGACGGACATGCCATCACCGTGGACTGCACGTTGGTGCCGGTTGAGTTTGATGAGGGGCAAACCTGCGTACTTGCGGAAATCCGCCGGGTGGATCGTCAGCTGCGCATGACCCGGGAGGAGCAGTTGATCACCCAGAATCTTGCGACCCGAGACCTTATCCGGGGAATCGCCCATGAAATTAAGAATCCCCTGGGGGGAATGCGGGGCGCCGCCCAGCTTCTGGCCCTCGAACTGGGTGAGAACTCGTCCCTGTCCGACTACACGCGGATTATTGTAGAGGAGGTGGATCGCCTGAAATCCCTGGTGGATCAGATGCTGGGCTCCCGTCAGCTTCCCGTGATGAGTTCGGTCAACATTCATCATATTCTGGAAAGAGTGTGTATCATCGTATCTTCTGATCCAGGGCATTCCGTAGAGTTCGAGCGGGACTATGATCCCAGCATTCCGGACCTTCAGGCGGATGAAGGTCAGCTGGTGCAGGCGATCATGAATATCGTTCAGAACGCCGTGCAGGCCACCGATAAAAAAGGTAAAGTGCTGCTCCAGACCCGGGTGCTGCGCCAGTTTACCCTGGCCAGCGTACGTCATCGCCTGGTATTGCAAATCAATATCGTCGACGATGGTCCGGGTATACCGCAGGAACTTCAGGAAAGGGTGTTTTACCCCATGGTCAGCGGCAAGTCAGAAGGCACAGGTTTGGGTTTGTCCCTGGCGCAGTCCTTGATCAACAGGCATGGAGGCCTCATAGAGTTCACCAGCAGGCCGGGTAAGACCGTCTTTACCATCTACTTGCCCCTGGAGCATAGCAATGACTGATACGGCCATGATCTGGATCGTGGATGATGATCGCTCGATCCGCTGGGTGCTGGAGAAAGCGCTCTCCAGGGCCGGATACGAAACCCAGGGTTTTGAACAGGCGGATGATCTGCTCAAAGCCTTGCAGTCCTGGGAGCCCGCTGCCATCCTTTCCGATATCCGTATGCCCGGAATGGATGGTCTTACGCTTTTAGGCAAGGTGCATGAACTGCGTCCTGATGTGCCCGTCATCATCATGACCGCGCACTCGGATCTGGACAGTGCAGTGAATGCTTATGGTGTGGGGGCATTCGAGTATCTGCCCAAGCCTTTTGACATCGATGAAGTGCTGGATCAGGTTCAGCGCGCTGTTGCCAGCCGCGCCGGAGAGCCGTCTGCGCCCAAGGAGGCTCCCGGCGCAGACAGCGGTATGATCGGTGAAGCGCCCTCCATGCAAGGGGTATTCCGGGCCATCGGGCGCTTGGCGCGATCCAACATCTCTGTACTCATCAATGGCGAATCGGGCACGGGAAAGGAACTGGTGGCGCAGGCGCTGCACCAGCACAGCCCAAGGGCAGAGCAGCCGTTTGTTGCCCTGAACATGGCGGCCATTCCCCGGGAGCTTATGGAATCCGAATTGTTCGGGCATGAAAAAGGCGCCTTTACCGGCGCTCAGTCACGGCGTGTGGGCCGTTTTGAGCAGGCGGAAGGCGGCACCCTGTTTCTGGATGAGATCGGGGATATGCCCCCAGATGCCCAGACGCGCCTTTTGCGTGTGCTGGCAGATGGCGAATTCTACCGGGTGGGCGGTGTCAGCCCTATTCGGGCTGATGTGCGCATCGTGGCCGCCACGCACCAGAATCTTGAGTCATTGGTGGAGCAGGGGCGTTTCAGGGAAGACCTGTTTCATCGGCTGAATGTCATTCGTATTCAGATTCCGCCCCTGAGAGAACGGCGGGAGGATATTCCCCTGTTGATGGATCACTTTCTTGGCAAGGCCGCGGCGGAGCTGGATGTTCAGGCCAAGATCCTGCGCGCCGATGCCCTGGAACGGCTGGAGGCGTTCCACTGGCCAGGAAATGTGCGGCAACTGGAAAACACCGCCCGTTGGCTTACCGTGATGGCTTCAGGGCAGGAGATACGTCAGCAGGACCTTCCCCCGGAGATTCTTGGTGCTGCAGCCGCTGATGATGCCGACACAGGGGGGGCTGGGGACTGGGAGTCTGCCCTGGGGGCCTGGGTGAATCAGCGTCATGCTGCGGGAGCAGACGGCCTGCTGGCGGAAGTCGAGGCGGCAATGATACGGGCGGCGCTGCAAGCCACCGGCGGGCGGCGCCAGGATGCAGCCCGGTTGCTGGGATGGGGCCGCAATACCCTTACCCGTAAGCTGAAAGAGCTTGAGGGCGCTTAGCGGGTTACCATTTCCATGGCTTGAGCAGGGCGATGACGCCTGCCAGCAGTACTAGAATGAGAAAAAGCTCGATAAACATGATGATGAGGTTTTAGATTGTGGATCTGACCAGTATTGAATTGCCCGGCTCCATGATAGCCGATATCAAGGTTATAGATGATGAAGTCCGGGTGCGCTTTGAGCCGGCCTATCTGATCAAGACCATGACCGGATCAGATGAGCGGACGCGCTGGCGTCAGAACATTGAGCTGGTCTTCGAAAATGGTGAGTTGCTCGAAGGCGGCACCATTGATCTCCCGGCCAGCTGTACTGGCGGCGATGTGGGCGAGAATATCTATACCTACAGGGACATGATCCCTATTCCTCTTGAAAGCCACGGTCAGGCGCATTGTGACCTCGGCCTGGAAGGAAGCTCCCTGCGTATCCGTGTTCAGGCAGAAGGGGTGCGCCTGGCCCGGGAAGGCATGCCCAGGTATATCGAACATCTGCGCAGCTGAAGGTGCCTCAGGCGCCTATGTCCAGTTTGCGTCTCGTCTCTTCCAGCGACTTGTTGGCGTAACTCCTCAGCTCTGTTGCCAGGATGCTGTCTGGCGTGTCCAGTCGGAGTTTCTTCAATGCTGGAATCTGAGGCAGGGGTGGCGGGGGATTGTTGCTGTCTTTTCGTGATATCTGCACGCTGGCTTTCGCAGCAATGACGATGTCCGTCAGGTTTGGCTGATTGCCGCCATGGTCGTACATCCATTCAGTGGAATCGCAGATGCTCTGGGACAAGGTGTGGAAGATGTTCCAATGGGACAGCAGCATTCGAGCGATCTCCTTGCCAAACATCAGTATACAGTCCTGCAGTTCCTGGGGCGTGATTTCGCGGTAAAAATTGTAGGCATAGCTGAGAATGGTGAGCTCACCGATATTGTGCAGCAGCCCGGCCAGCTGTGCCTCTTTGGCATTTTCCAGGCCCAGCTTCCTGGTCAGTTGTCCTGCAACACTGGCAACCATGATGCTGCGTTCCCAGGCGGTACAAAAAGTTTCCTGCAGCAACAGCATACGGGGATCGCGCGATTCCCGGAACAGGTTCATAAAAGCCAGTTTGTGAGTTCGCTGGACCCCCATTTGCAAGATGGCCGATTCTATACTGGTAACGGCGCTTCCCGGCCGCTGGAGCTGGGACGATTTGAGCAGCTTCAATGACAGTATGGGGTCCATCAGGGCCGCTTTGGCCATCTTCCTGTTGTCCTGTTTTTCCTTCAGTATTTTTTGGCTGACGCTCAGGGCGACAGGGTGCCAGGACAGCAGCAGCAGAGAGTGACGGTGCAGATCCTCATAGATATGGGCAACCATCTGGGCGGAAAAATCGGCATTTTCCTCGCTGGTCTCCTCCACCAGGTAGTGGGAGGAGATCATCTCCGAGGCTTCATCCATGTCGGTCAGTTCGTCCAGCAGATCATTGCTGATCTTGATGTACTGAACCGGCGTCAGGGCGGTTACCTGGTATCTGCTGGGGCGCAGCCGTGAAAGCGGGGAACGGGATGATGGATCCGTATGCTTGATTACCCGCTGGCGTCCGTCGGCCGCTTCCAGAAGCACATTGCCCCTGAGAAGGAAAATGCTGCTGTTTTCTGTGTCGCCAAGCTCCATGAGCACGTCTTTCTTGCGCGCCTGCAACCATTCGGCATGCTCCACGATATCTTCGAGCTGGCGTCTGTCTAGATCCGCCAGGGGTGAGAACCGATGCAGGGTCTCGACGGTCTTGATCTCCTTTTCTGCTTTCTTTGGCATATGTCTGCTTGGAAAATCCTTTGGGTTTCAGGGCGTCATGGGGGAGTGGCTGCCTGGTTGGCCGGCTCGTTCAACAGCCGCATTTTGCCGGCACCGATGTGTTCAGAAGCAAGCTTCCTGTCAGCTGCCCCACGTTGGCCAGACTGTGCCGCTCCAGATATTCTAGTATGCCTGCGTTTATTTTAGTGCAAATCAGCGGGTCGTAGAACAAAGCGGTACCCACGCCTACGGCGCTGGCGCCTGCAATGAGGAACTCGATAGCATCTTCAGCATTGCTGACGCCACCTTGGCCAATAATGGGGATGCCATGTTCCCGGGCCACCTGGTACACCTGGTGAACTTTGAGCAGGGCCACGGGCTTGATGGCGGGGCCTGACAGGCCACCCTGGTTATTGCCAATGACCGGTGCGCGGCTTTCGATGTCTATGGCCATACCCATCAGGGTGTTGATCACAGCAAAGGCATCGGTGCCTGCTTCGATGCAGCATTTGGCGTTATAAGCAATGTCTGTTTGATTGGGAGACAGCTTGGTGATGAGGGGCTTGTCCGTGACCTTACGGCAAGTCTCCACCACCCGGGCAGACATTTCCGGGTCGTTGCCGAACGCAACGCCGCCCTCCTTGACGTTGGGACAGGAAATGTTGATCTCGATAGCGTCGATAGGCGAGTCATCGAACTTGCGTGTTACTTCCTCGTATTCTTCCAGGGTGGAGCCGGAGACATTGGCGATAAAGCGGGTTTCCTCGAAATCGAGCTGCGGCAGAATATCGTTGACCACCTTGTCCACGCCGGGATTCTGCAGGCCAATGGCATTGAGCATGCCACCAGGGGTTTCGTACACACGGTGGGGCGCGTTGCCAGGCCGCAGCTTGCCGGTAGTCCCCTTGAGACAGACAGCTCCGGCATCCTGATTGGAGAAACCCTCGATACGCGTGTACTCTTCACCAAAGCCGACACAGCCGGACAACAGTACCAGCGGCGTTTGAAACTTCATGCCGCAGAAATCCACGGCCAGTCGGGGGTCGCTCATCCAGGTCTCCAGGAAGAATAATGTGTTTAATCTTATATTGTATCAGCCAGAGATACCGCCAAACACGGGAAATATCATTCGCTTGTGCGCCAACACCGGTTGCAGTCTGCATTTGGTGCAACCTCTGGGCTTTGAGCTGGATCATACCCGTCTGAAGCGCGCAGGACTGGACTATCATGAATTTGCCGACGTCCGTGTGCATGCATCATGGACAGCCCTGCTGGATGCCCTGGAGCGCCCCCGCATGGTGGCTTTCAGCACCCGTTGTTCGAGGTTCCACGCGGATTTCGAGTATGCGCCTGGAGATGCACTGGTTTTTGGTCCGGAGACACGGGGATTGCCTCAGGAGATACTGGAAGAACTGCCTGCTTCTCACTGCCTGCGGGTGCCCATGCTGCCGGGTCAGCGCAGCCTCAATTTATCCAACGCCGCGGCTGTGGTGGTTTATGAGGCATGGCGGCAACAGGGTTTTAGCGGCGCTGTGAAGTCATGAGCATTTTTCCTGGGACGTTGTTCAACCGGTCTCTGGCTTCTGTTCCCGGCCCAGCAGCGTGCGGACAGCGGTGGCCGGGTCCACTCCCTCGTAAATAATGCGATGCACTTGTTCGGTGATTGGCATTTCCACACCCAGGGTTTCTGCTTTGCTGCGGAAATCCCGGGCAGCAGCCAGGCCCTCCACCTCCTGTCCGATACGTTCACGGGCTGCTTTGATGCTCAGTCCTTCCGCCAGGGCCAGGCCCATGCGCCGGTTGCGGGACAGGTTGTCCGTACAGGTGAGCACCAAGTCGCCCAGGCCAGCCAGTCCCATGAAGGTATCATGTTGGCCACCCAGAGCCAGGCCCAGTCGGGTGATTTCCGCCAGCCCCCGGGTAATGAGGGCGGCCCGGGCATTGGCGCCGAATTTCAGGCCATCGGACATGCCGGCGGCAATGGCCATGACATTCTTGGCAGCGCCACCAATCTGGACTCCGATGATGTCGTCTGATGTGTAAGCGCGGAAGGTGTCGCTATGCAGGTAATCCGCCATGTGTGCCGCGTGTTCTGGATTGCTGGATGCCACGGTAATGGCGGTGGGCATGCCTTTGGCCACTTCTGCGGCAAAGGTGGGGCCGGACACCACCGCCAGGTCGGCACCGGGAAACTGTGCCCTGGCTACTTCGTGAAGCAGGCGCAAACTGTCTGGTTCCAGTCCTTTGGTGGCCCAGCTCAGGGAAGCCGGCTCAGGTGAAATAGCATGGATTTGCTGCAGGACACTGGCGAAGGCGTGGCTGGGTACGACCACAAGGATTTCGTCGGCCCCACGGATGCTCCAGGCCAGATCAGCGCTGGATGTCAGATTCTCGGGAAAAGGAATCCCGGGCAGGAAATGGCGGTTCTCCCTTTCCTTCTGCAGCAATGCTGCGGGCCCTGGTTCGTGTCCCCAGAGTCTGATTTCATGGCCGTTGCGGGCCAACAGGATGGCCAGGGCCGTGCCCCAGGAGCCTGCGCCCAATACTGCGATCCTCGCTCCGCCCGCTGGCATTGCTTTAAGCCTCAGTGCTCGGCGGATTCTTCAGCCTGCTTCTGCTGTTGCACCTGCTGAGCGTACAACGCCTCGAAATTCACGGGGGCCAACAGGAA
This sequence comes from Sedimenticola sp., assembly GCA_026994195.1. Taxonomy (GTDB): domain Bacteria; phylum Pseudomonadota; class Gammaproteobacteria; order Chromatiales; family Chromatiaceae; genus Thiolapillus. Next base: position 8,713 of record JALWRH010000081.1, on the reverse strand, counting down.
CTGAGGGAAGCTGCCGCGCACGACCAGGTCAGAGACGACCTCCCGTACGTAGGGGAACAAGGTGTTGGGACAATAGATGCCCAGTAGGGGACCCATTTCCTCTTCAGGAATGCCCTGGGCGAGGAAAATACCGGCCTGGGTGACTTCAGCCAGGAAAGCGGTCTTGTCTTCGATCTTGGCGGTGACGGTTACCGTAAGCGCAACCTCGATATTGCCTTCGCCCAGGTCTTTGACCGCGTTGTTCAGATTGACATTGATCTGGGGCTTCCATTCCTGCATGAATATCTCTGGAGAATTGGGGGTCTCGAAAGAGATGTCCTTGGTGTAGATGCGTTGGATGGAGAACTGGCGCTGGGTTTCTTCTGTCATGATGGTCTTTCCTGATAGTCTGCGTTATCGATAAATGACGGGGTGTGCCCGGCATCAGTTGCGTTTGATGGGCAGTCCTGCGCTTTGCCATGCCATAATGCCACCACGCAGGTTGTGCACGTCCTGGAAGCCGGCTTTCATCAGCATCTTGGCAGCCATGGCGGAACGGGAGCCGGAGCGGCAGGCAACGATGATGGGTTTGTCTTTGTATTTTTCCAACTGCTGCATCTGTTTGGCAAATCCGTTCAATGGAATATTGATCGCATTGACCACATGCCCCTTGTTGAATTCCGCGATGGAGCGCACGTCCACCATGATCCCGTCATTATGGTTGATAAGGGCGGTGCTTTGCAGGGCATCCACGGCGTTTTTGTTCACCGGGTCGAAAAATATGTTCCATATCAGCGCGCCGGAGAGGGCCACAAAGGTGATGACCAGGAGTGCGTGATTGGTGATGAATTCTGCCAGTTGTTCCATCCGGTTCTCGGGGCTTGCGGAGAAAAGAGCGTGATTATAGCGCAACTCCGCGGGAAAAAGAGGATTCTGCGCGAGAGGCGGGTGGACAGGGCAAGAGCAGGATATTGCTGCCCCTTCTGTGCGAGACGCCACCAGTGATTTGTTCGAGGCGCCCCTCAGTGCGCGTGAGTGCAGAATACCTGCCGCATCATGTCGATGAGCTGAAGGGTGCGGTTGTCGGCTACCCGGTAGAACACGCGGTTGGCGTCCTTGCGGGCATCCAGTATGCCTTTCTCCCGGAGTATGGCCAGGTGCTGGGAGATGTTGCTCTGGGAAGAGCCTACCTTGGAGACGATTTCATGAACGCTGACTTCGTCCTCTCCCAGGGTGCAGAGGATTTTTAGTCTCAGAGGATGGGACATGGCCTTGAGAGAACGGGAAGCGCGCTCGATATCGCTGTCGTCCTGAATAAGCGCCATGCTGTCGCCGAATTCCTGAATCTTGTTTCTCCGTGAAGAATGCATGTCTTTCACCAATGGCCTCTCCAGTTACATTAATACATGCTTGATTAATAACAAACTAATACAATAATACACTGTTTTACTGGGGGATATGCAAGGGTTTTTTCATTGCTGCCTTCAGCGGGATCCAGCCCCGTTTTTCAACAGCTTAGGTAGTTCAAATGACGTGACCCTGTTGGCCAGGCGTCCAATCCCGCAGCCGGAAGGTAAATTCTGGTAAAATCTCCGCCCATCATTTCATTGCCGCATGGCTGATCACTCAAACTGGATTTCCGATATGAATGAGCCCCCCCGTCCTGTTGTACTCATCATCCTCGATGGCTGGGGACTGCGTGATGAAACGGACAACAATGCCATTGCCGCCGCCCGTACGCCGGTCTGGGACCGGCTCTGGTCGGAATGCGCGCATACGGCCCTGGAGACTTCCGGCTCTGCTGTGGGTTTGCCCAGCGGTCAGATGGGTAATTCCGAAGTGGGCCACCTCAATCTGGGAAGCGGCCGGGTCGTGTACCAGGAGTTTACCCGGGTGAGCCGTTCCATTCGAACCGGTTCATTCTTCAGCAATGCCACCCTGGTTGGCGCAGTCGATATTGCCGTGGACAACGAATCGGCGGTGCACATCCTCGGGCTTCTTTCTCCGGGAGGGGTCCACAGCCATGAGGAACATATTCATGCCATGGTTCAGCTGGCGGCCCAGCGGGGGGCAAAAAAAATCTATGTGCATGCTTTTCTGGATGGCCGCGATATGCCACCGAAAAGCGCCATGGCTTCCCTGCAGGCTATGGATGCCGTGTTTGCAGAAATCGGCCATGGCCGTATCGCCAGTATCATTGGCCGCTATTACGCCATGGACCGGGATCACCGCTGGGAGCGTATCCAGAAGGCCTATGATTTGATCACTCTGGGGCAGGGCGAATACACGGCATCCTCTGCCGAGCAGGGCCTGGAAATGGCCTATGAACGTGGAGAGACGGATGAGTTCGTGGATGCCACCGTGATCCTGCCCGCAGGAGAGGAGGTGGTGCAGGTGCGGGATGGGGATGTAATCATCAATATGAACTACCGCTCCGACCGCGCCCGGCAGATTACCCGTCCGTTCATCGAAGAGGACTTCGACGCCTTCGAGCGCAAGGCGGTGCCCAAACTGGGCAGCTTCGTCAGCCTCACGGAGTACAACAAGGAATGGGATATTCCCGTGGCCTTTCCTGCAGAGCGCCTGGAGAATGTCTTTGGCGAGTACATCTCCCGCCTGGGCTTGCGCCAGCTGCGCCTGGCGGAGACGGAAAAGTATGCGCATGTCACCTTTTTCTTCAACGGTGGCAGGGAGCAGCCTTTCGAGGGAGAGGACCGTATTCTGGTGCCTTCTCCGGATGTGGCCACCTATGATCTCAAGCCCGAGATGAGCGCCCCGGAAGTGACGGATCACCTGGTGCGGGCTATCGATGACGGCAAATATGACGCCATCGTGGTCAATTATGCCAATGGCGATATGGTGGGGCATACCGGGAAATTCGATGCAGCCGTTCAGGCTGTGGAAACCCTGGACGAATGCCTGGGGCGGGTGACCCGGGCCATTCACAAAGCCGGGGGCGCCATGTTGATCACGGCAGATCATGGCAACTGCGAAAAGATGCTCGATGAAGAGACAGGTCAACCCTATACGGCTCATACCACCACACCGGTTCCTCTGATCTATGTGGGCGAGCGCCCGGCCAGGCTCATGAGTGGCGGAGCCCTTTGCGACGTGGCGCCCACTTTGCTCAAAATCATGGGATTGCCCGTCCCGCCGGAAATGACTGGACATCCCCTGCTGCAGTACCTGGACGAGGATCAGGAAGCCGATTCCGAGTGATGTCAGGGCTGGCTCGGGCAGGATTCTGTACGCTGTGCTTGTTGCTGGCCGGCCTGACTGACGCGGGACAGGCACCAGCGGATCAGTCCGGGACGGAGGCGGTACGCCAGCAACAGCAGAAACGTCAGCGCCTGCGCCAGCAGATACAGGAGTTGCAGGCGGAACTGGGCCGCATACGGCAGCAGAAAGACAGCCTGACGGCTGAACTGGCGGACCGGGAGCGGGAGATGGGCGCCCTGCACCTGAAGCTGCGTGACCTGGGTCACGAGTCTGCAAAGCTCCAGGAACAGCTGAAACAACTGCAGAACCGCCAGGATGGACTGCAAAAGGCTATGCGCCAGGATGCCGCAAGGCTCGCCAATCTGTTGCGTTCAGCTTACATGGCTGGCCGCCAGGAGCGTCTCAAGCTTTTCCTCAACCAGCAGGATCCCACTTCACTGAATCGCATGCTGGCCTACCATGATTACATTGGACGGGAGCGCGCCCGCCAGCTGCGCCGTTTGCGTGCGGACATGGAAGCGTTGCAGCAGTTGCAGGATCAGATCATCAACCGCCAGCAGGCATTGCAGCGAACCCGGGCTCAGGCTGAGGCGCAGCGCCAAAGCCTTGCGGCCAAACAGCAACAGCGGCGGCAACTGCTGAAGCAGATTAATGCCAGTCTTTCCGAGAAGTCCAAGAGGCTGGCCCGTTGGCAGGAAGATGAGCGCCGTCTCGGAGAGTTGCTGGAACATATTCAATCCGCCCTGGAATCCCTGGATTTTCCGGAACAGAAAGGATTTAGTGAAAGCCGCGGTCACCTTCCCTGGCCCCTTAAAGGCAGGTTGCGCCGGCGATTTGGCGCCGAGAAAATCGGCAACCTGCGCTGGGACGGGGTTATAATCAGCGCAAAGGAGGGTGATAAGGTTAAGGCCGTTCATGCTGGACGCGTGGCGTGGGCAGACTGGTTGCGTGGTTACGGCCTGCTCATGATCATAGAACATGGCAACGGTTTCATGACCCTGTACGGTAACAACCAGAGCCTGTTCAAGGAAACCGGCGACTGGGTGGAGGCCGGTGAAGTCATTGCCCAGGCCGGAGATGGCCGCATGGACGATACGGCAGGCATCTATTTTGGCATCAGGCACAAGGGAAAAGCCCTCAATCCGGTGCGCTGGTGCGGCAAACGCAAATGAACTACTTGGCATGAAGTCGGGACAGATCAATATGAACAAACGGGTTGTACAGCTGGTTTTCTGGATGGTACTGGGGCTGCTGCCCTTGTCCGGCTTGCACGCCAAGGAGGCGCCGGCAGACAAGAAGGGGCTGCCATTGAAGGAATTGCGCATTTTTGCCGAAGTGTTTGGCCGGGTGCAGCAGGACTATGTGGAGCCGGTTACTGATCGTGAACTTCTGGATCACGCTATTCGCGGCATGTTGGAAGGCCTGGACCCCCATTCCGCCTATCTGGACGAAACCCACTTCAAGGAACTTCAGGAAGGCACCAGCGGAGAGTTTGGTGGCCTGGGCATTGAAGTGGGTGTAGAAGACGGTTTCATCAAGGTCATCGCCCCCATCGATGACACCCCTGCGCAAAAGGCGGGGATCAAGGCGGGTGATCTGATCATTCGTCTGAACGAGCGGCCTGTAAAGGATATCGGCCTGAGCGAGGCCATAAAGATCATGCGAGGCAAGCCGGGCACTTCCATAAAGCTTACGGTGCAACGTGAAGGAGAGCATAAGCCCTTGGTGTTCGAGATCGTGCGCGCAGTGATCAAGCAAGCCAGTGTCAAAGCCCGGATGCTGGCTCCGGGCTTTGGTTATGTGCGTCTGGCGCAGTTCCAGGCGCCCACGGCTGAGGATATGCTCGCGGCCATCCGCAAACTGGAGAAGCAGAACAAGGGACCTCTGAAAGGCCTGGTGCTGGATCTGCGCAACAATCCCGGCGGTGTGCTGCAGGGGGCCGTCGCCGTGAGCGACGCCTTCCTGGAAGATGGCTTGGTGGTCTATACCCAGGGTCGTGCAGAGAGTTCTGCGCTGAAGTTTCACGCCCGTCCCGGGGATGTGCTCAATGGAGCGCCTCTGGTCGTGCTGGTTAACGAAGGTTCTGCCTCAGCATCCGAGATCGTGGCCGGAGCCCTGCAGGATCACAAGCGCGCTGTGATCATGGGGCGCACCACTTTCGGCAAGGGATCGGTTCAGACCATCATTCCTATCAGCAGCAAGATAGCGATCAAGCTCACCACAGCCCGTTACTACACGCCCAACGGGCGTTCCATCCAGGCGGAGGGAATCCAGCCGGATATTGAACTGAGCAAGGTAAAGCTCAAAGAAATCAAAAAAAGCCTGTTGCAGGTCAAAGAGGCGGACCTGGCGGATCATCTTGCCAATCCAAAGGCTGGAGAAGGGGGCAAGAAGTCAGATAAGAATGCGAAAGGGAAAAAGAAGAAAAAGCTTCTGGAAGAAGACTATGAGCTGAATGAAGCCCTCAACCTTCTGAAAGGCATTACCATTTTCAGTAAAAGATAGATGAGTCAGGTTTTTTCTTCCAGTGGGAAGTTACACTGCACGTACAGCAAAATCAGGATGACTTCATTGGCATGGGTGGTAATCCGTGAATAGTGCTGGGTTAATAAGTAACTGTGCCAGAGGGCTTTTTTTCTGGAACAGTTCTTGGCAAAAACAACGGATTTCATGTTCGAACTGATATGCAAGTTCAAACATGGGGTCGAAGAGTAATATTGCGGACGGTCGCCCACATCATTTTTCAATAACATAAAGGGGAGAATATGGTATGGCGCATGTGTTGATACCCCTGGCTCAGGGATGCGAAGAACTCGAGGCGGTAACCATTATCGACCTGCTGCGCCGGGCCGGTGTGGACGTGACGACTGCAGGTTTGGAGCAGGGCCCTGTCACCTGCAGCCGTGGCGTGGTTCTGATGCCTGACACCATTCTGGAAAAGGTGCTTGATAATGATTTTGATATGGTCGTGCTGCCGGGTGGGCTTCCTGGCGCGGATCATCTCAACGAAGATCCCCGTATCATTGCGCTACTTCAGCAGATGGCAGAAAAGCAAAAATATACGGCCGCCATATGCGCCGCACCCAAGGTGCTGGCCAATGCAGGCCTGCTGCAGGGGCGGCAGGCTACTGCTTATCCGGGCGTTTTAGATGCCTTGACCCTGCCTGATACCCAACGCCGGGATGCCCCGGTGGTGGTGGATGGAAAAATCATCACCTCCCGGGGGCCGGGAACAGCAATGGACTTTGCCCTGAAACTGATTGAGCTGCTGGCGGGGCCTGAACAGCGGGCGTCCGTCGAATCCGGATTGGTGCGGTCATAATTCCACCGGGGTTTCAGACAGGGGATTCCATGCGTGATATCTGCCGTCGGCCTGGAGACTGCACCGGAAAAATTCAGGGTCTGTAAGCCTGACGGGCTGACAGGACACAGTAATCGAGGAGGTTTATGTTGAGGCGCAGAGGCAATATCTGGGTATGGATCATCGGCATCCCCGTCATTCTTGGTGCCATTGCACATTGGGGATTTCATTATTTCGTCAAGACACGGGTGGATGATTTCATTCTGGCCGCTGCTCCCAGGGCTGCTATCTGGTATGAGGCATTGGATACCAGTCTGGCTGGCAGTATTGCGCTGAGACGTGTGGAGATAGTCCCCACGGGTTTCGACCAAGGTGTTTTAGTGGGATCTGTGCAGTTGCAGGGACCGGATGTTTTTTCCTTTCTGCTGAAACAGTTGCCGCTAGTGGGGGAAAAAGGTCCCCCGGATTTTCTCAACCTGGCCATGCGGGATGTGGTGCTGGATCTCTCTGCTGCAAAGGCTGCCTCCCTGGATCAATCGGTAGCCCGGACCAACCCACAGGCGGCCCACAACCGGGATATCTGCAAACCCTGGGGCAGTGCTTCTTTCACTCAGTTGCAAGAGCTGGGAATCAAGCAGTTGAAGGGCGACAGCAAAATGGGTTATCGCCACTTTGCGCGAACTCAAAAGCTGTATGTGGATGTTGAAGGTGAATTTGAAGGGATGCAGAAGACCAGTTTGTCCCTGGAGCTCAATAATGTGCCTGCCCTTGATACGCGCAAGCTCATGGGCGTCGCCCTGGCCAATATGAAAATCAACTATTTCGTTGAGCCGGAATTCGGCCACCGTGTGGCCGCCTATTGTGCGAAGAAGCGGGGCTTGTCCACCGAGCAGTATGCTGAATTGTCAGCGGATGAGATGATACGGGAGCTAAGCCGCAATGGGATCATCCTTGGTTACGGTCTGACCTGGGCGCTAAAGAATTATGTGAAGAACTGGGGAGATCTGATGGTCGAACTCAGTCCACCCAGGCCGGTGGGACTGCTGAGTCTGGTAAACCTGCCCAAACGCCATCTGCCGGAAAAACTTGGTTTGCAGTTGGCCATCAATGGCCAGTTGGTTACTGACCTGTATTTCAGTATCCACCAGGGAACGCTGTTGCCACTGGGATCCAGTGCAAGATCCGAAAAAAAGCCCGTGAAGCCGCTGAAGCCGCGTGTCCAGTACCGGTGGGAGTACCAAAAGGTTTCTCCAGGGCGCCTGTCCTCCTATCTCGATCATCTGGTGCGGATTCGCACCCTGGATGGCGTGATCCATGAAGGAAGGCTTATCAGTAATGGTGGCAATAAGATTTCGGTGCAGAAAAAAATCAGTGGCGGCAAGTTTGTCGCCCATCTGTCACCTGCAAATATACGCTCCGTGCAGGTACGGGTCAGGGTGAAGGTGGAACCGGAAACTTCAGCGGCGCAGGAGGCTGTTACCCAGCAGTCCGATTCCGAGGATGCCCAAAGTACCACTGAGTAGGCTGAGGCTGCCTGCCGCCAACAATGGTGATCCCAGGGCGGCGAGGATGCTCGCACTGACTATCAGCGCGCCACCGCCGATACTCTGGCGCATGCGGGACTGGTTGTGCTTCATTTCCTGGCGCATTTCCATCAGTTCTTCTGACTGCCAGTTCAGGCGCAATTTGCCTTCCTCTGCGCTTTTCAGCACCCGGTAAGCCAGGCGTGGGATCTCCGGCAGTTGCTCAGACATCTGTGGCAGCGATTCCTTGACCCGGCGCACGAAAGCCTTGGGACCCACTTGCTGGGAGAGCCATTTCTCCATGAAAGGCTTGGCAGTGGCCCACAAGTCCAGCTCAGGATAAAGCATGCGGCCCAGTCCCTCGATATTCAGCAGGGTTTTCTGCAGCAGCACCAGCTGGGGCTGCACCTCCATATCGAAACGCCGGGCCGTCTGGAACAGGCGCAGGAGGAAATGGCCGAAGGAGATGTCCGCCAGGGGCTTCTCCCAGATGGGCTCGGAGACCGTGCGTATGGCCGCCTCGAACTCCTCCACCCGGGTCCCTTCTGGCACCCAGCCGGATTCAACGTGCAGTTCCGCCACCCGGCGGTAGTCCCGGTGGAAAAAGGCCAGCAGGTTTTCCGCGAGATAACGCTGGTCCTCGGTGGTGAGGGTGCCCATGATGCCGAAGTCCACGCTGATGTAACGGCCG
>JALWRH010000080.1 GCA_026994195.1 Sedimenticola sp. | reverse complement strand
CAGCCTCCTGCCGCGCCTGGCCGTCAACTGGACCCACTTCCAGGGAGCCGCTGGACTGGACTACCGGGTCGGCGTGGAGATGACCAGCTTCTACCGTGATGACAGCGTCACCGGCTCACGCTTCGACTTGTTCCCAAAAGTCTCCCTGCCACTGATCCGGGACTGGGGCTTCCTTGAACCCGCCCTGTCCGGCCGCTATACCTCTTATGAGCTGGACAATGAGCTTCCAGGGCAGGACAACAAGCCGGACCGGGGCACCTGGAGCGCCAGCCTGGACAGCGGACTGTACTTCGACCGCAGCGTGAACTGGCTGGGGCGCCACATGACCCAAACTCTGGAGCCCAGGGCCTACTATCTGTACACCCCCTATGTGAACCAGGACGACCTACCCCTGTTCGATACAGGACTCCTGGATTTCAGCTTCAATAACCTGTTCCGCGATAACCGTTTCAATGGCCCGGACCGGGTCGGCGACGCCAACCAGCTCACCCTGGCCCTGAGCAGCCGCCTGCTTTCCGAGACTGATGGCAGGGAACTGCTGAATGCCAGTATTGGTCAGATATATTATTTCCGGGACCGGCGTGTACGGCTGTATCCGGGAGACCCTCTGGATGACAGCAGTTCCTCAATTATTGCGGAGCTGTCCACCAGTGCCTTCGACCACTGGATGCTGCGCGCCGGACTGGAATACGATGCCAACGCAGGCAGCAAGGTGCGCCAGGGGCTCGCCATGGCCACCTACCGGGGAGACAACGGGCAGCGCCTGCATGCGTCCTGGCGCCTGCGCGAAGGTGTGCTGGAACAAACGGATCTGGCCGCCGTGTGGCCCGTGAGCAACAAGCTCAGTCTGATTGGCCGCTGGTACTATTCCGTGGAAGAGAGCCATTCCCTGGAAACCGTGGCCGGCCTGGAATACGGCGACTGCTGCTGGCACCTTCGCGCCGTATGGCGCCGCTACCTGGACAGCAACGGCGAAGCGTATAATGACACCGCCCTGCTGCAACTGGAACTGAACGGACTGGGCAAACTGGGCAACAACATCGACAACTTCCTCGACCGGACGATATATGGTTACTGACAATCTCTCCCGGCGGCTGAACTTCTGGCTGCTTCTCCTGCTCGCGGCCAGCCTGCTGATGCCACCGGCTCTGGCGCTTGCCGCCGACGCAGAACTCCTGGACCGTATCGTGGCTGTGGTCAATGATGACGTGGTGCTGCAGAGCGAACTCGATCAGGAGATCGTTTCCATCAAACAAAAGCTCGCTCAGGTCGGCGCGGAGGACATCCCCGGAGATGAAATCCGCAAACAGGCCCTGGAGCGCCTCATTCTGGAAAAGCTGCAACTGGCCGAAGCCAAGAGGATCGGCGCCACCGTGGATGATGAAACCCTGCTCATGGCCATGAACAGGATTGCCCAGCAGAACGGCCTGAGCCTGGACGAACTCGCGGCTGCGCTCAAGGAGCAGGGCATGAGCATGGATGAATACCGCGATGAACTGCGCAAAGAAATCACCCTGCAGCGCCTGCGCAACCGGGAAGTAATGAGCGGCATACAGATCACCAAGGCGGAAGTGGACAACTACCTGGCCCATGCCGAGGACAACCCCGGTGGCCGCGACGCCTATCATTTGCGCCATATCCTTGTTCCTACCCCTGAAGGCGCCTCCAGCGAAGAGATCGCTGCTGCCAGAAAGCAGGCCGAAGATATCATCCAGCGCCTGAAAAACGGCGAAGACTTCGCCACCCTTGCCAGCCGTTACTCTGCCGGCCAGCAGGCCCTGGAAGGTGGTGACCTTGGCTGGCTGGAAGCCGGACAGGTGCCTACCTTGTTCATCAAAGATCTCGCCGGCATGGAGCGGGGCGAAGTACGTGGCCCTTACCAGGCTGCCAGCGGCTTTCACATTATCAAGCTGGAAGACTACAAAGGGGGCGACAAGAACATCATCAAGCAAACCCATGCCCGGCACATTCTGATCCGTACCGACGAACTGACCTCGGATCAGGACGCCAGGAACCGCCTGGAGCAACTTTACCAGCGCATTCAGGGCGGCGAGGACTTTGCCACCCTGGCGCGAGCCCATTCCGACGACAAGGGTTCAGCCATCAAGGGGGGCGACCTGGGCTGGGTCAACCCGGGCGACCTGGTGCCCAAATTCGAGGAAGTGATGAACGACCTGCCCATCAACGGACTGAGCAAGCCTTTCCGTACACAGTTCGGCTGGCATATCGTGCAGGTACTGGACAGAAGAAACCACGATGCCACAGAAGAGGTCAAGCGCGACAAAGCCAAGCAGGCCCTGCGCAAACGCAAGGCCGATGAAGCCCTGCAGCTCTATCTGCGCAAGTTGCGCGGCCAGGCTTTCGTGGAGACCCGTCTGGACGACAACTATTGAGCCTCGTACTGACCCCGGGCGATCCCGCCGGCATCGGCCCCGACTTGGTTCTCCAGGAAGCAGAGGCCGGCCTGCCCTGGCCTCTGCTGGTCATGGCGGATCCCGGACTTCTGCGGGAACGGGCTTTGCAACTGGGCCTGGATATCGATCTGATAGAAACCCGTGAACCACCGCTCCAGCCCGCTGCTCCCGGCCGCCTGCACGTCTATCCCATCCCCCTGGGCAGCTCCTGCCGTCCGGGGCAGCTTTCCACGGGCAACGCGCCCTATGTGCTTGAATGCCTGCGCACTGCCGCCCAGGGCTGCCTGAACGGCGCATATGACGCCCTGGTCACAGGCCCCGTACACAAGGGTGTCATCAACGACGCGGGGATCCCTTTCAGCGGCCATACAGAATTTCTCGCGGCATTGAGCAACAGTTACCCGGTAATGATGCTGGCCTGCCCCGGCCTGCGCGTGGCCCTGGCCACCACCCACCTCCCTCTGCGGGAGGTGAGTGCGGCCATTACTCCGGCTTTGCTGGAAAAGGTCATAAGGATACTTCACCATGACCTGCAGCGCAGTTTTGGCATCCAGAACCCGAGTATCCTTGTCTGCGGCCTGAATCCTCATGCCGGGGAAGGCGGCCACCTGGGCCGCGAGGAACTGGAGATCATCAGTCCCGTACTGGAACAACTTCGCACACAGGGCATGCAGCTACTCGGCCCCCTGCCCGCCGATACCCTGTTCACGCCCCGCTACCTGGACACCGCTGACGCCGTGCTGGCCATGTACCACGACCAAGGGCTTCCCGTCCTCAAGCACAAGGGTTTTGGCCGTGCGGTCAACATCACCCTGGGACTGCCTTTCATCAGAACCTCAGTGGATCATGGAACCGCCCTGGAGCTGGCCGGCAGCGGCAAGGCGGACACTGGCAGCCTCCTGACAGCGCTGGAGCAGGCAGCGGACATGGCAGGCATCAAGTCTTCGAACGGGCCAGACGCCTATAACCGATAATAATCAACCCCCCCGCCAGCAAGACCAGCAACGGCGGACCCAGCACCGGTACGGCTGTAGCATTGCCATTTGCCCCTGTGGCATACAGATGGAAATTGTCGATACCCAGTTGGGTGTCAGGCACGGCAGCAGCAGGCATCAACAGCCTGACTTCCATATTGTAGGCATTCGCCATGGTCTCCCTGAAGGAAGCAGAAGTCGGCTCCTGTACCCAACCCGCAGCAATCGCCTGGGCATCCGTCCAGTTGGGATCGAAATCGACCTGGTAGTGCCGCCACTGGGATACCGGCATGCTGCCATCCAGCTGATATACCCAACCATTGTGGCTGAAGTCCCTGTAGCGCACCCGCAGCCTCGCCCAAGTGGACTGGCCACTCAGCAGATTGAGATCAACGGAAACCCGGTATGCGCCTGCCGCCTGAAGATTCCCCGTGTATCGAGCCTCACGATTCTGTGCCCCTATGGTACGGAACGGATTACCCCCTGCAGCACTGGTGGACAACAGATATCCGCCTGAGTTACCGCCGGTCGCCGGTGCTGAAACAACCGTCGCCGCCGTATTCCCCACCCAGCCGTGCAACTGCCCGTCATCCCAGCTGTCGGATGTATTCGTGGCTGCAACGACATTTGCAGAAAGAAACATCCCTGTACAAAACAAACCTGCCAATGGCTTCCAGTTTTTCATTTCCTTACCTCACTACTTGATACAACTCATCATTTTGGGAATATTTCCCAAAAGACCTTCTTTCAGGGCATATTCATTTTCATAACCCTCTACTATTTAGTTAGTCCTACAAATCACCTGGCGCAACAACCAATTCATGGTGTGTTGATCTGCATCAAAAGATATCAACCACAAGAGAAAGCGGGCCGTATCTACCCCCAATGATGGAAGAAAATCATCATATGGCCTCCTCTCCCCTTGGGGAGAAGGTGAGGGGAATATAAACTGCACACTCCCTTCCCAACCCTCCCCGCACACAAGGCATGAGGTCGGTTTGGAGTGCATCCACGCCAAATAAAAAAGCCCGCTCCGGTTAGGGAGCGAGCCTCTTTGCGACTACCGGATTGTTGGTATCTGGAATCAGCCGCCAAACATGGGCATCTGCATGGTCGCCTTGGGCAGCACGAAATCCTGAGCATTCACTTTTCCGGGTTGGATGGAGACCACTTTGAAGTCATCCCCCATTTTCAGCATACCCAGTCCCTCCTTTTTCAGGTAACGACCAATACTATTCTCTGTTTTCTGGCCCATGGATTTGGCCATCTTCTCAGCAAACTGCATCCAGGCATTGGAATATTCGACCACCACAGGATCCTTACTGAGTACCACTTTGGCACTCTGGATGCCTTTCCTGTCTTTCCACTTCATTTCGTAGACAGAACCCTCGAAGCCCGCAACCCTTTCCTTCTCACCTGTGGGTTTTGCGCTGATGAACTCCTGTTGCATGGCGTCATCTCCGGAAGGAGCCGCCATGGCGGCCATCCGGGCCATGTCCATGACCATTACCTGGCCCTGCATGTTCATGACCATCCACACTTTGCCATCCCGGTTCAGCATATAACCCGCGCCTTCCTGAGACTTGGGCATGTTCATACGCGCATGGCCTTGATCATCATATTCCAGAACCATGGTTTCGCTGTTCTGTCCGGAACCTGTCGCCAGGGTGGCAACCCCGGCCGCAAACACTGACGGAGCCGACAGCAACAGTACTGCACCCAGAATTCTGTACATTTTCATCATCTCTCCTCCTTTCAAACGTTGAACCGAAAATGTATCACGTCACCATCCTGGACAACGTAATCCTTGCCCTCCAGGCGCAGCTTGCCAGCCTCCTTCGCACCCTGCTCACCCTTGCAGGCGATAAAATCTTCGTAGGCGATTACTTCGGCACGGATGAAGCCGCGCTCGAAATCCGTATGGATCACGCCTGCTGCCTGAGGCGCTGTCGCGCCTACGGGAATGGTCCACGCGCGCACTTCTTTTACCCCTGCAGTGAAATAGGTCTGTAACCCCAACAGAGAGTAGCCGGTTCTCACCACCCGGTTCAGACCAGGCTCATCCAACCCCATTTCCTCGAGAAAATCCGCTTTCTCATCATCATCCAATTCCACCAGTTCCATCTCGATGGCGGCACAGACCGGCACCACTTCCGCGCCTTCACCGGCAGCATGCTCGCGCACGGCATCCAGATAGGGATTGTTCTCGAAACCATCCTCGCTGACATTCGCGATATACAGCACTTTCTTTATGGTGAGCAGATGCAGTTCGTAGAGAGACGCTTGTTCATCTTCATTCAAACCCATGGAGCGTACAGGCAGCCCCTGATCCAGATGCTCCCGCACTCTTTCCAGCAAAGCCTTCTGCGCGAGAATCTTCTTGTCTCCCGTCTTGGCCATGCGCGTGGCCTTGTCCAGAGCCTTCTCCACGGATTCCAGATCCGCCAGGGCCAGTTCCGTATTGATCACCTCGATATCCGCCAAAGGGTCCACCTTGCCGGCCACGTGAACGACATCGTCATTGTCGAAACAGCGTACCACCTGGACAATGGCATCGGTTTCCCGGATATTGGCCAGGAACTTGTTGCCCAATCCCTCACCCTTGGACGCGCCTGCCACCAGGCCGGCAATATCCACAAACTGCATGGTAGTCGGCACGATTCGCTCAGGCTGGACGATTTCCGCAATTCTGTCCTGGCGGGGATCCGCCACCGGCACGATACCAACATTGGGGTCGATCGTGCAGAAAGGATAGTTCTCCGCCGCAATGGTGGCCTTGGTAAGCGCGTTGAAAAGTGTGGACTTGCCCACATTGGGCAGGCCCACGATACCGCATTTGAAACCCATTGAATGAGTGCTCCGGAAAATAGGGAAAGCTCCAACCAAGCCATGAACCGGCTACAGATCGCCTGTGTACAGCGTTGTCCAGAGATTCCTGAATGATGGATGAAAAACCGCCGCTGATCAGTTACCCGCCTTGACCACAGGCTTGCCTTCGGCTATCCAGTTGGTGATGCCTTTCTTTACGTTGTATACCTTAGTGTAACCCAGCTTCTGATCAAGAAACCGGCTCACAGTGCCGGTGCGGTTTCCTGTTCGGCAAATAAGTATGAAGGGGTCATTTTTCCCGGCAATGGGCGCCAACTTGTTCAGCCAGGCCTGCACATTGTAGTTGCCTTTCTTGTCAAAGAAGGTAATCAGGTGGCTGCCCTTTACGATGCCGGTTTGTTGCCACTCGTCCGGGCGGCGGATGTCGACAACGGGCACGCCCTGGGACATGAGCTTTTCAAGCTCGGCATTGTCGATATTGGTCACCTCTGCTGTTGCCGGCAGTGACAGAAGCAGCAGCAGGAAAAACAAAACTTTTTTCATGGGAATTCTCCAGAGATACAACTTTTCCGGAGATTCTATCAGAGTCCCAAAACTCTGGCCTTATCTGGACTCAATCGGCACCTGAAAAAAGAAGAGCCCCGACCGGGGCTCTTCTGAGCAAGGCTTAATCGAATTACAAGCCGAAGGTCTTGACCAGGAACACCGCCATCTGGTCACGGCTGACCTCTGCATCCGGGCAATAATTGCTGGCATCACAACCACCGGTAACGCCTTCGACAGCCAGCTCTTCGATCCAGTCGGCGGCCCAGTGATCCGCCGGAACATCATCGAACATAGCGCCGGTAGCCGCTGGCGGCACATAGCTCGAACCGTACTTGGAACGCAGCAGGAACACCGCCATCTGGTCACGAGTCACGATGTTGTCCGGGCAATAGTTGCCGCCACCACAGCCACCACTTATACCGTCACTGGCAAGCTGTTCTATCCAGGCTGCCGCCCAGTAGGTGTCGGGCACATCAGTGAACATGCTTCCCGTTGCGGGAGGCGGTACGAAATCACTGCCCTGTATACCTCGCTCCAGGAACACGGCCATCTGGGCTCGGGATACTTGGTCGCCGGGGCAATAATTGGTACCACCACATCCACCCGTGATGCCGCTCATGGCCAGGGTCTGGATGGAGTCATATGCCCAGTGGTTCGGCGGTACATCTGTGAACAACTGATCCACCACGCAGGTGACGGATACATCAGACACATTCCCGCCGGCCACCGTGCCATTGCCATTGGCAACAGTGCAATGGTGCTTGGGATGATCCGGCTGGGTCAGGATGGCCACGGAATAGCTTCCCCCATCGGGCACGGGCGTGGCAAAGATGAAGCGGCCATTGTCCGTGATGGTGAGATCATCGCCGCCATTGTTGGTCAGCACCAGATCATAGCCGTTGAACAGCCCGTCCACATTGCCGCCAACATGGTAACCCACGGTGGTGCAGACCACGGACACATTGGTGACATTGGCACCGGACAGCATCCCCGAACCGTTCGTCACAGCGCAGACCTGATTTGGCGAGGTCGGTTGGGTCAGCACGGTAACCGCGTAACTGCTGCCGTCCACCAGGGCCGTATCGAAGATGAAGCTGCCATTGGCGGATAAGCTGAGGTCATCACTTCCGTTGTTTTGCAACACCAGAGTATTCCCGGATGCCAGGCCTGACAGGCTGCCGCCAACGGTATAGTAAGGCGTGGTTACTGTGATCTTCACGCCTGTGGAACACTGATTTGTGGTATTGGACTCATAGGCCACAGCATCCACGCAGGCGCCGATCCACCAGGTTCCGTCGGAGGCCGGCGCGCTCAGGCTGATACTCTCTGGTGATGTCACTCCGGCGGACAGGGAGGCCACATAATCCGTTCCAATTTCAGTGTCATAGGTACTGATAATGGAATTCGTGGAACGGAAATAGCGCAGAGTACTGGCAGATGAGGTACGGGTACCCTGGTTCTTTACCGTCGCGGAGAACATGAAGGACGCGCCAGGCGTCAAAGAGGTTTTGCTCGCGGACGGATTCTGCGTGACCAGATCCGGACTGGTGACGGTAATCTTCACGCCCGTGGAACACTGGTTGCCGGCATTCGATTCGCCGCTGACAGAGACCACGCAGGCGCCGATCCACCAAGTGCCGTCAGACGAAGGCGCCGTCAGTGCAATACTCTCAGGAGATGTACTACCAGCCACCAAAGCACTCACGGCATCGGTGCCAATTTCTGTGTCAGAGGTGCTGATGAAAGAATTGGTAGAACGATAGTACTTCAGTGTTGTACCGGCTGATGGGCCATTGCCCTGGTTTTTAACCGTTGCATAGAAAAGATACCCTTGCCCCCGAATCAGGGTAGCATCGTTGACGCTGGGACTCTGCACAATCAGATCAGGAGCAGTAATCGTGATCTGCCGGTCAAGCCAGCTGCTATCGTTCTCACCCAGGGCATCCCCACTGACATCAGCATATGCCGCCAGATAGTAGTTTCCCGTAGGAACGGATACCGGGATGCTCAAGATTCTTGAGGTACGGAAATATGTATTGGGAGCAAGTGATGAATGAGTCGTATTGCCAATATATATGGACCCCGACCAACTTCCGATATTGGGTACAAGATACCATTTGATGAGCGGCTGACTGATGGTCGTCGTACCGGAGTTCTCCACAATAAAATCACTGACGGTAACGGAACCGCCCCGCACTACAGAAGTGGTGCTAAGGTGCGAATCCGAGTAGGACTGGTAGCCACTGGAGTAGAAAGCCACTACACCCAGGTCCGTTCGGGATACGGTATGAGAGCTGAATGCCGCTTTCACGGCCGCTGCGTCATCCATATACAGTTCAGTGTAAGCACGATACTTGTGCGGCGCATAGTTCATGACCGAGAGGGCATTGAACTGATGGTCCAGTCCCCACGCGTGCCCTATTTCATGCAGAAGGGTACGATCGGCGTTGAACAGGCCGGAGTTGTAATAGGTGGCAAAGTCATTGGTCGTCCAACTGAAAGCAGGATTCATAGCCACATCTGCTTCGATACTGTAACCGCTCAAACCCCAGCGCTTCCAACAAATCGCCAGCGTGGATGCCCCCCATCCCTCTCCAAACTGGGAGACCATGGTGGCGTTGTCGACAAAACCTGCTATGTCATAGCGGCCATTCTTCCAGGCCCAGGTACCCGTGGGGGTCATCACGCGGTATATATCTGCGTACTTGTTCCAGTACGCCATCTGATACTGGTCATGATCCCCGATCAAACCGCCACTCGGCAGGGGATTGAAAACGATGGGAACATTCTTGGCACGGTGGGAATAGCTCCACTTCGGCTCCGGAGACAACAGTTGTTCAATCGCCCCTTCATCAGGTAACCATATCTCCTCAGTAGCAGGCAAGCGTGGTGCTTCCCCTTCCTCCGGCATCGCAGGCAGCAATACCTTTGCAGGGATCATACCTGTATCAAAACTGTCATAGCGCTTCTGAGGCAAGTCCTTGATAACGAACTGCTCCCACTGCTTTTCGACTGTCCTTTGTGGAAGCGCCATGGCCTTGACTACCGGGATCTCTTTTCTCACCAGATCCACAAACTCACCAAAAGCAACAGATGTGCCGCCTTCCCTGACGCTTCGTCCCAAGCCATCTTTTACGCCGGTTGCGTTATTCACCGACCAGTAGGCTCCCTGGTTCATTCCTGTTACGGGGCTGAATAACGGCTGATTCAGACTCTCAACCATCAGAAGCACTTGATCACCCAAGGAAAATTCAGGTACATCTGACACAGACTGGCCTTCTTCCGGCAATTGGCCACCGGCAAATGTCAGCTCAAGTTTCTTTGCATCAGAACCGTACAGAACTTCATCAACACGGAACACATAGTCGGTAACGATCATGTTGCCCTGCGCATTCCATCTGGACTGCTTGCTCTCGACCTGTCCGACAAAAATAAACTCCGAGCGCTGTATCAACTCACCACGCTCCATGGGAATAGTGGCGGCCAGTGCAGAACTGTTTAACAGAACAAGACAATTCAGCAGCAGTAACAGTATCCCGGCCATATGAATATTGTCCCAACATACTCTGGAGCGCGTTCTTTCACTCCCTACAGAATGGGACCCGGTAATGTTTCTACATCCCTTTTGCATAACAACCTCCTAGTTGCATGGAGTAAGAACTACTGGAGTCCACAGCAGGGGGTTCCCGTATCAACAACAGAAACTGAAAGACCCGTGTCCCACCATTCAATAGCCTGTTACTCCGTAAACCATTATTGTGAAACAGATCACAATTTCAGTATGTTGAGTATAGGAACGCCTACCCAGGTCAACAAGATGGAGAAAATCGCAAGTAAGCGTAGGAAGGTGACTACAGTACGGTCTTGCTGAAACGCAATAAAAAAAGGCCCACGGTATCCGTGAGCCTTTTCGATATGGAGCCGGTGATAGGAGTTGAACCCACGACATCCTCATTACAAGTGAGGCGCTCTACCAACTGAGCTACACCGGCGTGGGCTGTGTATTTTACAGGCAGTCAGTTTCCAGCGGAACCCTGCGGGCAAACTTTTTTACGCAACGCCACTCCTTGTGGTAACTTGCCATTTTCCAGCGTTCCCATGGAACTTTCCTCAACAGCTGAAAACACGATCCAAAACAGACGCCCATTCTTCTTTTTGGGAACGATTGTGGTTTCGAATCCCTTGCTGCGAATATTGTCCCCATGGCGTTTTGCATAGCGCTCTTCGGTATACAGACCCATGGATATGCCGTTGGCAAACTCTCCTTTCCGCATCAGCCAAAGATCTTTGAATCCGGCCTGGCGCAACTTCTGGTACATGGCTTCAGCCTCATCCGAAGTGGCAAGGGGAGGAATCATTACCCAGTATCCAACGGTTACCTTGCCCCGCCGGGATTCTATCCGCGCCTGCTTTCCCCGGCCAGGGGCCAATTTGCGTCGAAAGCCCTCAGCCATATTACGGCTGGGGAAAGGCCCGAGTTCTCCGCAGTATACCGGGCTATCGTAGGACAATTGCTTGTCTCCAGGCTCACCGCCCTGTGCCTCTGCCAAGGGTTGGGATTTGTCGCCGGAATCGGGTCTTTGATTTTCAACAACCCCTTCTTTCCGTTCTGCTGTCCCTTGTGCCAAGGCTTCGGCAGGTGACGCCGGCGTCGTTGCCCGGACAGGTGCTTCCTGTCGGCTGTCCTCTGGCTCTGTCTGTGGCTTTGCAGCCAACTCCTGCAACAACTGAATATCGCCAAAGTCCGGGAGTTCTGACGGTGGCTTGTGATCCGTGCTTTCCCCCCGCGGACCCAGCTGTATCCAGAGAAACAGAACCACGTTAAGGGAAAAGAGTATTGCCAATACCCAGCGCATTATTTTCCAGGTTCCTGCACGAATGTCTCCATACCATCCAGCACCAGGGCGTCCCTGTGCTCATGGGCCAATTGTAGGTGCGGCTTGATCAAGGAACAGGCCCCCCCCGTCAGGATCACCCCCGGATCACAAACACCGGCTGCCTGCAGGCGTTCCACAGACTGTTCGATAAGTGATACTACAGACTTGTAAATCCCAAGATCAATACAGCTGGCGGTACTGTTGCCCCATTCCATGGACTGAGTCACCCCAAGAGCAGGATTCAAGCCGGTTTCCCGCGCCAGGATACGCCGCATCATTGTTACCCCGGGCAGGATAAATCCCCCCAGGTGGCGCCCGTTGCTGTCCAGGACATCCAGCGTGGTAGCCGTTCCACAATCCACCACACAGGCACCCCCAGGACAAACGTCATGAGCGGCGATTATGGCCATCCAGCGATCCACACCAAGCTGCCCAGGATCCTGATAGCCGCAGCTCACACCGCAGGCTTCAGGCTGTACAGTAACAACATGAGGAGTCACACCCCATGCCCTGCTTGTCCATGATTGCAACGCCCGCCGAATCCTGTCCGGCGCGACACTGGCCAGCCAGATATGTTCTGGGGAAGGCAGCTTTTTCCAGACATCATTCAGCACAGCGTCCAGAGGGCCATTTCCGTATTCAACAGCCTGCTGAGGCTGGCCCGCCCCCAGCCTCCATTTGATGCGGGAGTTTCCCAGATCGATGAAAAGATCGGCCCTCATGTCCCGTCCTCTCCCCGCAAACTCACTTCGCCGGCATACCAGCTTCGGCATCCATTGGTATCTTCAAGCACCAGCCCGCCCCGCTCATCCAGTCCTCGATAAATTCCGGAAACCACCTGTGACCCCATATGCAGGGCAACCGGCTGATCAAGGTAGATATCATACGCTTTCCAATCCTCTAGAAATGCCGAAAGCCCCTGGTTTTGATAGACGAGACAGGCATCCAACAGGCTGGCCAGAAGATTGCCGCAAAGATGGTTTCTATCTGGAAGCTGTTCCATGTTGCTGGCCAGGTCGGTCCAGGGTTGATCGATACGCTCTGCACTACCGCCATTCAGTTTCAGGTTGATCCCCACCCCGATCACAGCCAGGGCAGGTCCCGCCATTTCGCCACTGGCATCAACCAGGATGCCACCGAGTTTCCGCCCATCGAGGTAGATATCGTTGGGCCACTTCAGACCATGGGATTCGAGACCCTGGGTTTTCAATACCCTGGCGACAGCAACGCCGGCGGCAAGGCTGAGTCCGGCAAGATCCGCCATACCCAGATCGAAACGCCAGGCCAGAGACAGGTAGATATTGCTTCCAAAGGTGCATACCCACTGCCTGCCCCGCCGCCCCCGGGCGGCATGCTGATATTCCGCCACACAGGCTCTCCCCGCATTCAGATCCGCGGGAGAATTGTGCCGTAACCAGTCATTGGTGGAGTCTGTCTCCGGCAACAGCTGCAAGCCCTGCAGATGTGAACGAAGGTTTTCCGGCACCTGCTTGAGAATGCACCCGACATCCAGCAGTTGCAGCTCGGAGTTCAGGCGGTAGCCTTTGCCGTGCACGGATTCTATCTCAATTCCCGGCACGGCATTCAGACTCTGGATCTGCTTCCAGACCGCTGCCCGGGTGATGCCCAATTCCTTGGCCAGCGTCTCTCCCGAATGAAGGTCACCGTGCGCGAGCAGTTCCAGCAGTGGATACAGATCCTGGAGTTTCACTGCCCAAGCCACTGCCGCCGTCTTTGCAACTGTTGCGGCGTGCATTCCTTTTCAGTCAGCAACCAAAGTTCGCAGGTGTCCGATGCTGGAGGGCATACGGGCAACTGGAAGCGCATGAGCTGATCCCGGCGCAAGGCGTGGACAGGCACCTGGGTGCCGGTTTCCAGACGATTGAGAATGGCCTGCAAGTTGTCCGAGCTGACCTGAATACCCTCCAGCGCTACCAGACGGTCCCCAGCCGACAAGCCGCTGCGCTGGGCGGGGCCATGATCGTACACCTGAAGCAGCTCGACGAAATCGCCTTTCTGGCGATAACGGGCACCCAATGAGTGGCGCGGGTCCTCTGTAGCATCGGATCGTCCTGCACTGCCCCAGTCTTCGGGAGTGCGCGCCGGGCGCAACCGGTAACCAATACCAAAAAACCGGAACCAGTCTTCCAGAGGAAGATCTTCTCTGCCATATACGGCCAGCTGGAAGAAGTCCTGCAGATCCTTTCCGGCAAGGAGAGCAGCCAGAGCTTCGAGATCCCGCTCTCCCACGCCCTTACCGGTCTGCCCGTACTCCTTCCATAAAGCACGCATGAAATCATCGAGGCTGACATTGCCCTCTGTAGCTTGCCTGAGGGTGATATCCAGGCCAAAAGCGGCCAGAGCGCCCTTGCTGTAGTAGCTTACGATGGCATTGGGGGCATTTTCATCCTGCTTGTAGAAACGGGTCCAGGTATCAAAACTGGACTCGGACGCCGATTGGCGCAACCGGCCCCTGCCGCGCATGACCCGGGTCACCGTGGTGGCCAGCAGCTCAAGATAACTGTCCGCATCCACACAACCACTTCGCACCAGGGCCAGGTCATCGTAATAACTGGTGATGCCTTCAAAAGCCCAGAGCAATTCCGTATGCACTTCTTCACTGAGATCTGCCTCTTTCAGAATTTTTGGGCGTATGCGTTTTACATTCCACAGATGAAAATATTCATGGCTACACAAGCCAAGGAAATTCCGGTATCCCTTGCTCATCTTTTCCATGCCGGAATACGGCAGATCGTTGCGCTTGCACATGAGGGCCGTGGAATCCAGGTGTTCCAGCCCACCATAGCCGTCTCCGGTCACCATGGTCATAAACAGATAGTGTTTCAGGGGCAATTCCCCGAACAATTCCGAGTGACAGCTGCAGATAGCCGCCATATCCCGGCTCAAACGCTCTTTGTCCAGATTGAGTACATGCCCCGTGAACACCATGCGGTGGGGAATCTCTCCCACATGGAAAAGCAGGTCTTCGAAGTCTCCCATTTCCACAGGGTAGTCGATAAGGCGCTCATAGCTGTCGGCTTCATAGACGCCGAAGCCGTTCTCGTCCACATCCCGCCCCGGCATGCTCGTAGCCACACGCCATCCTTGGATCAAATCCGCCGGGGGGCACTCCAGCACAACGGTCACAGGAGAGTCCTCCTGCCCCAGGACCTTCAGGAACAGGCTGGTCCCATTGAAAAATGCATGGGTTGTATCCAGATGAGCACCCCGTACGGACAAATCCCAGGCATAGACTTCACATTCAATCTCAAGGCAGCCCTGTACGGGCGCTGCCTGCCAGCTGTGCTTGTCCAGTTTCGTCAGCGTCACGGCTTTTCCCTCGCAACTGGCGGATATGGATACGATATTCCGCGCAAAATCACGGATCATATAGCTGCCGGGAATCCATGCCGGCAGGGTGAGCTCCTGTCCCTGAGGCGCGGGTGTTTTGATGAAAAGCTTTACATGAAACAGGTGAGCTACAGGATTGAACGGAGAAACGTGATACTCAATCGGATCAGCCATGGTGTCTTTGGGAAAATAAACGAGGCACAATTCTACTACAAGGGCTCGGGTATACCGGGCAAAAAATCACCTTACCGAGCACCAAAGAAAAAGCCCCGACTGCATCAGCAATCGGGGCTTTTGGAATAAATGCCTGGCAGTGACCTACTTTCGCATGGGGAAGCCCCACACTATCATTGGCGATGTACCGTTTCACTTCTGAGTTCGGGATGGGATCAGGTGGTTCCAGTACTCTATTGCCGCCAGGCAAACTGGGTGAAAAACCGGACGTATCCGACTTCTCGAAAATGGTTTGATCTAGCGTATAGTCGCTTTAAACGACATACAGTGTCATATCTGTCAAACAACCAAAATTCTTGGGTGTTATATGGTCAAGCCGCACGGGCAATTAGTACTGGTTAGCTTCATGCATTACTGCACTTCCACACCCAGCCTATCAACCTGGTAGTCTTCCAGGGCCCTACAGGACTCTCAAGGAGTCAGTGAGAACTAATCTTGGGAGGGGCTTCCCGCTTAGATGCTTTCAGCGGTTATCCTGTCCGAACATAGCTACCCGGCAATGCCACTGGCGTGACAACCGGAACACCAGAGGTTCGTCCACTCCGGTCCTCTCGTACTAGGAGCAGCTTCCCTCAATTCTC
>JALWRH010000079.1 GCA_026994195.1 Sedimenticola sp. | reverse complement strand
GTATGGGGGGCGGCTGCTATATCTATGATGAAAATCAGCAGACCAATCCCCGTTTGGTCTCTGCAGACGTTACTTTTGACCGCGGTATCTACATGAATGGCAGTATGACCATGGATGATGGGACTACTGTAAGAATCTGGGGTTTTACAGAAGGTGGTAGTGGAATGGGTATGGGAGGAAGTTTTCCTTCGCCCGCCATCAGGGTTACCGAGGGGCAGATAGTGCATACCAACTTGTTCGTTCCCATGTGTTGTTCTCACACCATTCATCACCATGGCATTGAACCAGACAAATACAGTGATGGTGTGGGACATATCACCTGGGATGTCAGCTCCAGAACCTATACCTACCAGTGGAAAGCCAGTCATGCAGGCACTTATTTCTATCACTGTCATACCAACACGGTGCTGCATGCCGAGATGGGGATGTACGGTGCGTTGATCATCGATCCACCGGAAGGGCCGGGCACCCTGTACTCAGGAGGACCTACTTATGACAATGAAGTGGTGTGGGCTGTGGATGAGATAGATTCATACTGGCACACCTTGGGCTGGACTGCTGGCACCTGTGGTGCGGATGTGGGGCTGAATGACCTGAATCCGGACTATTTCATCATCACCGGTGTGGATGGCGCCCAGTCGGCGCTAACTGCCCCAGGTATAGCCGCTACTGTACGCGTAGGAGAAAAATTGCTTGCACGCTATATCTGTGCGGGCTATCACCCCCAGCGCCTGGATTTTGGCGGCCTTACAGCTACCATACATATGTCGGACGGACGTGCAGTGCCCAATCCGGTTCAAGTGCAGAGATTACGTGCACATTCGGCTGAACGCTACGACATTATTTTCGAACCCACCACGCCAGGTGAGTACGTTGTTTCAGCAGATATCCTGCACTGGGTTACCGGAGAGGTACTGGGAACGGCTCGCACTCGTATTACTGTCATATAAGAGGCATCTCAGCATATTTTCAGAATGCCTCAAACGAGTGCTGAAAAATGCTGTTTTCCGTAATCTGATAGAAAAGGTTCATTGCTGGGCTTTGCGCCTTGGATTTCCAAGGCGCTTTTTTTTTGGGGTGGGGAAGAGTAGTGCTATTCCTCCCGCGCTTTTTCTTTCAGCACATTGAGATGCTGGTTGATGTCTACGGCATCTTCCACATCGATCTGAAATACGATGCCCGTGCCGGGCCTTGCTTCAAACTCGTCCGTACTGGGCAATCTGGGCATGAGCCAGGACGGTCATGATGGGAAACAGGCTGGCGAAGGCTATCAGGCCGAAGCCGTCGATGAGGGGGCTACGTCCGGGGATGTTGTGCGCCAGACCCAATCCCAGGACAGCCACCAGGAGAACCAGGAAAGATGCCCGAGGCTCTGAACAGAATATATTGATGCTAAGTTAACAATAATATCGGCATTCCGGCAGCATATACAGACACAAGCTCAATGCCCGGGACAACCGGCAATAGGGTGGAATCTGGGAAATTCTGCTGAGAAATATGCCACGCGAGTCTCATATAGCATGTTCCCAGAGACATAAGCAGTATCAAATCTACTGCACGGGACAATATAATCGATTATGATGATTGTAGTATTTGCCTAGGCGGACATCAGACTCAAGGGGGCAGGAATGATCAGCATCATGGATAACCGCATGCAACTGGAAAGCATCGAATTGGGCATCGACCGCGATCACCAGGCCATCCGTATCCGCTTTATGCATCCAGGACGTCCGGTGATCACTTCTTCGTTTCTGAAAGACCTGCAAGCAGCACAGGATCTTATGGCGACTGTTTGTGAACAGGATCAGACGCGGGTTACTTCGGAGCGGCTGCGCTATCTTGTTCTGAGTTCCAGGCTGCCCGGCGTCTTTTGTCTGGGCGGTGACCTCGAACTGTTCCTAGAGTTGATCCGCAATGGCGATCGTGAGCACCTTACTGAATATGCCCACACCTGCATGGAGATCGCTCACAGAAACCTGTCTGGTGGCGACGCCAGGCTCTGTACGATCTCGGTTGTGGAGGGAGAGGCGCTTGGGGGCGGTTTTGAAATGGCTCTTGCAGCAGATATGGTGATCGCGGAAAAACGCGCACGCTTCGGTTTCCCGGAAACCCAATTCGGTCTTTTTCCCGGCATGGGTGCTTTCAGCTTTCTGGCACGCCGCATCAGCCCGGCACTGGCAAAACGCGTGATAACCAGCGGCAATATCTATACCGCCGCCGAACTTTATGAAATGGGGGTTGTGGATCTGCTGGCTGAAGACGGCAAGGCAGAAGAGATGCTGCACCATTACATTAGACGGCGTCAGCCACGGGAGAGTGGCTATTTTGCCATGGACAAGATCATGGCGGAACACAATCCCGTTTCACGGGAAGAACTGTTCCGTATCGTGGATCTTTGGGTGGATACCGCAATGGCGTTGTCCGAGAAAAATCTCACCATGATGAACTATCTGTTCAAAGCCCAGAGCAAACGCTGGGATACCAAGGCAGATGCCTCCCCAGTTTCGAGAATGCGAGCCTGATCAGCTGACCACCCGTAGTTCCGGACGAGGCTTTTCGAGACCGAACTGCACTGAAAGCTGATGCGCAGATTCCTGCACCAGTTCCTCCAGCTGGTCTATCTGGCCGGGATGCAGCTGCATGAACTCTTCTTCCGGTTGTAGCTCCAGTTGCTTTGAGGCCGCCTGCACCTGCAGTAAACCCACGTTGGCTGCGCTACCCCGCAGTGCATGAGCCAGATCTTTCATCCCGAAGTAGTCACGGGACTCCACTGCTTTTCTCATATGGATGAGCGTGTCCCCCGCATCTTCCAGGAAGCATTCCATGATACGTTCCACCAGTTCTATGCCGGTATCCAGGGATCTCAACTCTTCTATTTTGCCGGAATCCACCACGGGCAGGTCATCCATGGGTACCGATGTTGCTGCAGTTTCCTCTTCAGGAGGAACACGGTCCTTGCCACTGGTCAGCCGCTCGATAGTATCGAGCACCTGCCGGCTGTCGATAGGCTTGAAAAGAATGGTTTCTATGCCCGCATCCTGACAGGCGATTCGGGTGGCTTCAGTAACATCGGCAGTAATGACGACAAAAGGAATCGCCTCATCACTGGCATGGGCAAAGCGGTATATCTGAAATGTATCGATACCATTCATATCCGGCATATGCATGTCCACAAGTGCAACATCGAAATCCCCGGCTTCCACCGCTTCCAGAAAGGTTTCACCGCTATGGGTTTCTACGACATGGTGCCCGGCATTGCTCAGCATTTTCGACAGGATGAGGCGATTGGTGCTGTTGTCGTCCGCAATCAGAATATTCAGCGGACGAACCTCGTCCTCTGGTTCAGTAAATACATCCTCACCGAGATCGTAGGTGAA
Source organism: Sedimenticola sp. (assembly GCA_026994195.1). Lineage (GTDB taxonomy): Bacteria > Pseudomonadota > Gammaproteobacteria > Chromatiales > Chromatiaceae > Thiolapillus. Next base: position 12,644 of record JALWRH010000079.1, on the reverse strand, counting down.
GTGTACGGAATGTAGTGCGTTGAAAAGTTCTTCCTCGCTTTTCACCCACACCAGATGTGATGACAGCCGCTCATGCCCTTCGCCGACGGGGGAGGAGGGCTCTTCATTTTTCAGGTTGACAACCACCACGGTAAGATCGTCGCAAATCAGGCCTTCCCTACGCCAGCGTTCCAGGGAGAACGCCATGGTATTGAAAAATGCCTCATCCATCACAACGGCGGCAATAGGCGTGCATTCCCGGGAGGCATTGCGCAACAATTGTTCCGCCCGGGTGACATCCATTGCGGAAAGCACATTGACGCTCCATTCCTGCAGGCGCAAGCTGACAGCAGCCTCGCTCTCTTTATCCCCGATCAGAGAAAGCACGGTACGGCCTATCATCGGCAGTTGATCGTCCCCACTGGAGGTAGCATTGTCCCGCAGCAGAGGTAGAGTAAAGCGGAAAGTAGTGCCTTCGCCGGGCACGCTCTCCAGAGACAATTCTCCGCCCATGAGTTCAATAAGATCCCGCGCAATGGTGATGCCCAGGCCAGTACCGCCAAAACGGCGGGAAGTGCTGCTTTCAGCCTGCACGAAGGGCTCAAGTATTTTTTCCTGTTGATCCAAGGGGATGCCGATACCGGTATCCCGGACACTGAATTGAAGCTCTATGGAACCGGAAGTGGTATCGCTGGAGAGCATCTCGCAGCGCAGCTCTACTTCTCCTTCATCCGTAAATTTGATGCCATTGCCTAACAGATTGATAAGCACCTGTTTCAGATGATGCTCATCACCCCTTAGACGGTAGGGGATTCGTGGGTCTATGGTGCGCATCAGGCGCACTCCCTTTTTCTGTGCCTGGATACCCATTACGTGAGTAAGTGAGCTGAGAAATTCATGTAAATCAAAGGATACTGTTTCGCATGTCAGTTTATTGGCCTCGATTTTGGACAGGTCGAGAATTTTGTTGACAAGGCGCATCAGGGTAGAACTGGAGTGATTGATGATCTCCACGAAATGCCTGTCATCATCCGGTAATTTTCTTTCCTGTAGCAGTTCCGCGGCACCGATAATACCATTGAGAGGAGTGCGGATTTCGTGGCTCATATTGGCCAGAAACTGGCTCTTGGCCTGGTTGGCTTTTTCGGCGGCAAGCTGGGCATTGCGCAGGCGCTGGGCGAGTGCTGCGGCATAACCGGGAAGTACGAGCAATGAAACCAGCAACCCAATTCCCATAGAAATATTAGATTGCCAATAACTTGAAAAAACAAGCACAGCTCCAAAACTCAAAATAGATAACATACTGGAAAAATAGAGGTATGGAATTCCATAACGAAGCGTATTTCCAAAAATCACCCAGAGATACACAGGAAACCATGGGGCCGCATTTTCTCCTGAAACAGCTAACACAAACGAGAATCCTAAAATATCTATTACAACTCCAAACATCTTCCTTGCTTCAGACTCTCGGCTATAAATATATGTCGAACCGAGTATAAACAAGGCTACAACAAGGAAAATGCTACAGAATATTCTTACTCCAGAGAGATCCACAGCTTGAACATTTGCTGAATGCAATTGCGTAAACAAATATTGGAACCCCAGTAGAGCAATGGTAAGACGTAAAAATGCCTGCTCTCGCTCACTGCGGACCGGATCATCTGCTTTACCCAGAACGATTTGAGCCAGCGTTTTGTTGGCCCTGCTTCTTTTTGAGTCACTCATTTGTGCACCCTGCTTCACCATTCCAATCAAACTATAGCCTGCCTAGAATCCTACCGCTCCAACCACAATAAAAGCAATATTAATACCAACAAACGCAAAAAATCATTTAGTCATTGTTTTTCAAGGTATTATTTATCCAAGTCCATTGGGCCGATACTGCTCGTCAGCCTGGGAATATGCCCTTACACGTCGATTCCTGACAAAAAACGTGATGAATCACTAACAATCACCCAGGCCAATGAAGAAAAAAGCCACAGAATCCCTTATGCTATCAATCGACAGCAACATTGATAACTTGAGTGTTTTTCTAGTTGAAGCGGAAAACCCAACCCACCAGGATCGGACAACTCCAAATGAAAGAAGCCGTCGAACAAACCCTGAAAGAATCTATCGCCCGGCAAAAGATGCTGGCAGTGGAAGATATCACTCTCGATTCCTCCCTCGAGGAACTCGATATTTCTTCTCTGGACGCCATCTCTCTGGTTTTTGATATCGAAGACCAGTATGGCGTGGAGGTTCCGAACGAGGAATTGAAAAAGCTGCGTACGGTGCGCGATATCGTGGAGGGTGTAAACCAGCTACTGACTGCCCGGGCATGAGCCGCCCCGTCGCCATCACCGGACTGGGATGCATTTCCGGGCTGGGCCACAATGTTGCAGAAAACTGGGAAGCGCTTTCCCGTGGCGCCAGCGCGATTGGATCATTGTCCGGTTTTGAAGAATCCGACCTGAAAGTGGCTTCCGCTGCTCAGGTGCGGAACTATGCGCCGGAAACAAGCTTTCAGCCAACAAGGCTGGGGTTGCTGGATCGTCATGCTCAGTTTGTCCTGATCGCGACCCGGGAAGCCGTGGAAGATGCCGGACTCGAAGCTTCAGACCTGAAAACGTCGGCGTCCATCATCGGCACTGGCTGCGGTGGCAAGGAGACGGACGAACTCACTTACCAGAAGCTGTACCGGGACCAGAAAAACCGTGTACATCCTTTCACCATTCCCCGCGGCATGCCCTCTGCAGCAGCCAGCCAGGTGAGCATGGAAATGGGCATCCAGGGTCCCTGTTTCACCCTTTCCAGCGCTTGTGCTTCCAGTAACCATGCGGTGGCCCAGGCCGTGCTCATGATCCGCTCGGGTATGGTGGACGTGGCTGTAGCAGGTGGCACAGACGCGCCTTTCACTTATGGATTGCTCAAGTCATGGGAAGCACTGCGGGTGCTGTCCCCGGACACCTGTCGGCCTTTCAGCGCCGATCGCAAGGGGCTGGTGCTGGGGGAAGGCGCGGGAATCGTGGTCTTGGAGTCTCTGGAACATGCACAGCGGCGTGGTGCAACAATCCGTGCGCTCATCAGCGGCATTGGCATGAGCGCTGATGCCTCTCATATCACCGATCCTTCCAGCGAGGGTGCCGCCAGCGCCATGCAGGCTGCGTTGAACGATGCCGCCCTTGCGCCGAAAGACGTGAGTTATATAAATGCCCATGGTACAGGGACGCAACAGAACGACACTTCTGAAACTGCCGCAATCCGGCAGGTCTTTGGCGATCACGCTGACAAACTGCTGGTCTCATCCACCAAATCCATGCATGGACATGCCCTGGGAGCGGCAGGAGCCATCGAACTGGTCGCCACCGTCTGCTCGCTTCAGGAAGGACTGATTCCCCCGACCGCCAATTTTACCGTCCCCGGTGAAGGCTGTGATCTGAACTATGTTCCTGAAACAGCGCAAGACCTTGAATACAAACACGCGTTGAGCAACTCCTTTGCTTTTGGCGGTCTCAACGCGGTTCTTGCGGTTAGCCGGCACTCCTGAGCATCATTCCGGTTTGCGGAACAGATAGTGGCCATTGCCAAAAGCCTCTCCTTGCAGCGGGCGAAAACAAGCCTTGCAAAGAATGAAATAGTCATTCCAGTAGCGTAGACGTGCAGCACCTAAGTGGTGCAACAAAAAGAACATATTGCGAGAAAAACTTTGGTGCCATTCATCCAGTGTTTTCCAATAATTCATGCCATTGATGAACCAGCTGCTCTGGAAACTGAGATGACCATTAAAATGCCCAAATTCTTCGAAAGGCCATATCCTCCCTCCTGGAAAATAACTCCCAATCAAGGTTTTATCCGGTGCAAGAAACTGTGGAATAGCAGTTTTTGAGACGATGAAATGATGGAATGCTTTTCCCATAGGCTTTAACAGTTTCGCTATCTCTTTATTTAGAAGTTCCATATTTTTAACTTGCTCTAGCAAACCAATTGAAACAACTAGATCAAAACTCTCAGGCTCAAATATATTTTCAGAAAGCCAACTAAAGTCCCCCTTCATAACCCGGAAGTTGTCTGCGCTCAATACACAACCCTCGTCTCTCAAACATGCATTCAAGTAACTAGTTTGAACATTGCTCGGTGTTACGCCAGTTATGTGAACACGTGGGAAACGTTGAAGAATATAGCGTTCAAAAGACCCAAACCCACAGCCGATATTCAGTATCTTTTCATCCCCTTGAATCCCGATACGATCACAAATCAGCTGGAATTTCTTTGTCTGTGCCTCTTCCAATGAAAGAGCACTATTCATCACCTCATCCCTGTCGTCCCCAAAGTATGCCATCGAATATGCACGGTAGCTTGAATCAAGAAAGCTATTGAAAAACTCGATTCGCTCATCATAATGCGTCTCGATCAATTCTTCTGTTTCTTCCCACATGGGTCCCAATGAAGCCGAGATTCCCAACTCCTTCAAGCTGCTGGGGTTGTTTGCAGCAGCTTGGTATTCACGCTCTAAAAACCGCGCCACATATTCTTCCTTGCGTAACGCCTCTTCAGATCCCCACGCGGGAATATTCGAGAATTCAGGTTCACTCATACATCTATCCGGTTTGGAAGACAACAGCTTGGATTATACCTTGCAGAAAAGGAAGAGGGTGGTGATCAGACGCACATGATGTTGACCCGGCGACATATTTGGTCGCCGAATCAACAGGGCGGGTCTATCCTTTGCGCAGTTTCTCCATTCCTCTCAAAACCATGTCCGTATGGCTCACTATGCCGATCACATTGCGGTCTTTCACCACGGGCGCCCGGCTGATGCCGAAGCGCTCGAACAACCGGGCGCAGTAGCGGATATCCATTTCGGGCGCCACGGTCAATACCGGTTTGCTCATGATCTCATAGATATTCACGCGCTCGGGAGAGCGATCCAGAGCCAGGACTTCCCGGGAAATGTCCGAGAGCATGACCATGCCGTATTCATCATCGTCCGTGCGCTTGTCCACGATGAGGGACTTGGTTTCCACGTGCTTCATTTGCTCCAGGGCTTCTTCCACCGTGGCCATGCCATTGACCATGTCGAACCGGGTCTTCATCACTTCCCGTACCCGGATAAGTTTTCGTTCGCTCATACTTCCTCCCGCACTTTTTCTTTCAACACATTGAGTTGCTGGTTGATGCCTACGGCATCCTCCACGTCGATCTGAAACGCGATGCCCGTGCCGGGCTTTGCTTCAAACTCCCCCACTTCTGCGATGGTTTCCAGGATATCCCGGGCCATGTGTTCCTCCACCAGGAACATGAGTACGTCCCGCTGAGTTTCCAGGGAAAGACCGAAAAAGGTTTTACTGGTGTTCAGGCCTTCTCCCCTGGCATTGTTGATGATAGTGGCGCCTGTTGCGCCGGATTCCCGGGCGGCTTTCATGACCGCATCGGTCTTGTGATCCTCGGTAAAGGCAACAATGAGTTTGAAGTGCATGTCAGTTCTCCGGAGAAGACAATGGTTGGCGGCCAGCCCGCCACTGGGCAATCTGGGCATGAGCCAGGACGGTCATGATGGGAAACAGGCTGGCGAAGGCAATCAGGCCAAAGCCATCGATAAGGGCGCTGCGTCCGGGGATGTTGTGCGCCAGGCCCAATCCCAGGGCAGCTACCAGGGGAACGGTGACCGTGGATGTGGTGACACCCCCGGAATCGTAGGCCAGGGCAACGATCATCCGCGGCGCGAAAACAGTCTGGATCAGCACGATTAGATAACCGCTGATAATGAACCAGTGCAGGGGATAGCCGGTCACGATACGCCAGGTTCCCAGTACCAGGCCCAGAGCCACTCCCAGGGCCACGGCATTGCGTAAACCCCAGATGCCGATGGCGCCGCCGGACACTTCGTTGGCTTTGATGGCTACGGCCAGCAGGGCCGGTTCCGCCACGGTAGTGGCATAACCAATGGCGAAGGCGAAGGCATAGACCCAGTAGTAGTCCAGCCAATGAATGTTTTCGGTATGTACGATGCCCAGAAATTCCGGATCCGTAAGTTGGGCCGCCATGGTTTTGCCCAACGGGAAAAGGGCCAGTTCCAGTCCTTCAAGAAAGAAGGCCAGGCCTACCAGGACATAGAAAAAACCCAGCAACACCTTTTTCAGGTTGGGTACGGGGCGCTGCAGGTACAGGAACTGGAAGCCAAAGATGATCAGAGCGATGGGCAGCAGATCCCAAATGGTGCGCATTCCCGTGTGCAACAGTCCCAGCAGGGTATTCAATGGATCACCATCCCGTAGAGCATGACGAACATGATGGGGGTCAGGGAAGCAAAGGCGATAAGGCCAAAGCCGTCGGTCATGGGATTGCGTCCCTGGAGGGAAGAAGCCAGGCCCACACCCAAAGCCGTTACCAGAGGAACCGTGATGGTGGACGTGGTGACCCCCCCAGAGTCGTAGGCGATGCCGATGATCTCCCGGGGAGCAAATTCGGTGATGATGATAATGCAGATATAGCCGCCCACGATCAACCAGTGTATAGGCCAGCCGCGGATGATGCGCATGACCCCCAGGATGATGGCCAGCCCCACAGAGAGAGCCACAGTATAGCGCAACCCCAGGGCATAGCGCTGCATGGCGTCTTCCGAAGAATGGATGAGTTGTGCCGCCGCTGCGATCTCAGATGCTTCCCTGGCAATGGCAATAAGGGCAGGTTCGGCGATAGTGGTGCCAAAGCCCAGGGCAAAGGCGAACAGCAACAGCCATCCAAGGCTGCCTTTGCGGGCAAAGGCATGGGCCATGGACTGCCCAATGGGAAACAGCCCCATTTCCAGCCCCTTGACGAACAGGCTTAGGCCAATGACCACGAACAGGATGCCCAGCAGCAGATCGAGAAGATTGGGCAGAGGCTGACGGATGACCAGCAGTTGGAAGGTGCTTACCACGATCACGATGGGCAGCAGATCCCGCAGGCTGTTCAGAAGGGGCTGCAGGGAGATCGGGACTCGCAAGCGGTTCATGAAAAAAGCATAGCAAAAAAAACCCGGCAGCTGCCGGGTTTGATGAATCGGGAGGCGGAGTCAAATCAAGTACCTGCGTCAGAAAACCGGTCGATTGGGGTGATTTGACTCTGCCCCCTGGAAGGGGGGTCAGCTAGCGGCCAGATCCCGCAGCACGTACTGCAAAATCCCCCCGTGACGGTAGTACTCCCACTCGTTGGGGGTGTCGATGCGCACCCGGGCGTTGAAGATGGTCTGATGACCGCCTTCCGCCGTGGCGGTGACCACCACTTCTCTCGGGTTGCCGTCCGCCAGGCCGGTGATGGAATAAAGTTCTTTGCCAGACAGGCCCAGGGTCTTCGGCGTTTCGCCGTCCTTGAACTGCAGGGGCAGGATGCCCATGCACACCAGGTTGGTGCGGTGGATGCGCTCGTAGGATTCGGCGATGACCGCCTGCACGCCCAGGAGCTTGGGCCCCTTGGCCGCCCAGTCCCGGGATGAGCCGGAGCCGTACTCCTTACCGGCAATGACGATGGCCGGGGTCCCGCTTTCCTTGTATTTCATGGCGGCATCGTAGATGGACATCTGCTCGCCGTCGGGCATGTGCAGGGTGACGCCGCCCTCGGTGCCCGGCGCCAGCAGGTTGCGCAGGCGGATGTTGGCGAAGGTGCCGCGCATCATCACTTCGTGGTTGCCCCGGCGGGAGCCGTAGGAGTTGAAGTCCTTGGGGTCTACGCCGTTTTCCTGCAAATACTTGCCCGCGGGGGAATCGGCCTTGATGGCGCCAGCGGGGGAAATGTGATCCGTGGTCACGGAATCCCCCAGCAAGGCCAGCACCCGGGCGCCGTGGATATCCTTGATATCTCCCACTTCCATGCCCATGCCGGCAAAGTAAGGCGGGTTGCGGATGTAGGTGGAATCTTCGTTCCAGCCAAAGCGCTGGCCCTCGGCGCCGGAGAGGTTCTTCCAGTTGGTGTCGCCCTCGAAAACATGCTCATAGGCCTTGTGGAAACCTTCCGCGGTGACATTGGCGGCCATGGCCTCGCTGATTTCCCGCTGGGTCGGCCAGATGTCCTTGAGATACACAGGATTGCCGTCCCGGTCCGTGCCCAGGGGCTCGCTGTACAGGTCGATGTCCATGGTGCCGGCCAGGGCGTAGGCCACTACCAGGGGCGGGGAGGCCAGGTAGTTCATGCGCACTTCGGCGTGCACCCGGCCTTCAAAATTGCGGTTGCCGGAGAGAACCGCGGTGACACTGAGATCACCCTCGGCGATGGCCTTGGAGACGGCCTCGGGCAGGGGGCCGGAGTTGCCGATGCAGGTGGTGCAACCGTAGCCCACGATGTCGAAGCGCAGTTTCTCCAGGGGTTCCAGGAGTCCGGCCTTCTGCAGGTAATCGGTAGCGGCCAGGGAGCCGGGAGCCAGGGAGGTCTTTACCCAGGGCTTGGTGTCCAGGCCTTTTGCCACGGCCTTTTGCGCCACCAGTCCGGCAGCGATCATCACCGAGGGGTTGGAGGTGTTGGTGCAGGAGGTAATGGCGGCGATGACCACGCTGCCATCGTTCAGTTCCACTTCCTGGCCGTCGATGACGGCCTTGACGGGGCCTTCGCTCTGAATGCCCGCCTGGGACTTCAGGCTGTCCAGATCCCGCTGGAATACCGGCTTGGATTCGCGCAGCTCGATGCGGTCCTGGGGGCGCTTGGGGCCGGAGATGCTGGGGACTATGGTGGAAATATCCAGCTCAAGTGTTTCTGAATAATCAGCGACTAGCGAATCATTCCTCCACATTCCCTGAGCTTTCGCGTAGGCTTCTGTGAGGGCGATATGCTCCTCGGGGCGGCCCGTCAGGCGCATGTAGTCCAGGGTTTCCTCGTCGATGGGGAACAGACCGCAGGTAGCGCCATATTCCGGTCCCATGTTGGCGATGGTGGCCCGGTCGCCCATGGGCAAGTGGGACAGGGCATCGCCGTAGAATTCCACGAACTTGCCCACCACGCCATGCTCGCGCAGTTTCTGCACGATGGTCAGCACCAGGTCCGTGGCGGTGGCCCCTTCAGGAAGCTGCCCCGTGAGCTTCATGCCTACCACCTTGGGCACCAGCATGGAGATGGGCTGGCCCAGCATGGCGGCTTCGGCCTCGATACCACCCACGCCCCAGCCCAGCACGCCCAGGCCGTTGACCATGGTGGTGTGAGAATCCGTGCCCACCACGGTGTCGGGGTAGGCCTGGAGCACACCCTGGTTTTCCTGGGCGAAGACCACCCGGGACAGGAACTCCACGTTCACCTGATGCACGATGCCCGTATCCGGCGGCACCACTTTGAAGTTATTGAACGCCTGCTGGCCCCACTTGAGGAACTGGTAGCGCTCACGGTTGCGCTCGAATTCGATCTGGGCGTTGAGTTCTGCGGCGTTGGGCAGGCCGAATTTGTCCACCTGCACCGAATGGTCGATGACCAGTTCCGCTGGCTGCAGGGGATTGATTTTCTCGGGGTCGCCGCCGAGTCCGGCAATGGCGTCGCGCATGGCGGCCAGGTCCACCACGGCCGGCACGCCGGTAAAGTCCTGCATCAGCACCCGGGCGGGGCGGTACTGGATTTCCTGGCTGGGCTCGGCCTGGCTGTCCCAGTTGGCCAGGGCCTCGATGTCGCTTTTGGTGACGGTGACGCCGTCTTCGTTGCGCAGCAGGTTTTCCAGCAGGATCTTGGTGGCGAAGGGCAGGCGTTCACTGCCTTCGATGGCGTCCAGTCGGTAGAACTCGTAGGTCTTGCCGCCGGCTTCCAGGTTGTCCCGGGCGTTGAAGCTGTTGCTCATGGATCAGAACTCCGTGAAATAGTGAAATGCCACGAATTGTAGCCCGAAATGTCCCCTGGCGGGAGGTTTGTAGGTCGGACTGAAGCCCGACCTACGGTCATGATGCGATCCAGGCCCTGTTCAGGGTTTTTCAGGAGGGGTGTCTGTTGCCCCAGGTGCTTCATACTGATCATCCTGAACAAAGTCGCCAGCCTCTTTTTTGGCCTTTTCGTAGATCTCTCCAGTTTTCTTTTTGGCGACCTCGTAGTATTCGCCGCTTTTTTCCTTGGCGGTTTCATAGTATTCACCGCTTTTTTTCGCTACGGTATGCGCTGCAGTGCTGGCTTCCTGTTTGACCTCATTGTAGGCAGCCACGGTTTTTTCCTTGGCAACAGCAGCGCCGTGCTTGATGTCCTTGCCCACGGCAACAACGGCTTCCTTGGTCTCTTTTCCCGCCTCTTTTATCTCTTTCTTGCTTTCGTCCGAGCAGGCGCCCAGGAGCAGAACCAGGGAAATGGCGGTGATGGTGGTGATGGCAGGGGTAATCTTCATGTTTCTTCCTCCAGAAGTTCATGGGCTGCTTCCAACAGCCTTTTTTGCCGGGTGAGCAGATGCCAACGCTTGCCGTCGCATTGATACCACAAATGGGCAGCGCGCACACCGGCGAGCAGGGCACAGCGTATCCGCGCTGCCACATCCGGATTGTTCAGCTGCTCTGGCTCACCCTGTACCATTATACGCGGAGAAATCGTGCTGATGTGATCCTGGTAGATCTTGGCCAACTGGGTGTAGCGCAGGTTGTTTTCAAAGCCGAAGGCGTCTGCCCGGGACTGGAAATCCTCCAGATCCTGGCCCAGGGCATTGAGTCTTTTCTCGTCCCCGAACAATTTGCGTCCCAGTTGTAACAGACGAATGCTGTACTGGGTCAGTTCCGGGTTGCGATCAGCGGGTGACTCCAGCTGGGTGATAAAGTGCCGCAGGCCCAGCTGTACCCCGGTGACCCCGCCAAATACGGCCGCCACGTTCTCCGGGCGGGTCTGGAACAGGCTGTTGATACTGGCGTTCAGGGCAGTTTCATCCGTTCGCCCGTAACGGGCCAGCTCGAAGGTGAGTCGGGCAGCCTGGAACACGCCACCCAGGATCAGGGCATGGTCTTTGTCTGTGTAGGTCTTGCTCATGAGCGAATGATACCCCCGCCCAGGCATTCCTGTCCCTGGTAGAGCACCACGGACTGCCCCGGGGTGATGGCCCGCTGAGGCTGGTCGAACACCACCTTCATCCGGTCGCCGGAGATACTGACCTCGCAGTCTTGCAGGGGTTGACGGTGGCGGCAGCGGGCCTGGCAGCGCAGGCGGGAATCCGGAGCCTGTCCGGTGGTCCAGTGCAGTTGTTCTGCTTCCAGATGCGAGGAGAACAGCAGGGGATGGTCATGCCCCTGAACGGCGACAAGGACATTTTTTTCGAGATCCTTTGCCGCCACGAACCAGGGCGCTTCGTTACTGCCTTTCACGCCACCGATGCCCAGTCCCTGACGCTGGCCGATGGTGTAGTACATGAGTCCCTGATGCCGGCCGATGACCTGGCCTTCGGGGGTCTGGATTTCTCCTGGGTTGGCGGGCAGGTAGGTGGACAGAAAATCCCGGAAGCGGCGTTCGCCGATGAAGCAGATGCCGGTGCTGTCCTTTTTACGGTAGTTGCCGAAGCTCGCCTCGCGGGCCATCTCCCGCACCCGGGGCTTGTGGTAGTCCCCGAGGGGGAACAGGCTGTGGCGCAGGGCATGCTGGCCCAGCATGTAGAGAAAGTAGGTTTGGTCCTTGTTGTCATCTTCTGCCTGTAGCAGATGGCAGCTTTCATCGCAGGTGACGCGGGCATAGTGGCCTGTGGCGATGTAATCGGCGCCCATTTCCAGGGCGTGGTCGAGAAAGGCCTTGAACTTGATCTCCCGGTTGCACAGCACGTCTGGGTTGGGGGTGCGCCCGGCGCGGTATTCGTCCAGAAAATAGCTGAACACCCGATCCCAGTACTCGGCGGAGAAGTTCATGGTGTGCAGGGGAATACCCAGTTGCCGCGCCACGGCCTGGGCATCGGCCAGATCCTCTGCGGCGGAGCAGTACTCGGCGTCGTCGTCTTCCTCCCAGTTCTTCATGAACAGGGCTTCCACATGCCAGCCTTGTTCCTTGAGCAGCAGGGCGGCCACGGCGGAATCGACACCCCCGGACAGGCCGAGTATCACCTTGCCCTTGCTCATGGCTGCAGATGATGCAGGTGATCGAGGGCAATGCGCCGGCCCATGCGGTAATCCTGGATGCAGTTCAGTACCATGGGGCTGCGCAGTTGCTCCGGGCGCTGCTGGATCTCTTCCAGGCTCAACCAGTGGGTGGCGATGATTTCCTGGTCCAAATTGTGATCGGGCAGGATTTCCCCGGCCTGGCCGCAGAAACAGAAACGCAGGTAAGTGCGCTGTTTTTGCGGCAGTTCGTACAGATAGACGCCCACCAGGGCCTCGGGCGTAAACCTTCGGGCGGTTTCTTCCAGCATTTCGCGTTGGATCGCCTGTAACAGATCCTCCCCCTGCTCCAGGTGGCCGGCGGGCTGGTTGAAGACCACCTCGCCATGGATATTTTCTTCCACCAGCAGGTAGCGCTGCTGGTGTTCAACGATTGCGGCCACAGTAACGTGAGGTTTCCAGGTCATTTTTTCATTTTATAGGGAATCCGTTTCCATTGCCCGGGTTGCAGGTCCCGTAGCTGCCAGGGGCCGATGGCCATGCGTATCAGGCGCAGAGTGGGAAAGCCTATGGCGGCGGTCATGCGCCGCACCTGGCGGTTGCGGCCTTCCTGAATCCGGATTTCCAGCCAGTGGTCGGGCACGGATTTGCGAAAGCGCACTGGGGGATCCCGGGGCCAGATGTCCGGTT
>JALWRH010000078.1 GCA_026994195.1 Sedimenticola sp. | reverse complement strand
CTCTGGCGCCACCGGGTTGGCCATCAGGGGCTCCAGGGATTCACGTTCCCGCTCCCCGGCAGTGAGATCCGCCGCCACCACCATGGAAGCCTGCATGATGCCAATGATGATCAGGTACGGCAGAAAGAACAGTAGCGCCGCTGCGCCGCCACTGGGCGCCAGATCCTGGTCATGTACGGTGATGACCTGGCTGATGCCCGGGTCGATACCGCGCAGGTTCAGGCGCAAACTGCCAATGGCGCTGGAGTATGTTTCGATGGCGTTCTTGATACGGCTGCGGACAATACCCGCGCGGGTGCGGGAATGATCGGACATGAGCATCAGTTCGGCTGGCCGCCCCTGGCGCAAGCGCTCGCCAAAGTCTTTGGGAATCACCAGCACGGCCTCCACTTCCTGGGCACGCACTGCGGCAGCAGGGTCTTTTACCGGCGCCTGCACCTGTATGCGGGAGGCGGCCAGGTAATCCAGCAGCACCGGCGCGTACTCCGCCCCCTGGACAGGCAGCTCGATGGTCTTTACCGAATCATCCGCCACCATCTTCATGGTCAGCATGAGCAGCCCCATGGCCAGCACCGGCCCCAGCAGGCCGCCGAGTACCAGGATGTTGGTCATGGTGCGGCGATCCCGGGACAGGTCCTTGATCTCCTTGCGGAATACGATCAGCCAGGGCTTCATGTTCCCCTCTCCCCCACCCCCTCTCCCAGAGGGAGAGGGGCTATTGCAGTATTTTGCAGCACACATTCTCCCCTCTCCCACCGGGAGAGGGGCCGGGGGTGAGGGCAAACGAAAAGCCCACTCACGCCATGATCCCCTCATCCGACCCAATCAGCGCCACAAAGGCATCCTCTATATTGTCCACCCCTGCCAGCTCCATAAGTTTTTCCGGACTGCCCGTAGCACGGATGCGCCCGGCGCTGATGATGATGACCTCATCACACAAAGCAGCCACTTCCTGCATGATATGAGTGGACAGCAATACCGCCTTGCCCCGGGCTTTCTGCTCGCGCAGGTAATGGCGCAGAGCGCGGTTGCTCATGACATCCAGGCCATTGCCCGGCTCATCCAGCACCAGATTCTGCGGATCACCCACAAAGGCCCGGGCTATGGCGACCTTGGCCCGCTGCCCCTGGGAAAAGCCCTTGCAGGGCCGGTCCAGGAAGGCGTGCATGTCCAGTTCCTCCGCCAGGCTTTCGATACGGGCATCCAGTTCCCTGCCCCGCAGCCCCTGCAACTCTCCATAATAGGCAATGTTCTCCCGGGCGCTGAGGCGGGGATACAGGCCCCGGGCATCCGGCACCACGCCCATGGCAGCCTTGGCCCTGATGGGGGATTGCACGACATCTGCGCCATCCACTTGCACCTGTCCCAGGTCCGGGGCCAGCAAACCATAGAGCATGCGCAGGGTGGTAGTCTTGCCCGAGCCGTTGGGACCGAGCAACCCCGTAATGCGGCCATCGGCAATCTCGAAACTCACCCCGTCCACGGCTTTCACCGCGCCAAAGTGTTTCTGCAGCTTATGCACCACAATCATGCGCCCGGCCCCATGTTGTCGATGAAAAAAGGCAGACGGGGCGTATCCTGCACACAAGCGGCCTTTTCCTGATCCAGGGTCAGCTTGTCCAGAAAATCCTCTATCAGCTCCGGCACGCAGCCCCGGGGGGAGACATTGTGCCCCTGCCCCGGCACCACCAGATGGCTGCCATGGCTGAACTGCTTCAGGGCCATCTCGCCATAGCCTATGGGCGTGACCGGGTCCAGCTCGCCTGACAGCAGCAAGGCGGGAACATCGGATTTCATGGGGCGGTGAATATCGGCATAGCTCTCCCCCCGGGGCCATTGGCTGCAGATTACGCGCAGCTGGTGCATCATCCGCCCCAATACCCGGTTGTCGCCAGAATCGGCTGCGCCATAGTAGGGCACGTCTTCACTGCAGACCACGCTGTTGTGCATGCCCAGGGCCATTTCTTTTTCCAGGCCATCTGCAACCCGCAAGGCCTGGCTGACCAGGCCATCCCACTCTCCCTGGGCCGCTTGGTGTATGAGCAGCGGCAGCAGGGCGCGGGTCTCGCTGGCATAGCTGAGCAGGCGTACCGCGACGTCCGCGCCCTGGCGGGAGACCTCTAGGTCCAGCATCTTGCCCGTACGTGGATGCGCCAGATGAAACGCCCGTTTGTTGTCGAGGGGCTGCCGCAGGTAACGCGCCCAGTCCTCCTCCAGTCCGGCAAAGGCTCTGGCGCATGAACTGTCACCCGCGCAGTACATGAACAGCTTCTGCAAATAGGCCGCCAGGTTGTCGGCGAACTCCGGCCCCAGAATCACCTGGGGCGGCAGAACGCCATCGATCACGATACTGCGCACCCTGTCCGGATACTCCCGCAACACCAGCTGCGCCATGCGCGTGCCATAGGAGACCCCCATGACATTGATCTGCTCATAGCCCAGCCTGCGGCGCACGAAATCCACGTCCTGCACCGCTTGGCGGGACGTGAACCAGCGTACATCCACGGTCTGTTTTTCCAGACACCGCGCCGTCTCCTGGCGCACTTGCTCATCGTCCGCTCCCAGCTCAAGCCTGGCCTCATCCCTGGGACAGGTCAGGGGCGTGGACTGACCCGTGCCCCGCTGGTCGATGAGCACAATATCCCGATGGGCAAGGAGTTTGCTGAACACCGGCCACATGAGCAGAGCAGAATCCACTGCCGACTGCCCCGGCCCCCCGGCAAAAAAGAACAGGGGGTCAGGCTGAGGCTTGCTGCCCGTGGCCGGTATCACCGCCACATGCAGCCGGATGCGGCTGGCATCCGGGTGGGAATAGTCCAGGGGAACGGAGTAGTCTGCGCAACGGGCATTCACCACCCGGGCAAGGCGGGGATGCGTCAGCGCACAGTCCTGCAGTGCCGCTTCACTGCCTTGCACACCAGGGTTGGCCAACACCAATAACAGCAGCAGCCCGAGGAACGCCCTCAAAACCGTATCTCCATACGCGATTCCGTTATCATAGGTGGAACAGCTTACCATTATCCTGGAGAAAGACCGTGAACGACAAACATCCTGACGACAAGGCAGGCTGGGGCGAAGAGATATGGGTTGCCGGTAATGAACTGGTGGACCGCATCCGGGAACTTGTTGCCGAGGGCAACGTAAGACGTCTCATCATCCGCAAGCCCGATGGCGAAAGCCTGCTGGAAATTCCCCTCACCGCCGGCGTTGCCGTTGGCGGCGTGGTTACCCTGGTAGCCCCCGTGCTTGCTGCCATCGGCGCCCTGGCGGCATTGATCAAGGATTTCAAGCTGGAAGTGATACGCACCGACCAACCCGAGTCCGATGAAGAAGAACATCCCTGACGACCCGGCGGACGCCATTCATCTGGAAGAACTCCCCAGTGTCGGCCCGGCCATGGCGGCGGACCTGCGCCTGCTGGGCATCGCCCATCCCGCAGAACTGGCCGGACAGGACGCTTACCGCCTCTATGACAATTTGTGCGAACGCACCGGCTCCCGGCACGATCCCTGCGTCATCGATGTCTTTCTTGGCGCCATTCACTACATGAACACCGGCGAAGCCCTGCCCTGGTGGCGGTTTACCCCGAAGCGCAAACAGGTGCTGGATAAGCTTTAAAACAGCTTCCTGCCTGACATCTTCCTCAACACGGACTCTTTTCGCCCTGCAAAATGGCGCATCATCTCCTCGATTTACCCTCTCTCAGTTTTAAACTAGCTTCTCACATCGGCTAGGCGACTTCTATCCTGACAGAGCTGGGCGGACTGGTCGGCGTTTTCTTAACAGTCTACCTCTGGGCGCGCACTATCTGGCGTCTTAAACAAGGTCGACGCACGTTAAGTTAAGTATCCCCCGGCAAAGCCAGGGGATTTCCTATTATTGGTTAAGCCTTTCTTGGATTTTATTTGCAAGCAGGGGTATCACTTCTGATGCTGCCTTTTCACACCCTGCAGGCACATAACCATCGATTGTATCCACTTTCTTTCCTGCCCCCATTTCCAAAGGGTTATCACTACCCTTCGTAAGAATACCCCTCAGTTCAACAATATAAGTCATTTTGAAAAAACCTGAAACCAGGCATGAGAAATCAGTGATTGTGAAAGTGGATTCTTTTAACAGCTGTGGGTTAACAGCGGAACAAACAGCCCCTTTAACTGAGTCGGCAATTGACGGAGTGGGTCGTATTTGAACTACGACTCCCCCTTTTGCATAGAAGTAATCTGGATCTGGTCGATCATCAACAACCACAAAACCACACCCGTT
>JALWRH010000077.1 GCA_026994195.1 Sedimenticola sp. | reverse complement strand
AGGCTGTCAGCAGCAGGGGAGTATAGTGGAGACTCGTTAACCCCAAAGGAGAAAGAAGATGAGTGATATGCCCGAACATGGCCGTTTTTGCTGGAATGAGCTGATGACCACCGACCCGGCGGCGGCTCGTGCATTCTATGGAACGCTGTTTGGCTGGACCTATGAAGATGGTATGAGCGATGAGCCGTATTCGATCCTGAGTGTTGGAAAAACCGAGCAGGGCGGCATCATGCCCATGCCGCCGGAGGCGGGCCAGATGCCTCCCAACTGGGGCGCCTACGTGGCCGTTGATGATGTGGATGCCAGTGCCCGGCAAGCGGAGGAGCTGGGTGGAAAAATCCTGCTGGAGCCTCGTGATATCCCTCACGTGGGGCGGTTTTGTGTCATCAGTGACCCCCAGGGCGCCGTGCTGTCCATGATCACCCTGAGTCACGCCCACTGACCGGGGCCGGCATTCTCCATGCGCCGAGCGGACCGGCTGTTTCAGATTGTTCAGTTCCTGCGTACCCGGCGGGTCACTACGGCGCGCTGGCTGGCGGAGCGCCTGGAGGTGTCGGAGCGCACCATCTATCGGGATATCCAGGATCTGCTGGCCAACACCGTACCCATAGAAGGTGAGGCCGGGGTGGGGTATGTGATACGCAAAGGTTACGATCTTCCCCCCCTGATGTTTACCCCGGAAGAGTTGTCGGCCCTGGCCCTGGGGGCGAGCATCGTGGACAGCTGGGCGGATGTGGCCCTGTCCACGGCGGCGCAATCGGCCCTGAGCAAGATCGAGTCGTCACTGCCTTCCGCGCTGAAGGGGAGGCTGGCGGACCAGCGTCTGTTATCACCCATGCAACGCCTGTCTGCAGAAGCGGCTCACAACATGGCTGAACTCCGCCGCGCCATGGATGAACGGGCCAAGCTGCGCATACGTTACAAGCGCCTGGATGGTGTGGGCAGTGAACGCGTCATCTGGCCCCTGGGCCTGTTTTTCTGGGGGCAGGTCTGGACCCTGGGGGCCTGGTGCGAGAAGCGCGGGAGTCTGCGCAACTTCCGCATGGACCGCATCCATTCACTGCAATGGCTGGAGCAGACCTATCCCGATATGCCCGGACGCCGGCTCCAGGATCTGATCGAGCAGGGGCGGCGTCAGTATAGTCCGGATGCCTGAGAAGCGTCCGGGCTAGACCACGCTGCCAAATCCCTGATCCAGGGCACCCCGGGGCATTTCCAGGCCAGCCAGACGACAGCCTTGGGCGATGGGGCCGCCGGGAAACAGAGAGAATAAGTATTTTTTCCCGCCCCGGTCATGGAAGCGCTCATCGAGGGCATCGCTCAGTTCCCGCAGGTTGACCCGTTCATGCTTGGCATAGTATTCCTGCAAAGCGGCGATTTCTTCCCAATGATCATCCGTAAGCTCCAGGTTTTCGGATTTGGCGTGCTGCTGTGCAAGTTCCGGTGACCAGTCGCCCGGAGCATTAGGATATGTCTTGAATGTTTGTGTGGTCATGAATATTCCTCCTGAGTGTTTTTTTGTTCTCATTTTTAAAGATAGCAGATTTGCAGTAAAAGGCAGCTCAGGCCGGGGTAGTGTGGAGATACATCCAATAACGCCCTCTCCCGCGTGCGGGGGAACTTTTCATTATGGGGGGTGGCGCAATCGCGTGCCAGAACGATTGGTGTGTATCTGTATTTGAACAGGGGTTTGGTGGGAGCCAGCTGTCTTGGGTGCAGGCAAACGGGGATTCCTACAGATCCTGTTCTTCCCCGTGGGCCAGCCGGTTTACCCAGCGGGCCAGCAGATCCGTTTCCTGCATGAGAAAGCGGCGGTCCTGGTAGACGTGGGTGATCATGCTGATGCCCTGGCCCCGGGCGAGGATGCGACGGGCGAATTCCCGGGCGCGGCCTGCATAGCCCAGTTCGGCAAACTGGTCGGTGAGCCAGTCCTCGAACAGCAGGAACATTGCCTTGGCCTGTTTTTGCAGTTCGGGTTCGTTCTTGCCCAATTCCGCGTTCAGGGTGCCCATGGGGCAGCCGTAGCGCACCAGGGAGTCGATGCTGTCGGGAAGGATCTCCAGAAAACGGTTCAGGCGCTCGATGGGGGTGCGGTACTGGCCGGTCCAGTTCTGCAGCATGTGATCGATGCGGGAGATGCGATAGGCCAGTGCCGCTTTGAGGATTTCTTCCTTGCTCTTGAAATAATAATAGATGTTGCCTCTGGGCACACCGGAAGCTTCCACCACATCGGTGAAGGAGGTGCTGTGATAGCCCTGGTGGTAAAACAGCCGGTTGGCGGCTTCCACGATTTTCTGCCGGGTGCGTTCACTTTTTTTGGACATGATGCCGACCCAATGGAATTTATGGGATGCTGCTTGTCCCAAGTATAACCCAGTTTCCGGTATTTACTTGGATGATCGTCAGACTTTTTTCAGCAAATCCACCCGGTGAGGATTGATGAAGCGGGCGCCATTTGGTTCCAGATGGGGCTCGAAGACTTCGCGCACCTGCTGATGCAGATTTGCGTCGATCTTGTGATCCGAGTGGGTGGGAAAGAGGATGCGTTCTTCAAATTCGGCAAAGCTTCCAAATTCGGACAGGGACTGGAAAAAGATTTCCTGTTCCAGAGTAAAATCTCCCCGGGCTACGGCGGCTTTCAAGGTGTCGAAGGCCGCCTGGCGTACCTTCTTTTCGTCGTTGAACAGCCTTAAGATGTCATTGAACACGCCTTCGTATACGGGCTCGGAGATATAGGCTAGGCCGCCGGGACGCAGCACCCGGTGGATTTCCTTCAGAGCCTGGCCCATGACTTCCATGGGCACATGGTGCAGGGACTTGAGCATGATGACGATATCCACGGAAGCATCCGGCAGATCGATGGCTTCGGCACCGCCATAAACGAAGCGGACACTGGGTAGATCGTCGATAGCCAGGTTTTTCTCATGCTGTACCCGGTCCACTTCCGTGGCCACCACGGAGTTCACGGGAAAGCGCTCGGCGATGGTACGTGTCCAGCGGGCGCGCCCGCAGCCCAGCTCCAGCACGTCGGCGCCCTCGAAGGGCAGCACTTCGCGCATGATGTCGATTTCCGTGGCATCCCGGTAGCCGGCAGGGGATTTGAGGTGCATTTCACTCATGGTGTTGCCCAGGTATCCGCTATAATCCAACAATTGTATCAACAAACCCAGCAAAGGGATTTACACCATGCCCCAGTATCGCTCCCGCACCACCACCCACGGCCGTAACATGGCTGGCGCCCGCGCCCTGTGGCGCGCCACCGGTATGAAAGATGATGATTTCGACAAGCCCATCATCGCCATCGCCAATTCCTTTACCCAGTTCGTGCCTGGCCATGTGCATCTGAAAGACATGGGCCAGCTGGTGGCCCGGCAGATCGAACAAGCCGGAGGTGTGGCCAAGGAATTCGATACCATTGCCGTGGACGACGGCATTGCCATGGGGCACGGTGGCATGCTCTATTCCCTGCCGTCCCGGGATCTCATCGCCGATTCCGTGGAATACATGGTCAATGCCCATTGTGCTGACGCCCTGGTGTGCATCTCCAACTGCGACAAGATCACCCCGGGTATGCTCATGGCCGCTCTGCGCCTGAACATTCCCACCATCTTTGTCTCGGGCGGCCCCATGGAGGCAGGCAAGGCCGTGGTGCACGAGGAAGAGTTGCACCTGGACCTGGTGGACGCCATGGTAATGGCGGCTGATGACAAAGAGAGCGATGAGGACGTGATGGCGGTGGAACGCTCCGCCTGTCCCACCTGCGGTTCCTGTTCCGGCATGTTCACGGCCAACTCCATGAACTGCCTGACGGAGGCCCTGGGCCTGTCCCTGCCGGGCAACGGTTCCCTGGTAGCCACCCATGCCGACCGCAAGCGCCTGTTCCTGGAAGCAGGCAGCATCATAGTCGGTCTGGCAAAGCGCTGGTATGAAGAAGATGATGCCTCTGTCTTGCCCCGTTCCATTGCGGTATTCGAGGCTTTCGAGAACGCCATGGCCCTGGACATTGCTATGGGCGGTTCCACCAACACAGTGCTGCACCTCCTGGCGGCGGCCAGGGAAGCAGAAGTGAATTTCACCATGGCGGATATCGACCGCATGTCGCGCAAAGTACCTCATTTGTGCAAGGTGGCGCCTTCCATCCAGACTTATCATATGGAAGACGTGCACCGCGCTGGCGGGGTGTTCGGCATTCTTGGTGAGCTGGACCGGGCGGGTTTGCTGCACCATGATCTGCCCACGGTGCATGCCCGCACCATGGCCGAGGCCCTGGCCCTGTGGGATGTACGCTATACCGATGACCAGAAGCGCAAAGATTTCTACCGCGCTGCCCCCGGTGGCGTACCCAGTCAGGAGGCTTTCAGCCAGAACAAGCGCTATCCCGATCTGGATCTGGATCGTGACAGCGGCTGTATCAGGGATAAGGCCCATGCTTACAGTCAGGATGGCGGGCTGGCGGTGCTCTATGGCAACCTGGCGGAAAACGGCTGTATCGTCAAAACAGCGGGTGTTGATGAATCCATTCTGAAGTTCAGCGGCCCGGCCCGGGTCTTCGAGAGCCAGGAGGCGGCTGTCGAGGCCATACTGAATGACCGGATTCACGCAGGTGATGTGCTCATCATACGTTACGAGGGCCCCAAGGGCGGTCCGGGCATGCAGGAGATGCTCTATCCCACCAGTTATCTCAAGTCCAAGGGGCTGGGCAAGGACTGCGCTCTGATCACTGACGGGCGTTTTTCCGGCGGCACGTCCGGTCTGTCCATTGGCCATGTTTCTCCGGAAGCAGCAGGCAAAGGCAATATCGGCCTGGTGCAGGAAGGGGATATCATAGAAATCGATATTCCCGGACGCAGTATCCGCGTAGCGGTCAGTGATGAAGAACTGGGCCAGCGGCGCAATGCCATGGAACTGAGTGAAAAACCCTGGAAACCCCTTAGCCGTGATCGTCAGGTATCGGCTGCATTACGCGCTTATGCTGCCATGACCACAGATGCCGCCCAGGGGGCGGTAAGGGATGTGACTCAGATTGAAAACTGCATATAGAACAGTCCAGGCAGCGGCTGCTGCCGGGTTGTGGGCGCTGTCTGTTTCGACACAGGCTGCTTCCCCAGCCTACCGGGCGCCCCAGGAACTGTGCGACCAGGCCCGTTCTCTGGGTATCATGGGCTCGCCTCACTATCAACACCAGTCAGGCGCCCTGTGGGAATGTTCCAGCGTACGCAAGAAACTGCCTCAGGGCGAGCCTGCATCCACCAGTGATGTGCAATACCGGGTGCAGGGGGATCAGAAGAAGGCGCAACGCCTGATCCTTGAGTTGCGCATGCGCTCCTACCGGCAACCCCAGGGGGTGCTGCGTGCCTTTTCGGACACTGCGGGCCGGTTGTTTCAACAGTTGCAGGAACCTGTGCCTGAAGGTCTTTACGACGCCATAACAGGACCGGCTGAAGGCGTGTGGGATTCGGGCAACTACCGGGCCAAGCTCGAGAAGCGCTTCAGCAAAGGTGCGGTCTATGACCTGTGGTTGCTGCTGGAGCCCAAAAGACCATAAAAACAATATGGACAATTTTTCTCTAAGTTGACCGGAATCAACATGTAATTTCAGAATTTGTTCTAGTGTGTATCTGTCAGCCTGAAAAGGTTGGCCAAGTTTATGGGTTGCATAGAGCCAATGGGAGATACAACAATGAACAACGAAAGAATAACGAGGCTGGTTTCCGGTCTGTTGCTGATGGTGGGGGCCAGTCTTGGCTTTACCGCATCGGCAAGCGCGGGCTCCGGGTGTCTCGTCTGTCACAAGGGTATCGAAGACATTCGCGATACCAAGAGTGCCATGATGTCAATGATCAAAAGTCTTGGACAGCCCCATGGCGACTCGGAAGGTTGTGTCGTTTGTCACGGCGGCAACCCCAAGGAAACCAAGAACAAGGCCAAGGCGCACAAGGGCTCGCCCAAGAAACTGGCTGCCGCCAAGGGGCCGCAGACTTTCTATCCCGATCCTGGCGCCATGGATATCAACCAGTACACCTGCGGCCAGGCCGCCTGTCACCAGGGTTATCCTGATCGCCTGGAAAAAGCCCTGATGAACACCGAAGCGGGCAAGATCCAGGGCAACCTGCATACCTGGGGTATCAAGGAAGTGCAGAACCACAAGGTTCCCTGGGCCAACTATGATGTCAAGGATGGTGATGGTCCTGTGCCTTCCGTAGGCACTGCTGAGTACAAAGCCTATATGAAGGACATGATGGCGGCGCACAAAGATCAGTTCCCCACCGCCATGAAGCAGATCCCCCAGCCTTCCGTGGATGCCATCGAAAAGGATCCCAAACTGGCCGGTTTCACCTATCAGCGCCAGCAGTGCCAGCGTTGTCATGTGACTGTCAAAGGGCGGGAGAAGCGGGGCGACTACCGGGGCCAGGGCTGTTCCGCCTGCCACATTCCCTACGGCACAGAAGGGTTGTATGAGGGCAACGACCCCACCATCGACAAGAAACAGAAAGGGCATTTGCTGACGCACCAGATTCAGGCTACCCGCAAGTCCGTGGTCAAGACTTCCCATGCTGAGTATTCCGGTATTCCCGTGGAAAGCTGCAACCACTGCCACAACCGCGGCAAGCGTATCGGTGTGACCTACCAGGGCCTGATGGAGTTTCCCTATGGCTCCCCCTGGAACGGGCAGGGTAAAAAACAGCCCAAGTTGCACACCAAGAAATACCTGTTCATTTCTGATGATCTGCATCACCAGTACAACCAGAGCCGCCCGGGCAATCCCAAGGGCGGCATGCTGTGCCAGGACTGCCACACCACTATCGATATGCATGGTGACGGCAACCTGCCGGGTACTACTCTGGCCCAGGTGGAGATCGAGTGCCAGGATTGCCATGGCACCCCGGAAAAGTTCCCCTGGGAACTGCCCCTGGGCTATGGTGAAGAGTTCAAGAAAGATCTGAGCAAGGCCAAAGCGCGGGGCCTGGCTGACAGTCCCCTGAAGGAAACAGCTGCTTTTGCCACGGTTTATGATAAGGGTGATGGTTACCTGAAAACCACCCGCGGGAATCCCTTTGGTAACGTGGTGAAGAAGGGTAAAAAGGTGGTTCTGCATTCTGCTACTGGCAATGATTTCGAAGTGCCGGTGCTCAAGCAGATCAAACTGGATGGGAGCTGGAAGAGTCCCAACGCCGTGGTTGCCATGAGCAAGGTCAAGAAGCACAATGAAAGCCTTGAGTGCTACACCTGCCACGCTTCCTGGGTACCCCAATGCTATGGGTGCCACGTCCAGGTGAACTACGGCAAGGACAAGAAAGGTAAGCCCTACCACGATACGGACTGGATCGCCTCCGGCACCAAGCGCAAAGCCGATGGTTCCACTGCGGAGTCCACCCTGGGCATCAAGGGCATTCAGAGTCCGGGTAAAGTCTTCGAGACCCGTTCCTACCTGCGTTGGGAAGATCCGGTACTGGGTATCAACGGCGAAGGCCGTGTGACGCCCCTGATGCCGGGTTGCCAGGTGGTCTATACGGTCATCGACCGCAACAATAAGACCCTTGCCTTGAACCAAGTGGCCAAATCCGAGGACGAGCGCAAGGAGCTGGGCCAGAAGCGTACCCCCCTGGGTATTGACATGGCACCCGTGCAACCGCACTCCGTGCAGCGCAAGGCGCGGACCTGCGAATCCTGCCACAACAATCCCAAGGCCATGGGCTACGGTATTGCCGGCGGTGTGTTCCAGACCCGCTATGTGGAGGATATCGTCGAAGACCTGATCGACCAGAAGACCGGCAAGCCCATTCCCAAGCCGGGCAACTACAAGATCCAGATCCCGAAAATCGAGGACATGGACTTCGACTGGTCCACTATCATCAAGGATGATCAGCAGGTGCAGACGGTAGGCACCCACTGGCCGCTGTCCCGGGCGCTGCCCAAGAAGATGCGTGACGCCATGGAGCGCACCGGCCTGTGCATGGGCTGCCATCGTGAGATGAGCAATGCCGAACTCTGGGCCAAGGTCTCAACGCCTGGTCAGCTCACCGATGCGCAACACATCGAGATGCTGAACAAGATGCTGAAGACCTACGCCAAGTCCAAAGGCAAGTAAGGGAGAAGGTCATCTTGCGGGATGACTCTGTAAGGAAGCCGTCACTATTGGCGGCTTCCTTTTCATTTGCCTGTATCATGAATATCTGTGTTTGCGAGATTTCCTGGAACCGGGAGAACTAACCAAATGAAACCGATGATTTCTTCACTGGCTGTTGGCGCCGTGTTAATCCTGGCTTCTGCAGTCATGGCTGCAGACATGCAGACACCCATGCACATCGATCCCCTGGACGAGGGCCGGGCATCGGCCTTACATCGAGGGCCAAATCCCCATGCGAAGCTGACTCCTGAACAGCAACTCCAGGTAGCGGCGCAACACATGGCCGCAGGCAGAAAGCCCCAGGCCATGGCGGTACTGACCCAGGCTTTGGCCAAGTACCCGCACAATGCGGAAATGTTCAGCATGCGCGCCGTCCTGGAGATGGAGCAGAACGACATCAAGGGTGCCCTGGCTGACATGGAACAGGCGGTGAAACTGGCACCGGACAATCCCCTGTACCGGGTTACACGTTCCAGTCTCTATCTACGTTTTGAACGCAAGGATGAAGCCCTGGCTGATCTGAACAAGGCTGTGGAGCTGTCCCCGGATCTGGTGCCCGCCCGATTCAATCGCGGCAGCCTGCTGGCCAACCTGGGCAGGGAGCAGGAAGCCCTGGCGGACTTCGATCATTGTATAGAGACAGAACCCGGGCTGCCGGCCCCCTGGTTCAACCGAGGCTCCATGCACTGGGCCTTGGGAGAGAAAGACAAGGCGCGGAGCGATATCCATCGATTCATCGGGCTGGCCAAGGAGCCCCGGTGGAAAAAAGCCGGTGAAGACTTGCTCAAGGCCTGGGACGAGCAGGAGAGCAAGCAGGCCGAAGTTGTATCGGGAGGCCAAAAATCATGAGCTGTTTCAGACCTGTTGCTGCGTTGCTGATTGTGCTGCTGCCAGCTGCTGCCTGTTTGGCTACAGACATCGGTTTTCAACAGCTGCTGGAGGAAGGCGGCCTGGAGTTTCAGCCACCCGAGGGAATGCAGGTAAAAAAAGTGGAACCGGCCTATGTCATGCCGTACGAGGCCCGGTATGTATCCAAAGAAGGTGAGCTGGAAGTTCGGTATGCCATCCGTCCCTTGCAGCGTATAGAGATCGATTACCAGGATCCACACAATGCTGCGCCAGCGCCCAACGACCTGTTCAACATGCTGTTCCGCACCCTGAGCGAAACCCTGGCCAGGGATCACCAGGTCATGAGCCGTATCTATCCTGCGGAAATGGCCCGGGAAGAATACCGGGCCGGTTGGGCAGCCATTGGCGTGTTCGATCTGTCGCCGGACATCAGTTCTGAATACAGGGAAGCCATGCTGATCGCCATTCATCAGAACGACAAGGCTGATGCTTACACCTTGTTCCTCACCAATGATCTGGCGGCGCAAAAGGCAAGAATCAAGAAACTGCGGAGCAACCTGAAGTTCAAGGTGTTCGAAAACCCTATCAATACTCCGCCATCACCCGAAGAACTCCAGCAGCTGCCCATGATTGATGAAAAGGGCTGAGGGGATCAGTACAAGCCTGAAAAAGGTCGTTTTTCAGCGGACTGTTACAGGGACCCCCAGGAATCCTTGCGCTTGCGCACTCTCAGGTGAGGGAGCAGCACGCCCAGCAGGATGCCGCCAAACAACACGCCGCCGCCGATGAGAAACCAGCGCTGAGTGGAGTTGTTCTTCAGCTCACGTATCTCCTGCTCCTGGTTGGACAGGTCGCGGCTCATGGTGGCCACCTGCTTGCGCAGGCGCTTGCGTTCCTGGGCAATCTGCACGGCGTTCGCCGAGGTGCGCTTGAGCTCTTCCAGCTCTTTCTGAATGCGGTTCTTTTCCTGCTGCAGGGCATTGTGCTTCTGCTGCAGTTGGTCATGCTCCCGGGACAGTTTGGCCAGTTTCGCACTCAGTTCGCCGGGTGAGGCTTCGAGTTCCTTGATGCGGGCTTCCAGTTTGACGATACGATCCCGGGCTACCGGCTGGGTCAACAGCTGCCGGGTCAGCACATAGCCTGTCTTGCCATCCGCCAGGCGTACCTTGCTGTATCCGCTGGCGGCATTGCTGCTGAGTACCGTGACCGGTGTACCGGAGGAGAGCATGCGCACGATGCGATGCTTGGGGCTCTCGCCACTGCGCATGGTGATCTTGAGCTGATCGGTGACATAGCGGGTGTCCGCCTGGGCGCCAAAGCTGGCCAACAGAAAAATGATCGTCAGAAAAGATTTTTTGAGCTTGAGGTCCATGGCAGCTTGCAGTCCGAAGGGTATGGGTGCGTATTGTACTGTGATGCCGCTGTCAGGTCAGCAGGAATTCCAGCAGGGCTTTTTGCGCGTGCAGGCGGTTTTCTGCTTCCTCCCAGACCACCGCGTCCGGCGCATCGATAACGTCTGCAGCCACTTCTTCGCCACGATGGGCGGGCAGACAGTGCATGAACAGGGCCTGCTCATTTGCCTGATCCATGAGCTCGGCGGTGACCTGATAGTTTGCGAAAGCGGCTTCCCGCTGTTTTTGTTCCTGTTCCTGCCCCATGCTTGCCCAGACATCCGTGACCACCAGGTCAGCGCCTCTGGCGGCTTCCATGGGATCTCTGATGATGGTACAGCGCTCTCCGGCGGCGTCCAGGATGCCAGCATCAGGATCGTAGCCTTCCGGGCAGGCGATGTTCAGGTGGAAATCCAGCTGCCTCGCGGCATTGATGTAGGAATGACACATGTTGTTGCCATCGCCGATCCAGGCTACGGTCTTGCCCTGGATATCACCGCGGTGTTCGAAGTAGGTCTGCATGTCGGCCAGCAACTGGCAGGGATGAACCAGATCCGTGAGGCCGTTGATGACAGGCACCCGGGAATATTCGGCGAAGCGCTCCACCTTGTCATGTTCGAAGGTGCGGATCATGACGCAGTCCACCATGCGTGACAGCACCCGGGCCGTGTCCTCGACAGGCTCTCCGCGCCCTAACTGGGTGTCATTGGGAGAAAGGAACATGGCGGCTCCGCCCAACTGGGTCATGCCAGCCTCGAAGGAGACACGGGTGCGCGTGGATGATTTCTCGAAAATCATGCCCAGCACTTTGTGCTTGAGGCTCTCGACGATCTTGCCCTGATGCTGCAGCTGTTTCAGTTCCTGCGCACGTTGGATCAGGCTGCGGAGTTCATCGGGCGTGAGATCCAGCAGAGTCAGGAAATGCCGTGTCATGCTTCGGCCTCCAGGAATTCCTTGATGAGTGGCGCCAAACGCTCCACCAGTTCTTCGATCTGTTCATCACTGATGGTCAGTGGCGGCAGCAAGCGCACCACACTGTCAGCGGTGACATTGATGAGCAGGCCGTTCTCCAGGGCTTTGCCCACCAGTTCACCACAGGGGCGATCCAGGGCGATGCCCAGCATAAGGCCGGCGGAACGGATTTCCAGGACGCCTTCCTGGCCTGCCAGGGCTGCAGAGAGTTTCTGGTGCAGTTTCTCACCGGCGCGGGCTGCCTGTTCCCAGAGTTTTCCGGCTTTCATTTCTGCGAGTACGGCCAGGGCAGCGGCGCAGGCCAGGGGATTGCCGCCAAAAGTGGAGCCGTGATTGCCGGGTGCAAAGAGTTGTGCGGCCTCACCCCGGGCCAGGCAGGCACCTATGGGTACACCGTTGCCCAGAGCCTTGGCCAGGGTCATCACGTCCGGAACCAGGTCATGATGCTGAAAAGCAAATGCCTTGCCGGTGCGACCCATGCCGGTCTGGATCTCGTCCAGCATCATCAGCCAGCCGTGTTCGTCGCACAGGGCGCGGACGCCGGGCAGATAGTCTTCAGGCGGGATGTTCACGCCGCCTTCGCCCTGTATGGGTTCGACCAGTACCGCGACGATATCCTTGAGGTTTTCTGCTGCGGTATTGAGGGCGTCAAGATCACCAAAAGGAACCCGGGCAAAACCCTGTACCAGTGGTTCGAAACCGGCCTGCACCTTGCGGTTGCCCGTGGCGGTAAGTGTGGCCATGGTACGGCCATGGAAACTTTCTTCCATGACCAGGATGACCGGATTGTCGATGCCGCGCTTGTGGCCGTGCAGGCGCGCCAGCTTGATGGCGGCTTCGTTGGCTTCAGCACCGGAGTTGCTGAAAAATACGCGATCCATGCCTGCCAGAGCTGTAAGCTCTTCGCCGAGCTGCTGCTGGTTTTCCACGCCGTACAGATTGGAAGTATGCACCAGCTTGCCCGCCTGCTCGCAGAGTGCGCGGGTGATGGCGGGGTGGGCATGGCCCAGGCTGCACACGGCAATCCCGGCAATGGCATCGAGGTAGGATTTTCCGTGGTCGTCATGCAGGTACATGCCTTCGCCCTTGACGAAAGTGACGGGAAGCCGGTTGTAGGTGTTCATGAGTACGTCTTTCATAGCGGTATTTCCGCGAAATCCATAAAAACAAAAGGCAGCCCCGTTTCCGGCGCCACCTGCGCGTTTCGAACCCCATGTTCGAAAGCGAAGGAGGGACACTACCGAAACTTCCGCGCTTTTTCAAGCGTATTTTTCAGTCTTTGACGGGCCGGTTCAGTGGGGGCTGCATCAGGGGGGTGGGGTCTGTGTACATGAGGTCAGGCTCGGAGGAAGGCACCAGCCTTTGCACGAAATCGATGAGGGACAGGGCGGGAGAGCCGCGGTAGAAACGCGCCATGGAGCGATCCATCCAGATGCGGTCGGCGTACAGAAACACACGATGAGGCTGATCGCCGATACCGTCATGATTCTGGTCGAAGCCCTGGTAGTTGTCCCAGTAGTTGTTTTCCCAGTGGTTCAACCGGGAGGTGGCCGTGGTGCTGCCCATGACATCAACGAAATTGTCGATGAACCGGTTGTAGTGGAGCTTGTGGCCGCCCCTTTCGCCGTAGAAATAGGTGGCCACATCGTTGAAGGTGAACAGATTGTTTTCTATGGTGAGGATGTTTTCCGCTTCCAGGGGTGAAGTGGCCAGCAGGCCAATGGCGCAGTGGGCAATCTCGTTATCCGTGATCTTGATCTGATAGCTTTCTTTGACCGAGATGCCAAAGCCGGTGATTTTACGCATGTCCAGCATACGGTTGTCAGCGATCACCAGGTCATCGGAATAGATGACAGTGACGCCGTTGTAGTTATCCTCAAAGACATTGCCGCGTATCTCGTTCTCCGGAGAAAATACCAGTTCCATGCTGATACGGCTGTGGCGCATCTGATTGCCGATGATGCGGTTCTCCCGGGAATTGGAGATCACTATGTCCCGGGAGTTTTTGATACGGTTGTCCTTGATCAGGTTCTCATGGCTGTACCACAGCCGGATGCCATCGCCTCGCAGGGTCACGTCCCGGTCTTTTGAGCTGATTTGGTTGCCAATGACCTGGTTGCCATGAGCGTTGCTGAGATGAATGCCGAACAGGCTGTCGTCGATGATATTGTCCTGTACAACCGTGTCATTGGCCTTGATGAGGATGCCAGCGTCCACCTGATCATGGGAATCGCCTGAATGGCTCAGGTGCAGGCCCCTGACGACTACGCCATCGGCTTCGATGGTGAGGATGCTGCCGCTGCCGCCGCCGTTGACAGTGACTTTGCCACCACCGTCCAGGGTGATGCGTTTCCTGATGACTACCGGACCTGAATATTCTCCTGGTGGCGGTTTCAGGGTGCCGCCTTCGGGCGTGATTTCCACGTAAAGCTGCAGTGGCGGTAGCGCAAGCGCCGGTTGAAGTAGCAGCAACAACAGCAGAAAGCCAAAGAGTTTTCCGTGGTGCATTGCCGGTATGGTAAGAATGAGAAAGCAATAAGCCTAGCCGCAGGGGGCACAGGGAGCATTAATCCATGTCAATTGAAGGTAATTTACGACCACTTTCGAGAATCAGTACTTCGGCATCTTTTCCATAGCGCCGAATCCACTGGGCCAGTACCTGCTCACTGATGCCGGCTGATGACTGCAGCTGTTTCTTCAGGCGCCACAGTCCTTCGTCTGACAGCCGGTTCTGGCGGGAAATGCCGGGACGGGGAGTGTGACGGGTATTCATGACATATCGGCAATACGCAAAAACCCCGGCACAGGGCCGGGGATTTCATGGCTTGAACGGGAAACCGGCTGTCAGCTCAGGTTACCAGCTACGAAGTCCCAGTTGATGATATTGAAGAAGTCAGCAATGTACTCCGGACGCACGTTTCGCTTGTCGATGTAGTAGGCATGTTCCCAGACATCGATGGTCAGCAGGGGCGTCTTGCCATCGCGCATGGGGTTGCCAGCGCCAGAAGTGTTGACGATCTCCAGAGAGCCGTCACTGTTCTTCACCAGCCAGGTCCAGCCGCAGCCGAAGTTGGTGGCGGCGGAGGTTGAGAATTTCTCCTTGAAATCGGCAAAAGAACCAAAGGCGGCATTGATAGCGTCCGCCAGGGCGCCGGAAGGTTCACCTCCACCATTGGGGCTCATGCAGTTAAAGTAGAAAGTGTGGTTCCACACCTGGGCGCCGTTGTTGAAGATACCGCCTTCAGATTTCATGACGATATCTTCCAGGCTGGCGTTCTCAAACTCGGTACCGGGAATCAGCTTGTTCAGATTATCGACATAGGTGGCATGGTGCCGGTCATGGTGATAGCTGAGGGTTTCGGCAGAAATATGGGGTTCCAGTGCGTCTTTGGCAAAGGGCAATACAGGCAATGTATGGGTCATTTATGTTCTCCGTGTTATATCTTTAGTGATTTACTGGGTTATTATGGCGCTAAGGTTATTCGGATTTGAGGCAAAATGCAATAATGAAACTTGAGAACAGACAGACGGACTCCCTGGACGCCCTGGCTTTGAGCCTGTTTGCCAGCCGGATGGACGCCCTGTGTGACGATATGGGCATGGTGCTGCGCAACACAGCCTTTTCTCCCAATATCCGTGATCGCCTGGACTATTCCTGCGCAGTCTTCGATGCCCGGGGAGAACTGTGCGCCCAAGCGGCGCATATTCCCGTGCACCTGGGCAGCATGGCTTTCGCCATGCGGGGAATCGTAGAGCGTATGGCATGGCGGGAAGGCGACCAGGTCATACTCAATGATCCATTTCTTGGAGGTACGCACCTGCCTGATGTGACGCTGATCGCGCCGGTGTTCGTTGCGGATGAACTGCAGGGTTTCGTGGTGAACCGGGCCCATCATGCCGATATAGGCGCGGACACCCCGGGTTCCATGCCGGTTTCCTCGCGACTGGAAGAGGAAGGGCTAGTCGTCGAACCGGTGCACCTTATGCGCCAGGGCCACCTGG
Source organism: Sedimenticola sp. (assembly GCA_026994195.1). Lineage (GTDB taxonomy): Bacteria > Pseudomonadota > Gammaproteobacteria > Chromatiales > Chromatiaceae > Thiolapillus. The sequence continues at coordinate 752 of JALWRH010000077.1, read as the reverse complement.
TCGAATCCGTGTGGATGCGCATCCTGGGGGCGACCCGCAGCCCGCGTACGGCAGAAGGCGATATCAGCGCTCAGCTCAGCGCCAACCGCACGGGTGTCAGGCGTTTGCAGGCTATTGTCGCCGGGCAGGGCAGGGAGCAGTATCAGCAGGGCTTGGCGGCGCTGAATGCCTATGGTCAGCGCATGGCGCGTTCCGCCCTGGCCAGGATTCCACACGGAGAATACCGTTTCCAGGATTTCCTGGATGATGATGGCCAAGGGCATGAGGATCTGCTTCTGAAAGTGTGTGTAAAGGTCAATGATCAGGGCGTGCATGTGGACTTCAGCGGCTCTGCTGCGCAGGTTCAAGGTAACGTGAACTGCCCTTTGTCCGTGACTGCTGCAGGGGTGTACTACGTATTCCGCTGTCTCATGCCTCCCCAGACTCCGGCCTGCGCCGGAGCATTTCGTGATATCAGCCTGCATGCGCCGGAGGGCTGCCTACTCAATGCCCGGCCCCCGGCGGCGGTGGCGGCGGGCAATGTGGAGACCAGTACCCGGGTGGTGGATCTGGTTATGGGCGCCCTGGCCCAGGCTCTGCCGGGGGAGATCCCCGCCGCCAGCCACGGGAGCATGAACAACCTGGCCATGGGTTCCGCCAGGCGCGGGGAAGGCTGGGACTATTATGAAACCATGGGCGGTGGCATGGGCGCCGGTCCTCAGGGCGGCGGCCTGAGCGCTGTGCAGACCCACATGACCAATACCCTGAACACC
>JALWRH010000076.1:10255-53754 GCA_026994195.1 Sedimenticola sp. | reverse complement strand
GGTCATAACTGAAATCTGAGGTCTGCATGGGAACCGGATTCTACATCAAAAAGAATGATTACTTGCCACGGGCAAAATGTTGGTTATACTTCCAGCCTGCTGCCGGGGTGGCGAAATTGGTAAACGCAGTGGATTCAAAATCCACCGGCTTCACGGCCTTGCCGGTTCGAGTCCGGCCCTCGGTACCAATATTCTTGAGAACGTCAACCGCAGTCCGCCATGCGTGGCTGCGGTTTTTCCCCTATATGACCTCCTCCCATTTTGCCAAACGCCCACGGCGCCTCACTGTCAAACTGCTTCTCGCTGTCATGGCTGCGCTGATCTTTGCCCTGAGCTATTACCTGGGCAACCGTTATGCCAGGCCCCTGATGGCGCACCTGCAGATCTGGGTGTTCCCCCAACCCGAGCCTGTTCAGCCCTTTCACCTCCAAGACAAGGATGGCAAGCCTTTCACCCCCGCCAGTCTGCGCAAGCACTGGAACTTCCTCATGGCCGGCAACCTGGAAGATCCCGGCTGCCGTGAACTGCTACGTTTGTATGTCTTTGCCTGGAACCGGCTGGCCGGGAACAGAGGACTTCAGGAGCGGACCCGGGTGGTGTTCCTGCAAACCACCCCCATGCCCAAGACAGATATGAAACAGGCCATAGAGTTCTTCAACCCCGTATTCACCGCTGTCATCGGTGATGAAGCAGCACTGATACCACTCGCCCGGCAGATGGGATTACCTGGCTCCGGGCCGTTGCCTTCTTCCTGCAGTATTGAAAAGAGTGCGGTGGCGCTTATCAATCCCGACGGTTTTTTGGTAGCCTTGTTCACCGGCCTGGACGATCCGGCCGTGATTGCCCACGACCAGCAATTTTTCAACTGAGACTCATGCAGCCACCGCAATTCAAGGACAAGCTCAACACCGCCCTGTTGAAGATTCTGCCCCAGCATCTGCTGGCCGCAGGCATGTACCGTATTGCCCGGACCCGATGGAAGCCCCTGAAGAACATGCTCATCAAGGAAGCCGTCTCCCGCTATGCCGTGGACATGTTCGATGCCGCAAACCCCCGTCCGACCAGCTACCCAAGTTTCAATGCCTTCTTCACCCGCGCCCTGAAAGCCGATGCCCGGCCCATTGCCCAACAGCCGGATGCGGTAGCCTCACCCTGCGACGGCAAGGTAAGCCAGGCGGGCTACATTACCGAGGGCCGGCTGATCCAGGCCAAGGGGCATGATTTCGATCTTCTGGCCCTCCTTGGCGGGGACCAGGATCTGGCGGAAACTTTCGAGGATGGCGCCTATTCCACCATCTACCTGTCCCCCCGGGATTATCACCGGGTGCATATGCCCCTCAGCGGCAAACTAAAGGGCATGATCTTCGTTCCCGGGGAACTGTTCAGCGTCAGTGATGCCACGGCACAACTCATTCCCGGCCTGTATGCCCGCAATGAGCGTCTTATCTGCGGCTTCGACACCATCGCTGGTCCTATGCTGGTCATTCTAGTGGGCGCCATATTCGTGGGCAGCATGGAAACCGTCTGGGCAGGTGAAGTGCGCGCCCCTGGCAAGGACCCAAGCACCTGGCTCTACGAAGGCAAACAGCAAATCACCTTAAAAAAAGGTGAGGAAATGGGACGCTTCAACATGGGGTCCACGGTCATCACCCTGTTTGGCAAGGATGCTGTGGCATGGGACAAGGCATTTGTCCCCGGGGTGCGTGTGCGCATGGGGCAGCGCATTGGCAAGGTCAGGCGTTTTTCAAAGAAAAGCTTAAGACGTCGTCCAGACAGGAAGCATTCAGCTTCAGCATGAGCAGACGATCCAGCCCCAGGGCCACTCCCGCACAATCCGGAAGGCCCGTTTCCAGGGCCGCCAGAAAATTTTCATCGATGGGCAGTTGGCGCTGTCCCCGCTCCTGCCGCTGAAGATTCTCCTGTTCGAAACGCTGGCGCTGCTCCACAGGATCCGCCAGTTCATGAAAACCGTTGGCCAGCTCAACGCCCCGGTGATACAGCTCGAAGCGGCTGGCTAGGGCAGGATCATGAAGACTGATGCGCGCCAGTGAAGCCTGACTGGCAGGATAATCGTAAATAAAGGTCAAGCTTTGCTTCCCCAGGCGCGGCTCGATGACCAGGCTCATGAAAAGATCCAGCCACTGATCCCTGCTGGCCATGCCCTCCACCATCAGCCCCTGTTCCCGGGCGCTTGCTTCCAGGATGGAAAGATCCGCTTCCAGAGGATGCCAGCCCATGTGCTCACGGAACAGATCCACATAGGCAATCTTTTCTATGGGCAGAGACGATTGCAGGCATGCATTTGCCAGCGCAGCCACCTCGTCCATGAGCACGTGGTGATCAAAGCCGGGACGATACCATTCCAGAAGACTGAACTCGGGATTGTGCCGGGTACCGTATTCCCCATCACGAAACACCTGGGCAATCTGGTAAATGGGACCGCTGCCTGCGGCAAGAAGGCGCTTCATGGGAAACTCGGGAGAGGTCTGCAGGTACAAGTCCAGACCCCGGGGGTGCTCCGGTCCGGTATAGCGGGTCCGCAGGGGCTCTATGGCCGGGTCTGTGCCCGCAGCACGGCTGAGTACGGGAGTGCAAACCTCCATTACCCCTCGCGCATCAAAAAAGCTGCGAACCCGGCGCAGCAGATCCGCCCGGGCACGCAGCCTGTCACACACGGTGATCAATCCTTGGCGCGGCTGATGTACTCACCTTTGCGGGTATCCACCTTGATCTTTTCGCCAATCTGTACGAACAGGGGTACGCGCACCACCGCGCCTGTCTCCAGGGTGGCCGGTTTGCCGCCACCGCCAGAGGTATCACCCTTGAGGCCGGGATCTGTGTCAGTAATCTCCAGCACCACAAAGTTGGGCGCTTCCACCAGGATAGGCTGATCGTTCCATAGGGTGACGTTGCACTGATCCTGATCCTTGATCCATTTTGCAGCATCGCCCATGGCATTGGCGTCCACCTGGTACTGCTCATAGCTGTCGTTGTCCATGAAATACCAGTACTCGCCATCGTTGTACAGATACTGCAAATCCCTGTCCATGACGTCCGCAGCTTCCACGGACTCGCCCGACTTGAAGGTCTTTTCCAACACCCTGCCGGTCTTGAGATTGCGCAGTTTCACCCGGTTGAACGCCTGTCCCTTTCCGGGCTTGACGAACTCGTTTTCGATGATCACATAGGGATCGCCATCAAGAAGCAGCTTGAGCCCGCCACGAAATTCGTTTGTACTATAGGTTGCCATGTTTTCCTCGCCATGTACCGCTGGAGCCGCCAGGCCAATGACCCTGCCCCCGTTGAAAAAACGCCTATGATACCTCTTTCCGCCCCAAGCATGAAAACCGGGAGCTGGCAGCAGCAGCTTGCTGGCGCATTCAGCCGTGTGGGAGACCTGCTGAACTATCTGGATCTCGAAGACCACCTGGAACCCGGCATGGCCGCGGCTGACAACAGTTTCAGCATTCGCGTCACGCATTTTTTTGCCTCCCTCATGGAAAAGGGAAACATTCACGACCCCCTGCTGCGCCAGGTTCTGCCCCTGAGTGCAGAAATGGAAAACATCCCTGGCTTCAGCACCGATCCCCTTGCAGATCAGGCCGCCCATGAGGGGCACGGCATACTGCACAAGTATCATGGGCGGGTGCTGCTGATCACCACCGGGGCCTGCGCCATCAACTGCCGCTATTGTTTTCGCCGGCATTTTCCCTATGCGGACTACCAGATGACAGCCTCCCACTGGAGCGCCTTGCTGGAACAGCTACGCAAAGATAAAACAGTCAGGGAAGTCATACTCAGCGGTGGCGACCCTCTGAGCCTGGCGAATGAGCGCCTGCACACTTTGATACAACATTTGCAGGACATCCCTCACCTGCGCCGCCTGCGCATTCACAGCCGGCTGCCCGTGGTACTCCCTGACCGGCTGGACGAGCCCTTGCTGGACATGCTGGCAGGTACCCGGCTATCGACGAGCCTGGTATGGCATATCAACCATCCCCGGGAGATCAGCACCGAATTCACGCAGGCCGTGCTGCCCCTGCGCCACCGGGGCATCCCTTTGCTGAACCAGGCCGTCCTGCTGAAAGGGGTCAACGATCGTGTCTCTGTGCAGACCGAACTGAGCGAAACACTGTTCGAGTCCGGTATCCTGCCCTACTATCTGCACCAATTGGATCCGGTCCAGGGGGCTGCTCATTTTGCCGTGAACGATCAGGAGGCGGCAGAGTTGTATACGCTCATGCAAGCCAGTCTGCCCGGCTACCTGCTGCCCCGGCTGGTACGCGAGATTCCCGGGGCACCAAGCAAGACCGCGCTGACCCCATCACAAAACGGACAACCGGGCATTGATGCGGGTTTCCCATAGCTGTTTCCCGGGTATGCCACCCACGAATCATGTCGGATCTGTCATTGAGAAACATCTTTCCTTTCAAATCATGCGCTTACTGCAACACTACGGCATAACCATCCCCCGGCAAAAGAAAACCCATCTTTGTTTGAAGACCCAACCCTGTGCCCAACTATTGATTTCATATATAATTTATTGCCTTTAGTGCTTGGAATAAAAGCCTTTTTAGGCGATATTTAGCGGTAGAGATATTCTTCTGTCATCCTGTGTAACAGAAGCAGGAGGCGGGGTATCTACCGGTGAACTCAGAAATCAATCGTTCAAGCCATAGCAAACAGGCCGGGACCGGGGTTCGTGCCACCATAACTGCGACCCTACCGACCACCCCACAGCCGAGCAAGCACCAGGGGTCGATTCAGGGACAAGGAAACAATACAATGGCCGACAGCAGACGCGACGAGAACAGCAAGCAACCACGGGTAGAACTGTCCATCCCCAAGCAGACGGTGGCGCCTGAGGACAGTTTTTTGCTGAGTCCCCGGGAAGTCAAGCGTTGGGCCGAGCAGCTGCCTGTCGCCAACATCGGCGAAACAGCACGCCAGGTGTATAAAACCCTCGCCACCTTCAACCGCATGAAGATCCCTACCCTGGTTCGTGCAGAGATCATCGAGCTTTTCCGGGAGCCTGTCCGCTATATCAACACCAACATCACCAAACACTACCTGAATGTTGGTTTTCCCCTGTCCCCGAAGTCAAAGAAAGCCGCCCGGCTGGCCACGGAACTGTGCAATGAAATCGCCATTTCCTACAAGATCCTGTTTCTGGAACAGGTCATGGGCGACGAAAAGAACTTCAACCAGAAACTGGTGATCGTTGCCGCACAACGGGCGCTTCAGTATATGAAGCAACGCATGTTTCACAACCTGCTGATCTACCGCAATTATCAACAGGGGCTGTGGCGTGAAGCCCATTACCTGTATGCCTGGGCCTCACAGAATCATGTACATCACATAGGCGTGAAGGAAACCAGCAAGTTCTTGTGGCGCCGCAAGAGTGTGCAGAGTATCGAGGACGTGTACAAGGACATGGTTCTGATCGCGACCACCAGCCCCTATCGCCTGACCCAAACCCAGTTACGACTGTTGCATGACAAACTGCAGGAATGGGACAAGCACACAGAGATTGGCCTGATCAGCGACATGGACAATCACAGCGCCGGAATCTTCTACCTCAACCTGTGGTCAGACGAACCACCACAAAAATCCATCAGCCCGGCACAACGCAATGACAGCCGTTACCGTGCATTCGATCTGAACGGCGTTCTGTCCCGCGCCCGGGAAGAGTATGATGAAGCGGAATGGGAGTCTCCTGCACATATGGAGCAGAACCCGCACCACTTGTCCCGGTCTCTGCTCACTTCGCTGATAAAAGGCTGGAACAAATCCCTGGAACGAAAGTTTGCTCGCAACAACCTGCGCCATGAACTGTACGCCATCGTTGGCCTGACCAATCTCCTGCACCTCTTGGAGCAAAACATGGATAGCGGGTCTGAGCAGCAGGCAGACAACACGGCGCATTCCGGCAATGCCAATCCTTCCAGTCACCTGACCTGGAACGACAGTGTCTTCAGCACCCTGGCCATTGCCTCTCCCATCAACAGCCTTGGCGGAGACTCCATATTTGCCGACTCCTCCTCGAACCTGGCAAGCGCTTTGCTGGGAACGCCCATGGAACATGAACCCGCCAACCTGTTTGATGCGATGAAGCGCGACCCCAATGCCGCGTTTTCCGTACTCACCTACAATGAAAGCGTAGAGGGCTACTGCCTGGGCTGGAAAGATTCCTACCCTATGAAAGTGAGAGTGGGAGACATCCTGGGCATCCGTTCTCCCAATAACCCTGAGGAATTCAGTGTTGCAGTCACCCGCTGGCTGAAGGATATTGAAGACGATCAACTGTACCTGGGTATACAGGTGATGGCTTCCAGTTGTTCACCCATAACCATTACCCCAGGCGCAAAAGCATCCTCCAACCGGCAGAACCAGTATCGCTGCCTGCTGTTGTCCGGAAGCGGTATAGACAGCGAAAGACAAGGCATACTGACCAATACACGCGCCTTTGATTTGAACACAATCATGACCATGGTCACAGAATTTGGCGAACACCAGATCAAACTGACCAAATGGGTGGAGTCAAACAACAATTTCATCCACTATCATTTCACTTACGTGGAACAAGAAAAATCCCGGAAACAATCCGACGACCCTACAGATGACTTTCAGGATCTATGGAATGATCTTTGAATACTCAGAATAACCCAGGATCAAGTTTATGAGCACCAACGCGGAAAGAATTATCCAGATCGTTACACCTTTGAGCGACATTGTCGAACTCCTGGTGCTTGGATGTTCCATCGACGATGCCAATATTTATTCCCAGACTCTGCGTAATTCAGGCATGGCAGTACATTTGAATACTGCTTACACACCTGATGAACTCGATAGCCTGGTGCAAGACCTGGATGCTGATGTGGTTCTTGTCAATACAGATGCAGAGGAAATCGATTTCACCACTGCCATTCGCCAGATACGCGAAGTCTCTCCTCTGGCCGCGTTCATTCTGCTCTCGGACGATCCCAGTGAAGAGCTTTTCTTTGCCGCCGAAACCCGGGCTCAGGACATTATTGAGCGCAATGACCATGCACATCTCATTTACGTGGTGAATCGTGAGCAGCAGAACATGATCACCAAAAAGAAGCTGTTGGCCGTTACCCAGGAGTTGAAAGAAACCAAACAGCGCTATGAAACCCTCACGGAAACTGCCCGTGATGCCATCGCCTACATACACCAGGGTATGCATGTCTACGCCAATCCCGCCTATGTTTCTCTGTTTGGCTTCAGCAACGCGGATGAACTTGAAGGCCTCCCCTTCATGGATCTCATTGCCAGTAACGACCGCCTCAAGTTCAAGCCCGTACTGCGCAAACTGGACGAGGAGCACACGGCAGACCAGGTCGAGATCACCTGTGTGACCAACGAGGGAAAGGATCTGTCCGTCACCATGGAGTTTGCTCCTTCGACTATCGATGGTGAAGACTGCACCCAGGTCATTATCCGCAGCCAGGCTCCGGACATGGATATCGAACAACGCCTGGCCGAGCTGGCCAATTATGATACGGATACAGGCCTGCACAATCGCAAGTATTTCAATGAAACCCTGGAGCTGCAGTTTGCCGAAGCCCGAGAAACCGGTCAGCGGCTCAGCATGATACTTCTCAATATTGGCAACTTTCCTGATATCAGGACCCAATTCGGCCAGGATGCCAGTGAAACCGTACTCAAAGAAGTAACCCGTATCCTGAATGAAACCACCTATGACACAGATCTGGTTTCCCGTTTTGGCGAGCACGAGTTTGCCATACTATGCACACCTGGTACGGACGCTGAATCCCTTGCCAATCGTTTGTCCAATGTTCTTGACGAGCATAGTTTTGAAGAGGATGGCGCCGCCTTTTCACCACTGTTTGTATTCGGCATCTCCCATTCAGATGCCCCGCCAGCCAATAGCGCCACCGACCTTATTTCCCACGCGGTCAAAGCCTGGAAACAGGGGCTGGCCAACGACACCAGTATCATTGCTTTTGAACAGGGCGGGCAACCCGTTGCTGAACAGAACACTGGCGATGAAAGCGTCGTTCAGCTGATTGACCAAGCCTTATCCAATGACCGCTTCCATCTTGTCTATCAGCCGGTAGTCAGCCTGCACGGCAACAGCCGCGAGGACTACGCCGTCTATGTACGCATGTTGGACGAAGAAGATCAGCAGATACCACCAGAGGAATTCATGGAGGATGCCATCCGTTCTGAACGCATGGCTGAAATCGATCGCTGGGTCATCCGCAATGCCATTCGGGAAGTCGCCAGCCACCGGGCCAATGGCCACAAGCTGAATTTCATGATAACCCTGTCCGCAGCCGGTATCGAAGACGACTCTCTGCTGTTGTGGATCTGCGACTGCCTGCGGGAGTTCAAGGCCAAAGGCGCTTGGCTGGCCTTTGCCGTGGCACACAACGATGTCATTGCACACCTTGAAAAAATGGAGCAGCTGGCCGAAGGCCTGCGTAAGATCAATTGCCGTATCACCCTCACCCATTTCCCCTTCGAACAGGAAGCTGTCAACGTGGTGCGCCATCTGAATTCCGATATGGTATGTTTCACCCCGGAAATTTCAGGCCTTCTGTCCCAGGACAAAGAACAGCAGGAACTGCTCAAGGACTATAACGACCAGTTACACAAAGAAAAGGTAAAAACCATTGTCACCTATATCGAGGAAGCAGCTCAGCTGACCCTGTTGTGGAACGTGGGCGTTGACTTCATCCAGGGCAACTTCATCCAGAAACCCGTGGACACCATCATCTACGACGCAGAATTGTAAAGACCAGCTCAACCTTTATTAGCCACACCGTGGGGTACGTGCCCGGCGGGAACGAACTGGGCCGCCGACTCTACGTGGTGCGTCTGGTCATCGAAGAAGATATCCGCCTGAAAGGCCTTGAGAAAGGCGCTCTTGTCCATCCCGCCCAGAAACAAAGCCTCATCAATGCGTATCCCCCAGGTTCTCAGGGTGCGGATCACCCGTTCATGGGCAGGGGCCCCCCGGGCCGTTACCAGCGCTGTGCGGATAGGCGCCGTGCCTTCCGGTGCCAGGGACTGCAGCTTATGCAACACTTCCAGAAAACAGCGAAAAGGCCCCGCCTCCAGAGGACGCTTAGCAGCCGCCTTTTCACTGGCCTCAAAAGCCTCCAGGCCCTGTTGCCGGTAGATCCTTTCCGCCTCGTCCGAAAACAGCACTGCGTCCCCATCAAATGCAATACGCAGCTGATCGGCTTTTTTGTTCATGGGCTGATCCAGGGCATCTCCCGGTTGAGCGGGTGTAATGGTTGCCGCCGCCACACCGGATTTTAAAGCCCGGGCTACATCATCGGAATCTGCTGACAGGAACAAATGAGCATTCAAAACGGAGGCATATTCAAAAGGACTACGACCACTCGTAAACGCTGCCCGGGTGATATCCAGGCCATGGTGTTCGATGGAGTTGAACACCCGCAATCCGGTATCCGCGCTGTTCCTGGACAGCAACACCACTTCCACCTTGATGCGCCCCTGAAACAAATCATTCAGATTGAGTAACTTCCGCACCAGGGAAAAGGCCACCCCAGGTTCAAGAACATCCTCTTCGTGCTGGATCTGGTATTCATAATAGGCGTCGACGCCCTGGCGCTGGAAAACCTGGTGGGATTCATCCAGATCAAACAGGGCGCGGGAGGATATGGCAACAACCAGGTTGGGTCGTGATTCGATAGTACCCACAACTACCAGGGCATAAAACTGTTCATGAACGACATGGGCCGACCCACATTGGTGTTCAGCCGCGACATATCATGCTGCATGCCCTGGGTGGCAAAGGTCATGGCACGAGTCGATGCATTCAGAGACTTCATGGAATCATCCATGGACTCCATGCTCGCCAATATAGGCTGCAGCGTCCCCATTTTGTGTTCCATGGAGTCCAGGCTCACCGTCATGGTGCGGATATTGGTAGTCATCTGCCCCATGTTCTCTGACATGCTCTGCATATTGCTGGAAAGCACGGACATGTGGGTATCCACGCTGATGACCATATAATGCATATCACCGGCCAGGCGGTAGATAAGAAAGAAGCCATAGGCTGCCAGCACAACGAAAGCAAACATGGAAGGATAAATGATCAATTCCCAGCGACGGGCACTGGTTTCGAAGACTTCCGACAGGCGTGTAATACCCTCCTGATCGGTTACCTGCTGTTTGTCTTCTTCCTGGGAGCTCAATGCTGTCACCTTAAATGTAAGCCTGTTTCATCCTTTACCCTATGACAACAAAGGATAGAAACTTATACTGATTCTACTCATAATTTTTCTTATGCACAACAAAACTGTGCTGATTAGCCATACCAAGTGTGAAACAGGTCTGTCTCAACCGACCACATGGGCGTAAAGCACGGCTGCCAGAGCATTCCACTCCAGCGCCCCCTTGCTCCGGGGATCCATCTCAAATACCCCCAGTCCCTCACTGAAGGAACGGCGGAAAGCGGTACGCTGGGCCAGGCGCGCCTTGATGAACTTGATGCCCGGCAGAGATACCAGGGCTGCAGCAGCTTCATCACTTTCACGAATGGCACGGTGAGTGTCGGCCCGGTTGATGAAACCCATCACTTCCGGCCTGCGGCTGTCTGAAACCACAGAATCGATGAGGCGCAGAAAACGTTGGGTAGACCAGATATCCGCCTGGCTGGGGGGCACAGGAACCACGATCCTGTCAGCAACAGCGATGGCCTGTTTGAAACTGTGCAGGTCCGCCGTACCCACATCCACTAACACTTCATCATACTCGTCGAGCTTCTTGCGGTTTGTAAGTAGTGTTTTGCTGCCCAGGATAACCGGGGGCTCATAGCCTTCTTCAGTACGCACATCCACAACATCCGTCAGCGTGGCCTGAGGATCTGCATCGATGGCGAGCACGTTCTGTTCGGCCAGAGACAGCCAGACGGCCAGATTGAAAGTGATGGTGCTTTTTCCGGATCCACCCTTGAGGCTTCCAATGAGGGTAATCATTGCCGGTATCTCCCTAATTCATTAGAACCTGAATCCGCGGGTTCAGGTAGAAGAACAACTGAACAGGCCTGAACAAAACCGTCAGAAACTCAGCTGTACACAAAACGCAGGCCTTGGCTCGGAAACCCAACATAGTTTCTTTCGGCCCCTCCCCTTTTTACCAAACCTGAATACAATCAGGATGATAGACCATCATCGCTGCTGTCCAGACTTTTCAAGCGGATACCCCGCCGGCCACTTTTCCTGGCAACGGCTACGGGTATCACTTTCTTCTTGGCAACTTTTTTACGTGGCGCCGCCGTGGCGGATTTCAGCGGAGCTTTGCCCGGTGTACGCTTCTGTGTAACCGGTGTTTTCTTACTGGCTGTTTTCTTGGCTGCTGACTTTTTCACCGTTGTTTTCTTGGGAGCCGATGGCTTTGCCTCTGACTTCTTGGTGACAGCTTTTTTCTTGGCCACCGGCTTTTTAGCAGCAGCTTTCCTGACCGCTGTCTTGTCCGTCGCCGTTTTCTTTGCGGAAGGTTTGTTCTTTGTTGCATCAGCAACCGTTGTACCAGCAGACTTGCCCGCCACCCTTGAAGCAGGCTTTTTCGTGGCGGCAGCTTTTTTCACTGGCGGCTTCCTGACTGTTTTCTTGGAAGCGCGCCCAGGTTGCTTGGATGTCTCTACTGCCGGCGCGGCCGACTTGCGCAGGGGCTGGGCGATGATTTCCAGATCCCTTTCGATACGCTCCACATCCAAAGACTTGCCCTCCTCCTCGTCAGATACCAAGGAGGTGCGGCTTTTCTCTATGGGCTTCTTCTCCACAGGCTTTTCTTGTATATCAGGTTTTTCCTGCTCGGCAGTTCTTGGGGTCCTGGAAGATTCTGCCGGCGCAGCCTGGTGAGGCTGAGCTTTGCCTTTGCCACGGAACATGCGGATAACCGAAGCAAGAAGACCAAAAGCACCGATCAGAACCGTGGCTACAACATTCCAGCCCCGTTTGAGGAAAGTCCTGCCACCACTTCCGGAACTGCCACCCTGTGGTCCTTTCTTGCCTTTGGAGGGCTTGGGACAACGGCGTCCTGCTGCCTCGCACAGGGAATCAGAGGCGGACACCATGCCCAAAGGAATGACCACCAGGGTCAGAATGGTGGATACCAGTACGCCAGACGCCAGGGAAATTGCCATACCCTGAAAGATGGGATCAAAGAAGATGACTGAAGAAGCAAAAACCAGAGCAAAGGCCGTTATCAGAATAGGACGTGTACGGGTCTTACAGGCCCGAATCACCGCCTCCGGCACACTTACACCTTTTTGCACTTCGTGAATAGAGAAATCCACCAGCAGAATGGAGTTGCGCACGATGATACCCGCCAGGGCAATCCAGCCAATCATGGAGGTAGCCGTGAATTCTCCACCCAGGCCCAGGGCGAAGAAGATGGCATGCATCGGAAGAATACCCAGCAGGGTCAGGGGAATAGGAGACATGATGAGTGCAGGAATGCGGAAGTTGCCAAACTCCCACACCACAAGTATATAGATCAGCACCAGGGCTGCGCCAAAAGCCGCCCCCATATCCCGGAAAGTTTCGTAGGTAACCGTCCATTCACCGGTCCACTCGAAGCTGGATTGACCCTCCGTGGGAGGAGGTCCGGTCCAGTAAGTGTGGTCCGCCAGCGTAATGTTGTCCGGAGTGACATAAGGTTTGCCGTCCTTCCAGTTGGCCAGCAGATCTTCAACCTGCATCATGCCGTACACAGGCGCTGCCAGGCGCCCGCCTACATCGGCTACCACATACTCCACGGCACGCAGATCCTTGTTGAACACCGTGGGCTCCACGGGCACCCGTTTGAATTCACCCAGTTCTCGCAGGGGTACACCCACGCCATCCACGGACTGGATGAGCAGATCTCCCAGGCGGCTGATCTGCGAGCGCTCCGCCAGAGGCACCTGAATCACGATATTCACCGGTTCATGGCCGGCCCGCTGCTTGACATCGCCCAAAACCATGCCGCCCAAAGCCATAGCCAGGTTCTTATTGATGGAATCCACAGAAATGCCGCGCATATCGGCTTTGTCCCGGTCCACCATGAAACGCCAGTAGTCATGGGGCTTGACCATGTAGTTGTCCACGTCAACCAGATTGGGCGCTTCCGAGAAGATCCCGGTCAGATCCTCCGCCACCTTGCGCCGCGTGGGGGCATCAGGCCCGTACACCGTAGCCACCACAGACTGCAGTACCGGCGGGCCTGGCGGCATTTCCACCACGGCAAAATTGGTTTCCACATCCTTGAACAGCTCCTTGAGCCGCGCCCGGGTCTCTACTGCAATCTCGTGGCTGCTGCGCTTGCGCTTGTGCTTGTCCAGCAGCTGTACCTGTATTTCAGCCTGCCAGGGTTCCTTGCGCAAATAATAGTGCCGCACCATGCCGTTGAAATCATAGGGCTTGGCGGTGCCCACATAGACCTGCACTGCGGTCACTTCCGGCAGCTTGCGCACCAGGTTGGCGACTTGGTTGGCACGGTTCGCCGTCTCTGCCAGAGCCGTGCCCTCCGGCATATCCAGAACCACCGAATACTCGGGCTTGTTGTCCAGGGGCAGCATTTTCACTACCACCAGCTTGAAATAGAACATGGAACACATGAGCAGGAACACGCCCCACATGGCCAGACGGAAACGCCGCGCTTTGCGCGGATTCTCTATCATGGGCATGAGAATGCGCCGGTAAACCTTCTCCAGCTTCTCTGCTTCCTTGTGCTCACGTTTTTCCGCCACAGCCAAATACTCCATGGAAGGACGGAACAGGGGATGAATCGCCAGCCAGGGGGTGAACACAAAGGCGGCAAACAAAGAGATGATCATGGCCACTGTGCCCAAGGCAGGAATGGGCATCATATAGGGGCCCATCATGCCGGACACGAAGCCCATGGGCAGGAGAGCGCCGATGACCGTAAGCGTGGCGAGGATGGTGGGGTTGCCCACTTCCCGCACGGCATCCACGGCAGTTTCAGAATCCGTCTTGCCTTCCTCCAGCCAGCGCCGGTAGATGTTCTCCACCACTACAATGGCATCATCCACCAGGATGCCAATCGAGAAAATCAGGGCGAACAGGGACACCCGGTCGATGGTGAAGCCCAGCATCCAGGCTCCAAAAACCGTGAACAGCAACACCACGGGAATGACCAGCAACACCACCATGGCGGGTTTGAGGGCGCGGAAGGCCCACCAGACCAGGATGAACACGAAGAAAGTAGCCACGAACAGCTTGAAGATCAGCGCCCTGACCTTATCATTGGCAGTCTTGCCGTAATTGCGGGTGACACTCACCTGCACATTGCTGGGAATCAGGCGGCCCTTGAGTTCCTCCACCCGTTCCAGCACCTTGTTCGCCACCGTGACGCCATTGGTGCCTTTCTTCTTGGCAATGGCAATGGTCACCGCAGGCACACTGACTGCCAGATCCGGATTCTCCGATGCGGCTCCCGTGTAGTATGCCACCATGCGCTTGGCATCTTCCGGACCCTGGCGCACCAGGGCCACATCCCGTACATACACGGGCACACCATTGTGGCTGCCAACCTTGAGATGGTTGATATCATCAGCAGTCTGCAGAAACTTGCCGGTGACCACCGAGAAATGCGTGCCGGCAGCTTCCACGTTGCCAGCCTGCTGTTCTGAGTTGGCCTTCTGAATGGCCTGGGCCACCTGCCCCAGGCTGATGCCGTAACCGGCCAGACGCTCGGGCAGCACTTCGATAGTCACCTGCTCGGCGCGCCCGCCCACCACGAAGCCCTCGCCGGTCTCGGGAATCTCCTTGATGGACTGCAGCACAGACAGGGCCAGGCGGCGCAGCTGACTGTCGTCCACGTCGGGAATACCGTCTCCGTTGAAATCCTTGTCGGACCACAAGGTCAAAGTGACCACCGGCACGTCGTCGATGCCTTTGGCCTGCACCAGGGGTGGCGAAACGCCATTGGGAATCTTGTCCATGTTGGAGGCCAGCTGTTCATTGACCTTCACCAGGGAGGGTTCCATCTCCTCGCCCACCTCGAACTGCACGGTAACCATGCCGCCACCGCGCCTGGAAGCGGAATATACGTGCTTGACCCCCTCTATCTCCCACATCATGCGTTCCAGGGGTTGAATGGCCAGAGAAGCCACTTCTTCCACAGGAGCGCCCGGGTATTGAACGAAAAGGTCGATGAGGGGCACGGAGATCTGTGGATCTTCCTGGCGCGGCGTCATGATCAGGCCGGCCAGACCCAGCAGGAACATGGTCATGTACAACAGGGGCGACAGGGGGGAATTGATGAAGAAGCGCGCCGTACGCCCCGCTATCCCGAGATTCTCGGATTCTTCCACGATGCCGGACAGCGGGGGATTGTGGGGCTTGGTATCGAGATCACTCATACCATCAATAACCTGTGTAAGTTGTTTTGTAGTTCATGGTCCCTGGCGGGGTCATGTTCGTGTACGGGCCGATACAGACAAACTGCGCAGGTATCCATTCCCGGTTATTCAATCCTGCGCCTAACGGCATGGGGTTCTTCTCCTGAGAAGAACGGTTGCCGGCATTCAATCATGAACCGGAAATCATCCCTGGCCGCGGATTGACCCAAATCTTGTCCCCCGGCGCCAGGCCGGAAAGCACGGTGACCATGCCATTGTCCAGACGGCGGCCCTCACGAATCAGGCGCAGTTCCGGCTTGCCTTCCTCATTTTGCACATAGACCACGGGCAGGCTGCCGCGATAGCGAATGGCTGAGGCAGGAATCACCGGCAGGCTGCCGGTTTCCGCCGCATGGCTGGTATCCGGAATACTGATCTTGGCATACATACCCGGTTGGGATATTCCCTGGGGGATATCAAACTTGACCTTGATCGTGTGGCGCTGGGCATCCGCCATGGGGTAGATCTGGGCAACGCGCACGTCCACGGGTTCCGCGTAATCGTCAAAGGTTGCTGCTTTCTTCAGCACCATCATTTCCTGAAGGCCCGTAACCAGGCGGGCGGGGATGTCCAGTTCCACCTGCAGCCAGGTGATATCGGCAAAGCGCAGCATGGGCACACCAGGCTGCACTGTATCGCCCACTTCCACCATCTTGTTCATGATCACGCCATCAAAAGGCGCCAGGCTCTTGGCGTCGCGCAGCTTGGCCTCGATGGCCTGGATCTCCGAACGGGCGCGCATGATAGCCGAACGGGCTTGCTCGATACGGGTGGTGGAGGCATACAGATCAGCGCTGCGCTCCGCTCCGCGGTCACGCTCGCCCATGAAGTCCTCCGCCCCACTGGTAAACATCTGGTCGAAAAGATTGGGAATGCCCATGCCACCAGGAGCCGCCTTGGACTTGGGCGACCACAGTTCCCGGGAATACTGCACCCCGGCATTGCGCAGTTCCGCTTCTGCAGACGACAATTGGGCATAGGCGGCGGCCCGCTTGGCCAGAAGCTCCGAGTCATCGATAGCCACCAAAAGCGTGCCCTCCTTGAACGCATCCCCTTCGATGCCGGCAATGTACTTGACCCGTCCGGGAATCTGCGCGGCCAGAGTAACCTGTTTGTAAGGCACCACAGTGCCGCCAATGGACACGGTAGGCTGGCGATCTGAAGCCTGCACCACAAAGATTTCGCCGAATGAATTCTTGCCCTCTGCCAGTGCCGAGCCTAGGCTTCCGAGCGAAATGACGAAAGCCACGACCGCCGCCCGCATTGTCCTGATATTGCTCATATACGTGATTCCCAAGATTTCTGAAAGCCGGGTATGTCACCCAGGCATTTAGATAACAGCAGCGGTTCTCCCGACCCGGGTAAAACCCGCCACTGGCGCCGATACGGCAGAGCTACACCTTCCCCATCACGGAAAAGCTCTTGATGAAGGGCTTGGCCATGCGGGGGTCCTTGAGCATGGAGCCGTAATCACCCACTTTGAATTTCATTTTGCCCGTGGTGAATGCCGCGCCAAGCCCCATCATGCCGGGAGGCTTGGCGATCCACTTATTCCATTGATCGGCGGAAGCGCGGATGTCCCAGTTCAGCGCTTCGCCATTATAGGCGCCACCGGATACCGCCTTGCCGTTCTCAACGGTCAATACGCCGACAGGCTGATCATCATCAGGAAAACCATAGCCAATCACGCTGTTGAAACCGATATCGCCCAAAGGCCCGGTCAGATCATCCTCAGCATTCCAATGGTCAGCAAAAGAAGCCATCCATTCTGCGGAAAACAGGTCAGCCATGCTTCACCTCCACTATATAATTCTCATTATCCACTGACAATTGCCGACCCTCCGGGGGGAGTGCCGACACGTGACCCGGGATTATCCAATATTCCAGCCAATTTTTCCATCACTGAGACCTATTAATCTTGTTCTGTTCCCACCGAAGCCAGGGAACTGAAAGCGGTATTTGCTAGTCCACATCAGGAGGCTGCACTACCCGCACCCCTCCGACTCGGGTTAATATCTGGACAACCCGGGTTCCTTAAGGCCGCCGGCACAACCGCCCCGGGCTGAACCCTTCATCACATACCGAAGCACCCAGAGAGATCAATGGCCGATCAAGATATTATCGAAAACAGACTGAAACAACTGGAATCCCACCTGGAAAAGGAAAACCCCGTGCTGCTCAAAGCCGTACAGAGCTTCCGTGAGCTGGACAAGGTGGCCTACCGCATGGGACTCCTGAGTCGTAGCGAGTCTTTCGCTACGCAGATTCCCTGGTGGCCCCTGATTTCCATCCTGGGCACTTTTTCTGCAGGAAAATCCACCTTCATCAACAATTACCTGGAAACCCAGCTGCAACGCAGCGGCAACCAGGCCGTGGACGACAAGTTCACGGTAATCTGCTACAGCGAGGATCCCACGCCCCACACCCTGCCCGGCGTCGCCCTGGATTCCGACCCGCGTTTCCCGTTCTACAAGATCAGCCGCGAGATCGAACTGGTGGCGGAAGGCGAAGGCGATCGCATCGACGCGTACCTGCAGCTCAAAAGCTGCAACAGCGAGCGCCTCAAGGGCAAGATTCTTATCGACTCCCCGGGCTTCGACGCTGACGCGCAACGCACTTCCACACTGCGCATTACGGATCACATGGTGGATTTGTCGGATCTGGTCCTGGTGTTTTTCGATGCCCGACACCCGGAACCCGGCGCCATGCGCGATACCCTGGAACATTTGGTCGCCAAGACCATCCACCGTCCCGATTCCGGGAAATTCATGTTTATTCTCAACCAGATAGACACAACGGCCAAGGAAGACAATCCCGAGGAAGTCATCGCCGCATGGCAACGCGCCCTGGGAGAGCACGGCCTGACTGCAGGCCGTTTCTACACCATCTACAGCCACACGGCCTCCAATCTGATCGAGGACGACAAGCTGCGTCAACGCTATGAAAGCAAGCGGGACAAGGATCTGGCGGAAATATACGGCCGTATGGCCCAGGTGGAAGTCGAACGCGCCTATCGCATCGTCGCCGCTCTGGAAAAAACCGCCCGGGAAATCGAGGAGCAGGTCATCCCCTCGCTCACGCAAGCCCTGGCCCGGTGGAAAAAACGCGTGCTCTGGCTGGATGGCATTGTCTTCGGCCTGATCGCCGCCCTGGTGCTGGGCCTGGGGGCCAGCAACGGACAATTGGGCAGCTGGTGGCAATGGATACGGGAAAGCACCTTACACAGCGGCATCTTCCTGGCCGTGGTTCTCGGTGGCGGTTATGCGCTGCACCTGGCCCTGCGCCGCCTGGCGGCCCGCAGCCTTGGCGGATGGCTGGCTGAGCAGGAACAGGCTCTGCCCGTGAAGATCAATCTGGCTGCCGCTTTCCACAGGAGCACCCGTCCCTGGCGCAGCCTGATGGCCAAGACCCCGGCCGGCTGGGGGCGCGGCACCCGGCGCAAGCTGTCAGCCCTGGTAAACCGGGCTGACAAGTTCGTGCAACAACTCAATGACCGGTTCACCAATCCCTCCGGCCACGCAGAGGCGCAGTCAGACAAGGAGGAAACCGCTGTTGCTCCAGACAACCTGGAAACCCCGGCCACTGAAACAAAGGAATGATCCGCCATGCTGGCTGGCGTGGACCTGGGAGGCAGCAAGATCGAAGCCATCCTCCTCGATGAGGATGGCGCTGAACTGCTGCGTATCCGGCAACCCACCCCGGCTGGCGATTACCAGGCCATTCTGAACGCTATTGCCACCCTGCATGGGCAGCTGGAAGCCCGGGCGGGCAAACAGCTTCCCCTGGGACTGGGCACCCCGGGATCCCTCTCCCCCGCGACGGGACTCATGCGCAATGCCAACTCCACCTGTCTCAACGGGCGCAATCTCAAGGCCGATCTGGAAGCGCTTCTGAACCGGCCCCTGCGCATGGCCAACGATGCAGACTGTTTCACCCTTTCCGAAGCCGTGGATGGCGCGGGCCGGGATGCCAGGATCGTTTTCGGGGTCATCATAGGCACGGGCACCGGCGGGGGCATCACCGTGGATGGCCGTCTGCTCGACGGGCCCAATGCCATCACCGGCGAATGGGGACACAATCCCCTGCCCTGGCCCGGCGACACCGAACTGCCCGGTCCGGCCTGCTGGTGCGGCAAACACGGCTGTATCGAGACCTTTCTTTCCGGCCCCGGATTGGCGTCAGAGCATTTTCGCCGCACCGGGCAGGATCTACAGGGACCGGATATCGTAAATACCGCCGGGCAAGGCGACACTCAGGCGCAGAAAACCCTGGCCATTTATGAAAACCGCCTGGCCCGTAGCCTGGCCGGCATCATCAACATTCTGGATCCCCATGCCATCATTCTCGGCGGCGGCTTGTCCGGAATCGAACGCCTGTACCGGAATATTCCCCGCCTGTGGAAGCCGTATGTGTTTTCGGATATCTGCACAACCCGCCTGCTGCCACCCGCGCACGGTGACAGCAGCGGCGTCCGTGGCGCCGCCTGGTTGTGGCGGTAAGGGCGTGGGTCGTTCATAATACTGAGATACCACTTCAACTCATCTTTCCCAATGACCACCAGTAATACCGTCAGCGTCAAAGACATCCAGGTACCGCCCCACCCCAAGTGGCCGGAACTCACCGTAGCGGAAAAGCGCGGTCTGACTGATCGTATCAAGGAACTCCTGAAGCAGAACAACGCCGTACTGGTGGCTCACTACTATGTGGATGGCGACCTGCAGGCCCTGGCCGAGGAGACTGGTGGCTGCGTGGCAGACTCCCTGGAGATGGCTCGTTATGGGGCGGCGTCTGACGCCGAGACCCTGATCGTCTGCGGGGTGCGCTTCATGGGCGAAACCGCCAAGATTCTGAACCCGGAAAAACGGGTGCTGATGCCTGACCTGGACGCCACCTGCTCCCTGGATGAAGGCTGTCCGGCAGACGAGTTCAGTGCTTTCTGTGATGCGCATCCCGATCACAAGGTGGTGGTGTATGCAAACACCAGCGCCGAAGTGAAGGCGCGCGCCGACTGGATGGTCACCTCTGGCATCGCCCTGCCCATCGTCCGGCATCTCAAGGAACAGGGAGAAAAGATCCTGTGGGCTCCGGACAAGCATCTGGGGCACTATATTCAGCGCGAGACCGGAGCCGACATGCTGCTCTGGCCCGGCTCCTGCGTAGTGCATGAAGAATTCAAGGCCTTTGGCCTGGAACGCCTGCACCGTCTGCATCCCGAAGCGGCGGTTCTGGTGCATCCCGAGTCTCCGGAAAGCGTCATCGAACAGGCAGACGTGGTGGGTTCCACCACGGCGCTGATAAAGGCCGTGCAGGAAATGCCCAACAAGGAATTCATCGTTGCCACGGACGACGGCATTTTCTGGAAGATGCAGCAGCTGGCGCCGGACAAAAAACTGCTCTCCGCCCCTACCGCCGGCGAGGGCGCCACCTGCGTGTCCTGCGCCCACTGCCCTTGGATGGCCATGAATGCCCTGCAGAACCTGGAGCAGTTGCTCATCCAGGGCCACAATGAAATCCATATTGAGGAATCCATTCGCGCCCAGGCAGTGCTTCCCATCCAACGCATGCTGGACTTTGCCCGTAGCCAGGGAATCAGCGGCGCTCCGCGCCCATGATCGATCACGACCTGGTCAAGCTGATTCACATCAGCTGCGTCGTACTGTCCCTGATCGGCTTTACCCTGCGCAGCATTCTGATGCTCATGGGATCACCCCTGCTGCGCCGCTCCTGGGTGCGCACTGTTCCCCACCTGGTGGATAGCACCCTGTTTTTCAGCGGACTGTGGCTGGCCTGGAACCTGCACCAGTACCCCGGCACCACCCCCTGGCTCACCGCCAAGCTCAGCGCCCTCA
The DNA here is from genome assembly GCA_026994195.1 of Sedimenticola sp. Lineage (GTDB taxonomy): Bacteria > Pseudomonadota > Gammaproteobacteria > Chromatiales > Chromatiaceae > Thiolapillus. The sequence continues at coordinate 32,478 of JALWRH010000076.1, read as the reverse complement.
TCGCCTACATCGTATTTGGCGCCCTGGCTCTGCGTGGACGCACCCGCAGACGCCGCTACCTGTCCCTGGTTGCAGCATATGCCTGCTTCGCCTACATGGTTGCTGTCGCTCTGACCCGCAGCCCTGTACCCGGACTCTGAAGCCGCCCCCTCCAACTGGAGTTTCCCTCCATAACCCCTGAAAACATGACTTTTTTCAACGGCCTGCTATACTGCGGGGCATCAAGAATCAAGGGAGCCGTTCTTCATGGCAGTCACAGCTTTTCACTGGAGCAACTTTCTCATTCGCCTGGTCGTTGCCTTTATTCTGGTGTTCGCCACCTATAACCCGTCCGGCCACTCCTGGATACACTGGTTCGTGGAAAGCGGAAACAAGCTGGATCCCATGATCATACTCTCAGCCGTGGTTCTCATCATCGGCTGGGCTATCTATCTGCGCGCCACCGCCCGCTCTCTGGGACTTGGCGGCTCCGTACTGGTTATCGCCCTGTTCGGCAGCCTGATCTGGGCCATGATTTTTTATGGCTGGCTGTCTCTGGACAACAAATCCATGCTCGGCTATGTGGCATTGTCACTGCTGTCACTGCTGTTGGCCGTTGGCATATCCTGGTCGCATATCCGGCGCAGGATCACCGGGCAGATCGATGTCGACGATGTTGAAACCGATGTCTGAACCCACCTGGAACCACAACAAGCAACACTCGAAAGGAGACCATTATGGCAGGCAAGTTCGTTACTTCCGTCGGTAAGGACGGCAAACACTACTTCGTACTCAAAGCCGGCAACGGCGAGACCATTCTGCAGAGCCAGGGATATGCTGCACCCAAGAGCTGCGCCAACGGCATCGAGTCCGTGCGCAAGAACAGCCAGGATCCCAAGCGCTTTGAAAAGAAAACCGCCACCAACGGCAAGTTCTTTTTCACCCTGAACGCCACCAATGGCCAGATCATTGGCAAGAGCCAGATGTACAAAACCGAGAAAGGCCGTAACAATGGCATCGATTCCGTAGGGCGCAATGCTCCGGATGCACCCGTGGTGGAAGCCAAGGCCTGACATCCGCATCACCTGCCTCGAAACCGGTTACCCGGTCTTCGAGGCAGGCGTTGTCAACCCCGGCCACACCGCTGATCACGGAAAAACCCTTGTCTGCAGGCAAGACTTCAGTCCGGCATTTCTCCGTTGCAGTCGCTGTTGTCGGGCTGAAGCCCGACCTACGCTCATGGCACTTAGCTGTATCATCATGAATCCCCAAAAACCAATGGCTTATATGTTTTCTTGCGCAGATTACTATATACCCTGTTCCAGACATTCAGCCGCCCGGAACAATTTCCAGGCTGTCGGTGGACTATCATGAGTTGGTGGGGAAAACTGGCCGGAGGCGTGTTCGGATTCATGCTGGGCGGCCCTCTGGGCGCCCTGCTGGGTAGCGTACTCGGGCACAACTTCGACAAAGGATTGGCGGGTCTGGACAAAGACGGCATGGGCGGTTCCCAGGCCGAACAAGAGCGCATACAAAGTGCTTTCTTCACCGCTACTTTCTCTGTTATGGGGCACATTGCCAAGGCAGACGGGCGCGTATCCCCGGAGGAAATCAGCCAGGCGCAAGCGGTCATGGCCCAGATGGATCTGCCGCCGGATATGCGCCGGGCCGCCATCGAGCTGTTCAACCAGGGCAAGCGGCAGGATTTCCCCTTGGACGAGGTACTGCAACAGTTTCGCCGCGAATGCCGCCGCCGCAGCACCCTGATACAGATGTTCCTGGAAATCCAGATCCAGGCTGCCTGGGCGGATGGACGCATGGACACCGCCGAAGAGCAGATGCTGCTGCATATCTGCCAGAAGCTGGGGATTCCGGAGTTCCTGTTCCGCCAGCTGGAACGCATGATCCGCGCCCAGCAGGGAAGCCATGCCGGTGAAAACCGGCGCACTGGGGGAGCAGCTCGTAGCGCTCCTTCCCTGGAGGATGCCTACGCCATGCTGGGTATCAGCAGCCACGCCAGTGAGGCTGAAGTAAAAAAAGCTTACCGCCGCCTCATGAGCCAGCACCATCCGGACAAGCTGGTGGCCAAGGGGCTTCCTGAAGAAATGATGAAAGTCGCCACGCGCAAGACCAAGGAAATCCGCAAAGCCTATGAAGCCATCAAGCAGGCTCGCGGCTTCTGAATCAAGAACCGCAATCAATCACGGTTCTTGGATTTGAGCCTGTTCACTCCTTCAGAGTGATCTTCAGGCGCCCGTCTTCCACCTGGATATCCTCTACGCCATCAGCAAAGGCTTTCCAGAAGCCATTGGCATCACCAAACTCGCTGATGAGATCCACGTTCTTCAGACCTCCCAGCCAGGCGTTGGGTATGGGAATGCCCATGACACTGACCCCGCGCAGCCTGATCACGGGCCGTCCCCCGTGGAACCCGGCTTCCACGCCTGCGGAAACCCGCAGAGTCTTGCCCCCAAGAAAGGGAAAATCCGGGTCCACATGTACCAGCATTCTCGCGCTCACCATGTCATCAGACAGATCCACGGCCATCTTGCGCGCCAAACTGGGATTGTTGGCGAGAAGTCCGTTGAGTTCTCTCTCTGTGAAGAACAGGGCATGCTTACCGCCCTGCTCCTGATAAGGTTCCGGGCGCAGCCATTGCTGGTCTGTTTCCCTGGCATCCGCTTTGGCTGAAGATACCGGGGTCTGGGGTTCATAGCCCAGGAGGCGCAGTTTGCCCTGAAGCTGCTGCTGCTCCTTCTGGCTCAGTTGCACGGGTTTGAAGTCATGGGCATAGATGTAAGTACGCACCGCCCAGAAAGTGACCGCCGCTGTCACCAGTATGGTGCCCAATACGATCCACAGCACATGCACCGCGCGAAAGCCGCGTTTGCCCCCGTCTTTTTCTTCTGCCGTTCCATCCATTGCCATTCTCCTGACGTTCAGTGCACGGTCAAATCATAAGGAAGGCGCACATAGAAGCCTTTGGCATCCGCCTTTTGCAGCAGGTAACCCAGCTCCTGCCACATGGAATCCAGCACTGGCACACCGGTGCTGGTGGAAGCACTGAAACCCAGCTCTTTCATGATGTCATCCATAAAACTTCCGGGCTGCTGGTACTCCTCGACGGTATAGTCTTTCAAACCCGCCTTGTCCGCAGCTGCGGCAATGGCGTCCTCAAGACCGCCGAACTCATCCACCAGGCCCAGCTGCTTCGCCTGCCTTCCTGACCATACCCGGCCCTGGGCAATCTCGTGCACCCTGGCGCGATCCAGCTTGCGTCCTTCAGAAACCTTGTCCAGGAACTGGTCATAGATATTGTCGATAAACTTCTGGATCACCGCCAGTTCCTGTTCCGTCTTGGGCCGAAACAGGCTGAAGATATCCGCTGCCGGGGCCGTGCGCGCCGTCTCCACCTTGACGCCAAACTCATTCACCAGCTTCTTGATGTTGAGAAACATGCCGAACACGCCGATAGAGCCGGTGATGGTATTAGGCTCTGCGTAGATCTCATCCCCATAGGCAGAGATCCAGTACCCACCGGAGGCTGCCACAGTGCCCATGGAAACGATCAGAGGCTTTTCCTTCTTCAGCAAGATAGTTTCCCGCTGAATGATATCCGAGGCGTCAGCGCTGCCACCGGGGCTGTTCACGCGCAGCACCACAGCCTTGACGTTCTCATCTTCCCTGGCCTTGCGCAGCAGGCGGGAAATATAAGTTCCCCCCACTTGATCCTCATCATCCCCGGAGATGATGTCGCCTTCAGCATAAATCACCACCAACTTGTCCTTGCCTTCCGCATCCTTTTCCACACTGGCGAGAAAATCAGATGCCCCCACCAGGCGTTCCACATCCTCGCCAGCTTCGGTACCGGTGAGTTCGCGCAGCCTGTCCAGCACCACATCGTAGTAGTCCACCTTGGTCACGAACCCCCTGGCAAGCGCCTCCCGGGCAGGAATCACGGCTTCATTCTGCGCCAGACTGTAAAGGTCGTCCGCCTTCAGATTGCGGCTGCTGGCAATACCGGTGACCACTTCCGAAAACATATCGTTCAACAGGGTGTTGAGCTGCTCCCGGTTCTCAGCGCTCATGTGATCCAGAAGGAAGGGTTCGACTGCGGACTTGTATTTGCCCACCCGGGTAACCTGAACATCGATACCGTATTTTTCAAAGGCCTGCCGGTAATATTTGACCTCGGCGGCAAAACCATTGAATTCCAGCAACCCCAGGGGATTGAGTACGATTTCATTCGCAGGAGACACCACATACAGGGTTTCTTCGTCCAACCCTTCCTGCCAGGTGATAACGGGCTTGCCGGATTCCCTGAAAGCTGCAATGGCCTCGCGCACTTCCTTGAGGGCAGCCCAACCCGAGGAATAGTCTTTGCGTACCACGCTGCCTTTGAGATAGAGGGCGCTGATATGCTCGTTCTTTGCCGCCTTGCGTATGGCCCTCACCACTGTGCGCAAGGACTGCTGGCCGGTTTCCTTTTTCTGTATCGCGCCCCCGATGACATCTGAAAACTTCTGCCGTGGCGCTTTGTCACTGATGGGCACAGACAGGTTGACCACCAGCAGGGTGTTGTCTTCCAGAGGCTTGGGCGCCTCCTGGCCACTGATGATTACACCTGCAAACATCACCAGCAGTATGAAGAACAACACCAGTCCCACCAGGGAAGCCAATACTGTTTTGAAAAATCCTTTCATGAATAAACCTCAGCGTGAGCTGGCGTCGTAGCGCCAAAAAGCGTTAGAAATGCAATTGGAGCGCGATTTTCAGTCCACTGCAAGCCCGGAATCGGTTCCCGCAGCGATCCCGGGCTGCCGAAATGCTTATCCCCCCAGAAATAACTGGACACAAAACAGCAGGGAAAACAGCAGCTGAAAACGTGCTGTAGCAGCCAGCAGGCCGTTCAGTTCCCGGCCATGAGGCAGGCGCCAGATGCGGCTGGACAGGTACAGGGCTGCGGCCAGGGCCGGCAGCAGCAGCCAGGCAATGCCCTGCTCCCGCCACAACACCCCTGGCAACAGAAAAGGGGTCAGCATGAGCAGGCTGTATTCCAGGCGGCTGGCCGCGGGAGACATAAGCACCGCCAGGGTCTTGCGCCCTGCCTGCGCATCCGTGTAGCGGTCCCGGTAATTGTTCACTACCAGCACCGCAGCGGCAAAACTCCCCAGGGCGGCAGCCGGAGGCAACACTTCCACATCCAGGCGTCCCGTCTGCAGGTAGTAGCTTCCCCCCACGGCACCCAGGCCAAAGAACATCCACACGAACATTTCTCCCAGGGGCGACTCGGAAATGGGCCAGGGACCGCCAGAATACGCGCTTCCCGCCAGCAGGGAGGCCACCCCCAGCAGCAGGATGGGCCAGCCACCCCAGACCACCAGGTAGATGCCCAGGAGAAAGGCTACGGTAAAAGCGGCCAACGCCGCCTGTTTCACCCGCTGGGGATCAATCAGTCCCAGGGCGGAAGCCCGGCTGGGACCCAGCCGGTCTGGCGTATCCGTGCCTTTTAGATAATCTGCGGCATCGTTGTGCAGGTTGGTACCCACCTGTATGGCCATGGCTGCCAGCAGAGCGGCCAGCGCAGGCAGCCAGTGCCATTCAGGCTGCCCCGTGGCCCCGAGCACCGTTCCCAGCAGGACTGGACTGACAGACAAACCCAGCGTCTTGGGACGGATGGCCGGGAGCCAGGCCTTCAGCCCTGCCCCGTGCCGGGCTGCTGCCCGACCTTCAGTATCGGTCATGGCCGCCGGGGGAATTTGTTGAAATCCGGAAGCCGTTTTTCCAGAAAAGCATCCCTGCCTTCTTTTGCTTCCTCAGACATGTAGAACAGGGCCGTGGCATTGCCCGCCAGTTCCTGGATGCCGGCCAGGCCATCGGTATCGGCATTGAAGCCCGCCTTGAGCAGGCGCAAGGTAGTGGGAGAATGGCGCAACATCTGGCGGCACCAGTCCAGAGTCTCCTCCTCCAGCCTGTCCAGGGGCACCACGGTATTCACCAGGCCCATGTCCAGCGCTTCCCGGGCGCTGTACTGGCGGCATAGGAACCAGATCTCCTTGGCTTTTTTCAGGCCTACGGTGCGCGCCAGCAATCCCGCTCCCAAACCGGCATCGAAGGAACCTACCCGGGGGCCGGTCTGGCCGAAACGGGCATTCTCCGCAGCAATGGTGAGATCGCACACCAGGTGCAGGACATGTCCCCCACCGACGGCATAGCCCGCCACCATAGCCACCACGGGCTTGGGCAGGCGGCGGATCTGCATCTGCAGATCCAGAACATTCAGGTGCTGCACGCCCTCTTCATCCTTGTAGCCTCCGTCCGTGCCACGCACCTTCTGATCACCGCCGGAACAGAAGGCCAGATCCCCTTCCCCGGTGAGGATGATGACGCCAATATCCTGGGCATGGTGCGCATGATGAAAAGCATCGATGAGTTCCTGCACCGTGCGCGGACGAAAGGCATTGCGCACTTCCGGGCGGGCAATGGTAATCTTGGCCACCCCATCGAGCTGTTCATAGCGGATATCCGTGTAGGTCTTTTCCCCTACGGGTGTCCAGTTCAGGTTGCCGCTCATTCAGTTTCCTGCAAATCGATTGGTAAATTCCAGATACTGCTGGCGGCTGACCCTGGCGTCAATAGCAATCTCCAGCAGGCGGCATCCCTTTTCCGCCACCAACTCCGTGAGCAGCGCATCCATATCCTCCGGCTGGTTCAACTGCCGGTAAGCGATACCAAAGGCCGCCGCCAGATCGTCGTGATTCAAAGGTACCGGGGTGCGCCAACCCTGCTCATGTTCCGCCAGATCCGCCTGGGGCAGGTAGTCGAAGATGCCGCCGCCGCCATTATTGAACAACAGCAACAGCACATCCTGCTCCCGGCACAGGGACAGGGCATTGAGATCGTGAAAGAAGGTCAGGTCCCCCAGGATGCCGGCAGCCAGACCACTACCCTGCCAGGCCCGTGCCAGGCCCGCCAGGGTGGAGAGATTGCCATCGATGCCGCTGGCGCCACGGTTGCCATACACGCCAACGGCCTTGTCGCGAATCCCAGAACAGGCATCAAAATACCGAACGGGTAGCGAATTGGCCAGAAACAACAGGCTGTCTTCCGGCAGTTTGTCCAGAAGCCGACGCAATACCTGGATTTCCAGAGGCAGGGAAGCCTGCCGCACAAGTTCCCTGGCCCGGCGCTCCTGCTCCTGCCATGCCTCCAGCCAGTTCCCCGGCCCGTGGGACACGCGCTTTTCCAGAAGACCCTGGATCAAACCACCGGGGCTGGCAGCCAGGGTCTCCACGCTGCATCCGGGCAGATCCAGAGTGCGTCCTTGTGGATTCACCCACCAGTAGCGGGCCTGGGCCTGGGCGCCAAGCCAGTTCTGCAGCGATCTGGATACAGGCAGGCCGCCAAAATGCAGTATCCAGTCAGGCCGCAGCGCATGACAAAGCGTCTCATCGCGCAGGAATAAATCGTAAGCGGCCAGAGGGGTGGCGCCGGGCGAGGTCAGAAAGCGCACCCCGGAAAGAGGATCTGCCAGCACGGGGGCATCACAAGCTTCTCCCAGTTGCAGTACTTCCGGCACTGGATCCCCCGGACCACAGATGATCAGTCCTTTACCCTGACTCAACTGCCGGGCCAGCGCCGCCAATGCTTCTGGACGCAAAGACACCACCGGGCTGAGTACCGGATCGACGCTGACCGCTGGAGTTCTGTCCGGGACAATCTGAGGCACCAGGGGCTCACGGAACTGAAAATTCAGGTGTACCGGCCCTCTGTTCACGCCCAGGGCTTCCCGAACCAGCTGACGCCCCAGTGCCCGCAGGCGTCTTGGGGCATCGTCCTGCCTGTCCGGGGAGGAGAGTTGATGAAAGGCGCGCACATGGCGCCCAAAGATCCCCGCCTGGTCGATGGTCTGATTGGCGGCGCAATCCTGCAGTTCCCAGGGACGGTCGGCGCTGATCAGCACCAGCGGGATGCCTTGCCGGTCTGCTTCCACTACCGCGGGATGCCAGTTGGCCACGGCAGTCCCGGACGTGCAGATCAAACCCACAGTCCGCCCGCTGACCCGGGCCATGCCCAGAGCCAGCCAGGCCGCACTGCGTTCATCGACGGCAACACTGCTGCTGATCTGTTCATTACGCAGGGCCGCCAGGGTCAGAGGGGTACTGCGTGATCCGGGGGAATACACCAGATGTTCGAGTCCGGCGCCAACCAGACCGTCCAGCAGGGCCTGACTAGCCTGAAGATGGATTTGCGCCACATCCTTCAGCATTGGGTCAAAGCCCGCAGCATGGGTTCAAACTTGAGCTCTGTCTCCCGCAGCTCCCGTTGCGGATCAGAGACGCGGGTAATGCCTGCGCCGGCATACAGGCTCGCGCTGTTGCCCTGGATACGGGCGCAACGCAACAGTACTGACAGGTCCGCCTGGTTGCCATCACCCAGCCATCCGAATCCACCCGTGTACCAGCCTCGCGACTGGCGTTCGTCCCGCCCCATCCATTCCAGTGCCTGCTTTCGCGGCATACCGCCCACGGCAGGCGTGGGGTGCAGCCTGTCCAGAACCTGCATGGCCCGGCTGCCGGGCCTGAGCTCGCCGCGTATCGCCGTGTACAGGTGCGCCAGGTTGTTGAGATTCAGCCTGCCTGGGCGCTGGTCCACCCGCAGTTCACGGCAGAATGGCTGCAGGGCCTGCCGGATAGCCGTCACCACTGGCGCATGTTCGTGGGTCTCCATGTCGGCATCACGATCCTGGCTATGTACAGGGAGAGTTCCCGCCAAGGCATCACAATGAATACTGCGCGCATTCATGCGCAGCAGTTGTTCCGGCGTGGCCGCCAGCAGCACATCTCCCCCAAGACACAGGGACAGGATGGTGCAGCCGGGATAGCACCTGGCCAACCCCGGCAGCAGGCTGCGATGGTCCACGGGCTGTCTGAAGCGCAGTTGCAGACGTCGGCTGAGCACGACCTTGTCCAGGCCACCCTGTTCCGCCGTCCTTACGGCATCAGCCACCTGCGCCTGCCAGCTTACGGCACTGGGCTCTTCACTGATCACGCAGGAGGACAGGCCCTGTTCAGGCGTATGCGTCTGTTTCAGCAATTGATCCAGATCGTCCATCCATCGGGAAAACTGGCGTTCGGGCTTCCCATCATGCTCCAGGCGACAATTGAAGCTGATGATGCAGCGCCCGCGCCGCCATTCCGCAAGCAGCCGCGGTACATGAATAACGGCGTTGTCGAACCCCCGCCAGTCTGCATCAGGCTGAAAGTCCGGATCAAAGGCAAAGCCCAAAAAAGCGCTGGCCCGGGGCCGGGCATGTCCCTGAACAATGCGGGTCCAACTGCTGCGCAAATCCTGCCAGGCAGTATCCAGACGAGAAAAGCGCTGCGAACCGGATGCCGTTTCCCTGTGGGCCAGCCCCAGGCCCAGCAGGCAGTGTCGTGCTGCCGGACGCTGCCAGAACTGCCATACCCTGGCATCTGCGGGAGGCGCATCTGGAGGCGCCAAGGGCGCTTCCAGGGAAATGGACAGGAGTCCCCGCCGTGATGATTGCAGCACCGGCATGGCCAGCTGGCGCAGTTCCATGCGCAAGCGTCCCAGCCACACGGGTACGGGTTGAAATCTGTCGGCTTGCCGGCCCATGGGGGTTACTTGACAGTTTCGAACCGCCAGGGAAGTATGAAACCACCCTGACTAGTGCGCAGGATGACTTTTGCCTCCCAGGCCATACGCTGGCGGATACAGACAGGCAACAGGCCATCGCCTTCAAACAGCCCTTCTGCCACCTTTTTCAGCAGCGGCCGGTTATAGCCCATGTTCATACTGACGCCAGAGAAATCCACCTCCACTTTTTTTGCATCCACACCTTTCACCCGGACTTTCAGCTTCAAAGGCTTGGTAAGAGGAATGCTGCGCGGTTCGATGGCAAACATCACTTCACCGCCACCGGGCAGGGTCCGGCTGCAGGGTCCCTTATGGAGGTCACAGTCGTCCAGGGAAAGCATCTGTGCCGGCGGCGGCTTGAAGTAGTCGCGGAAATACCAGGCCACTCCCCCGAGAACAGCGCCGGCAGCCAAAATGACAACAGGAAGTATCCAGGATTTGCGTTCAGCCATGGGGGAAGTTTATGGCAGATCGCCTTTGCGGAACAGGCGATAGCCCAGCCAGGCGGTAACACTCCCCAGAGCAAAAGGATAGGCCAGCGCCCAGACCAAATACCCGGTCTCGCCAAAATTGTCCAGGATGACGTAAGCGGACGGTCCCAGCAGCACCAATTGGGGATCAAACAGCAGCATGGCGCCGGTGCGGAACACCTGCAGAGGGTTGGCCAGGGCAATGGCGATAATGGTTTCCGGGGGCAGCCCCTGCTTGATCAGGGCGCCCAACAGGATCAGATCCAGAAACAGCAGCAGGAACAGCCAGATGAGAAAAGCTGCTCCCGTGGCCACATCGGAAGAACGCGCCAGGGTGGACACCAGCATGCCGATGCCCAGGAAGCACCATGCCAGGGAAATTAGAAAACCCGTGTAGAACAGCACTTGGCTCCAGGGGATTTCCACGCCCTTGAACATGCCCCAGGCGACCGCGGCGAACATGGCCAGTACCACTGGCAGGAAGACGACAAAGAAACGCCCCAGCAGCTTGCCCCAGAACCAGCTGGCCAGGCTCACAGGCAGGGACAGCATGTATTCGAAGATACCAGCTTCCCGGTCTCCGGCCACGGAGCGCACAGTGGTAATGAGCACGAACAGAGGCAACACTGCCATGGTGATCTGCAGATAGGTGACCAGCATACGCGACAGGCCGGTGAATCCCATGATGCGCGATTCTGTCAGCCCCGAAGCGAACAGAGCCACCACGACACCGCCAAACACCAGGGTATAGACCAGGAACCAGCGTGAACGCAGGGATTCACTGATATCCGCTCTTGCAGTCAGAAGAAGATGTTTCATGATGGCTTATTCTCCAGCTGCGGAATGCTGATGTTCGTCGCCACGGTGGGCGTGCGTCTTGTCTTCCACTTCATAGATATGCTTTCGCGCCTGGTCGAAATCCAGCGCACCCGGCTGCTTCACGGGAGTGGCTCCCAGACCATAGCCCATGGGCGTGATCTTGCCCTTTACATACCAGGCTTTGCGTGCGTCCAGCCAGTCACCGTTACGGAAATCAGCAACCCAGATTTCTGTCTTTGGATTATCCTTCCAGGGTTGTTGATCCAGCCAGATAACGGCACAGCCAATGTCATCGAACTTGTACAGTTTTCCTTTCTGGCCCGCAGGTCCACCCCGCACCTGGGCGGCGTAATTGTGATCGCTGACTGCCATGGCGCAACGCTGGCAGACCTCCCGGTCCCAGCGAATCTTTCCTGGACCGGTATCCGGCTCGCCGGAGCAGGCTGCCAGCAGTGCCAGGCTCGCGAAAAGCAACAGTGCCCGCATCAATCTGCCGCCTCGTCCAGATGTATGGCTTTGAGAATGGCCGCATAGCGTGACAGCATCCCGAGGAAACGTAACCGGTCCGGACCGGCGACACGGCCTTCCCAGATGATCCCTTCGCGAACATCGGAGAAGCGCCATTCTTCTATGGTGCGGGAAAATGCCTCGCTGGCCCGGGTCAGCACCAGGCGGCAGCTGAGCATGCTGGTCATGTCTACATCGTCAGCCACGTGGTCATTGAGTACGATCTTACCCTGGTCCATCTCCACCACGCGGTTCACCAGGGAGGCCACTTCATCCAGGCGATGACTGGATATGATCATGGCGGCCTTGTCCCGCCTTTCCTCCAGCAGCTGGAAGAATATATGCCGGGCTTCCGGATCCAGATTGGCCGCCGGTTCGTCCAGCACCAGCAGCTCACATTCACGGCCCAGGGCAATACTGATGAGCAGCTTCTGTTTCTGCCCCCCGGAAAGCTTGTTGAATGGCTGATGGCGCATTCTGTTCACGTCCAGGCCCAGCTTTTCTGCTACCTGGATCATTTTTTGCGGATCGCTGTCACAAACCCCTGCGGCAAACCGGATCAGCTGTCCCACGGGCATTTTCAGGGGCGGGGAAATCTGCGGGACGAAACCCACGTGCTTGAGTACCTCCGTGCGGTGCTTGCGGGGTTCCAGCCCATCCACGATCACTTTGCCGCCACATTGGTATTCACCCAGCAGACAGCGGATCATGGTGGTCTTACCGGCACCGTTCGATCCCACCAGGGCAACCCGGTCGCCGCGATCCATGCTCAGGTCTATGCCCTTGAGCACATCCACACGGCGGAACCGTTTGGTCACTTTCTGAAATTCGATCATTGGCATCGCTCAAACCCGCCCGATTCAGGATTCAATGGGAGGCGGGAGGATAGCACAAGCCTGGGCAAGCCCTGAACAAATCATGAACTCAAGCCCTTGTACTTGAATGTCAGAGCCCCTGTGGGGCAGGCATCCACGCAGCGCAGGCAGCGGGTGCAATCGGCGCCGATGTCCACTTCCAGGGCCTTTGCCTTGCCCTTGAGCACTGTGTCCAGCACATGAGGCACCAGGCAGACTTTGCGGCATTCACCTTCATGGAAACAGTTGGGAAGCTTATAGTGCACCGTAAAGGGTGAAGTGGCGCCGACTATGCCATAGGTGAGACCGATAGGACAGGCATAGCGGCACCAGGCGCGCCGGGAAAAGAAGATTTCGAACAGCAACAGCAGGGATACCCAGATCAGGGCCACTCCCGGGCCATAGATCAAAGCCCGGCTCAGTATGCCCGTGGGGGATATGCTCTCGTAAACGGTATAACCGGTCACTATCGCCAAAATGACAAACACCAGCCACAACCAGGTGCGTGAACGGCGGTCGAACTGTATATCCTTGGCCCAGCCCTTTTTTACCAGCTTGAGATGCAGCATCTCGGCCCATTCCGCCACCAGGTGATAGGGACAGACCCAGGAACAGAAGGTGCGGCCGCCCAGCAGCCACCAGAGAATGAACACCGTAGTGGTGCCTATGACCAGGTTGATGACCACATGCTTGAAAGCCAGCATGACCTGTAAGGCGGAATTGAGATCCGCCATGTGGAAACCGGCGAAACGGGAAGCCGTCAGGGCACCTTCGAGCAACTGGATATCCAGATGGTAGGAGAGCACGAACAGCAGGTTGACCGCTATGAGCACCATCCAGCGTTTGCGCCGCAGGCGTTCCGGGGGGGGGTTGGCGTGCTTTTCCGCCAACTCGATATGGATCTTCTCAATGCGTTCCTTGTCTGCAAACTTGTGCGCGTGCAACTCACGCACTTCCTCTGGGAGATCTTTTTTAGCTATGCGCTTGGGCGCTCCGCCCAGCAGTACACGGATCGATTCGATGACATTGCTCATAGTATTCTCATCCCCTCGCTGTTGGCGCGGCTCTCACTGCTGTCCATGACGATGACTGCAGGCTCCACCGGACACACCATTTCACATACCCCACAACCCACACAGCCCTCCAGAATCACCGGGGTCATTACACCGTTGATATTCTGCAGTTCAATGGCATGCTTGGGTGCGCACTCGTTCTTCTGCCGTACGGCCACCAGATCGACCTTGCCCTGTTTCTGCTCGGCATCTTCAGCAGCGCATTTCGCTATATTGAGTTCAATGGGACATTGACGCACGCAAAGATCGCAAAGCTCCAGGTCATAGGGATGATCGGCCAGTTTGATGGGATTCCAACGGTCTATCTCCGCATAACGCAGTTTGCCCTTGAAATCCTCACCCCGCGCCAGCCCCTTGAAACCCTTGCCCTGCACGGCAAGACACTTGGTGGGGTTGACGACCTTGGCTACGCCCATGTCCACTTCTGATTCAAAAGAGATCTCATGAATCAGCGCGCCCGTGGGGCAGGCCAGCACACACTGCAGACCATCACAGGAGAAATCACAGGCCTGTTCTCTGGGTTCGATATGGGGAACCCCCACGCCCAGGCCATCGGTCATGTCCGCAAGCTTGATCGCTTCCACGGGACACACCTGTACGCACTGCCCGCATTTGATGCAGGCCGCCAGAAACTTTTCTTCCTTGAGCGCACCAGGTGGCCGTATACGTTGTACCCATTTCCCCAGTACAGGCACCATGCCCAACAAGGCGATACCACTGATTCCCGCCGTCAGGGCAATGGAGCGCAGAAATTTGCGGCGCTCCCGTTGCTTGGGAGTAAGGCGTTTTTGTGGTTTCTTGCTCATAATCAGTTCTCCAGGCTCTTGCGCAAGGCGTTCAGGGCGTTGCTCAGATCAGCAGGATCCTGTTCCGGGGCTGAAGGGGCTTTCACCACCGGCTCCGGGGATGCGGGCCGCTCGTTCAGGGCCAGCATTTTCAGGTAGGGTTTGTCGTCGCGCACCAGCAGGCGCGGTTCGGAAAAGGGCGCCAGACGCTCCAGGAAATCGAGCACTTCCAGCAGAGGCGAACCCTTGAAAAATTGGGCGTAAGGTTCATTTTGCCACAGGCGGTCAGCATAAGCATAGAGTTCATAGGGGCTGTCCCCTATGCCATCACCGTTCTGGTCAAAACCTTCGTAATCGCTCCAGTAATTGCCCGTCCATTCGTTGCGATTGGCGGTGCCGCCTCCGGAAACAACGATCTGGGTCAGGTTGTCCACGAAGCGGTTGTCCTTGAAGATATTGCTGTGCCAGTCATTGAGAAAACGGATACCGATGCCATTATAGGCAATCAGATTGTCATTGAAACGGTTGGTGGTATCCGGTTGAAAAGGCGACACATCGATATACAGGCCGCTGGCGCAATACAGAATCTTGTTGCCCTCTATGGTCAGATCTGAAGTTTCCTTGAAACCAATACCGATTCCCGTCGGCCCGGCAGCATGGGCTATGTGATTGTTGCGCACCACAACACTGTCGCTGTACATCAGAAAGATGCCCACGGCATTATTCACATAGTCGTTGTTCTCCACCAGGTTGTAACGGGAATACATGAAGTGCAGGGAATAGCGGCTGTTGGTGGTGTGATTGCCGGAGATTACGTTGTTGGCGGAATACCAGACCACCATATCCCGAACGCGATCGGTCACATTGTCCAACACCTTGTTCTCAAAGCTGTACCACAGGCGCACAGAATCACCCTTCTGGCCCAGAGAGAACTCGTCTTTGGAACTTATATGGTTGCGCTTGACGATGTTGTTGCGTGATTGCTGCAGATCCACACCAAACAGAACATTGTCGATGACATTGTTCTTGATCACATTGAAGTTGCCACGCACCTGCACACCGGAATCGAGGTCATTGGTGGATTCCCCTGAATTGGTCAGGTGCAGGTTCTTGATAGTCACGCCATCGCTCTTGATGACGATCACCGAACCCTTGCCGCCGGCATCCACGGTTGCCTTGTTCTGCCCATCAATGGTAATGGGCTGGGTAATAAGCACCCGGCCTGCATAAGTGCCAGGTTCCAGAACCAGAGTCTCACCTTTGGGCGTCTTGTCCACCAGTTCCTGCAGGGAAGGATAGCCCGCAGCACAAACTGCGGGCAACAGCAGAAACAGCAAGCCCCAAATGCGCTGGCGTATCACTGCTGCCGGGCGTCCTTGACTCGCAAGAGCGCGGCAACAGCCAGCAGGGCGGCCATGAGCATCATCAGGCCAAAGCCCAGATCAGGATAGGAATGGGTGGTGAACTGGGCCACCTTGCCCTGACCAAATACTGTCGGCATGAATGGCTTCACGGTAAAGGCTCCCATGGCATTGAGGTTATGCCCATACCACCACAACCAGGCGGAATACTCGACAACGAAGAAAACGGGAAGCGCCATGGGTACGGCAATCAGCAGCCAGTAGAGAATCCCCTGGTTCTTTCGTGCACCCCAGACCAGCAGCACCATGGCAGCGATGATACCCCAGAACACCACATGGGAAGCCGCAGACATCTTTTTCACCATGGGCCGGATTTCTTCCTGGTTGTTGAAGTAACGGCCCAGGCTCTTGGCATAATGCCAGCGCATGACCTGGGCATTGCTGCCCGTCCATTCTTCCTGTTCATTGGCAGGTTTTTTCTTCTGGTCGATAAGAAAAGAGGTCTTGAGCAAAGCAATGTTGTCGGTTTTGGGATCACCTGTAGCACCGCCGGCATCCACAGTCTTATCCAGCTTCACACCGAGATCCTTGTCGCTCACCAGGGCGCCACCCAGGCCAGCCAGTTTCTTGACCATCTCATCACTGCTGTCTTTCTGTTCTTCCACGGATACGACATTTTCAGGAAGCGCCTTCTTCATACGCTCGATGAGCTCATCATTCTTATTGCGATCGCTGCCGCGTTCTGTGTCCTGATCCATAGAGGTTACCAGGGCTTCGATATAGCCGGCGTTCTGATACTTAATACCGTCCTTCCCATACCAGGTCATGTACATCCAGACAGCAATGGCACCAAAACCTACCGCCATCAGGGGCACGCGAATCTTGGGTTTGGTGCAGGCAAAGCCCAGCAACATCACCGCCAGAAAGGCCATGAGGAAGGGAGAGAAGGCCCGCTCGATAACCCCCCCCGCAGCAATGGGATACATACCTACATAGTGGTTGATGGTATCCATCTCATGCACGCAGTCCAGCGCTTCGCTTTCCTCGATCTCCTGCTTGTCCACCTTTTTACAGCCATTGAACACGCCATTCATGTGAAACTCGATGCGAACTCCATCGGGGAAAGCTTCTTTCGGATAGTTGGGCGCAGTCAGGGACACCCACCAGGCCGGGGCGAAGTAGATGACTGCCAGCAAGGCGATACTGGCCAGTATCAGCAAGTTGGAAAGAATTATGCGCTTGGACATGACATTACCTGTTGGGTTGAAAAATCTAGGACGTTAAAATTTAGTGTGTTTTACTGCAACAAGCCATGATTTCCCGCAATCATGGCCATAGTAAAGTTATGGGTTTTCACGGCCCCAAACAGAAAAAAGCGACAAGTCGCTTTTTTCTGTTTGAAATCTCCCGCCAGGCTCCAGGCCCGGCGGGAAATCGCAAATCAATACAGTTACCGCCTCAGACCAAGGCCTGAGGCAGCAGATCAATCATAGTCAGGATTGACGTAATCTGTGGATGGCGCCAGATCTTCTTTCGGCACAGGAATCCGTGAAACATAGTTGATAACTTTCTTCATGTCATCGTTGCTGAATTCCTTGATCTGCTTGACCATGTCCGGGTTGGCATTGCGGCGCTTGCCGTCACGAATCCACTCGAACTGACGCACCATGTACTTATAGTGTTGCCCTTGGATCTTAGGATAGAATTTTTCGGCATTACCCTGACCCCGGTCACCATGGCATTTCACGCAATTGTCTTTGAACAGTTGTTTGCCTTTCTCGTATTCAGGGGTGCCTTCAGCCCAAGGACCCTTGCCATTGTCCGGGTTCATTTTCAAAGTGGAGATGTAATAAGTCACATCCTCCATGGCCTGAGGGCCGCCAATGGATTCCGGCTTAGCAAAAGGATACATGGTGGGATTGTCACGATGCCCTTCACGAATATCGGTCAACTGCTTGACCAACACAGTTTGATGCTGACCGGCAATTTGGGGGAAGGTGCCATCCTTGGTGCCCCAGCCTTCGGTCAAATGACAGGCAGCGCAAACCTCGAATACTTCGATGCCATTTTCATGATTGGGCTTCAACTTCAGGGTTTTATCCCGTTCGCCACCTTTAGACATCCATTCATCAGAAAAAACATTGCCACTTACCAGCATGGTGGCAGTAACAGCCAACATGGACACCATCAAACGTTTGTTCATATTTACAATTCTCCGAAAAATGCACTCGTGGGCAGGCATTGCAGCTACCAAAAGCCTCAGCCCGTATTAAAAAACCATGAAATAGTAACATTCCAACCATGCTACGCACTTGAGGAAAATCAAGTGCGACCCATAAGTGGTTGAATTTCTTATTACTGTACTGTTTATGCGGTTTTAGTCATCCTGGTAGGACAGCCAGGCCAGTATGTCAGCGATCTCCGCATCGCTAAACTGTTGAAATATCTTCTGATCCCTCGGGTCATCGTGAAAACGCTTTCCCTTGCGGAACTTATCGATCTGCCGCAGCAGATACTTGCTATGTTGCCCGGTGAGCCGGGGAATGGTCAGCAAACGATTACCCTCACCCTTTTTCCCATGGCAGGTGGCGCATTCTTTATGGTAAAGACGCGCTCCAGCATCTGCATTACCAGGGTAATGGGGTATATTCAATACCCGCTTGCTCTCCTCCAAGCGCCCCAGGGCATCAAAATCCTCCTGTTGAGTTTGCGCTTCGTCCACCGCCTCCATGTGAACAGGCAATTGGATACTGGCCAGATAAGCCGTAATGGTCTCCACGTCCTTTTTTGGCAGCTCCCGATCATTTGCGTAGGGAATCATGGGAATATTGATGCGTTTACGCGATTTGAAGGCCTCGAGTTGTTTCGCCAGATAGGCGGGATTCAAACCAGCCAGACGTGGATACTCGCCATCCGGGGTCCCCTGCCCATATATTCCGTGGCAACCCGCACAGATTTCCATGATATCTTCCGCGTCTTCCGGGTCATACTCGGGCAGTTCAGCTTTTACGGTATACGTTTTCGGCAAGTGATGAGCGATGCCCTTGTGGCAATCGATGCAGGTCTTTCCCTCTTTAATGGCATCTTTATGTATGCGGGCGGCGAAACGCGCCTGCCCTTTGAAATCCATGGCAGTAAATTTATGGCAATTGCGGCACTCCCTTGAATCAGTCTCCTTCATGACCTTCCACACATGACTGGCCAGTTTGGGGCGCCGCGCTTCAAATTTCTCTTTGGTATCGATGGTGCCTATGAGCCAGTGATAAACTTCGTTGGAAGCCTGAATCTTGCGGATGACCTTGGGAACCCAGGCTTTGGGAACATGGCAGTCAGGACAAATGGCTTGTACGCCAGCCGGATTGGAATAGTGCACGGAGGTCTTGTATTCCTGATAGACATTGTCCCGCATTTCATGACAGCTGGTGCAGAATGGCAGCGTATTGGTCGCTTCCATAGCCGTATTGAAACCACCCCACAATACGACACCCAAAATCACCAGACCCAGTGCACTCCAAAAAGAACGTTTATTGCTCATATGCTGAATTATGCTGTCATTAACCGATGCGCTACACCTATCGAGCCTCGAAAAGGCTCAGGTAAAACGAAGAAAAAAACACGGCCTGACGCAAGCCAGGCCGTTACATGACTCCAAATCAACCAGATCAGGGCGCCAGCTTGGACACGTAATCAGCCAGCACGTTCAAATCTTCGTCACTGAAACGGGGTTCTCCTGTCGGCGTAACCAGCACGCCTTTCATGGCTATAGACTGGCCATTGGAACGTTTACCGGACATGATGTCCTTAACCTGCTGCAAAACGTATTCCTTGTTCTGGCCTGCAATTTTTGGATAGGCCGGCATAATGGGGCTCTTGCCGTCCTTGCCATGGCAGGCAGTGCAGGTCATGAACAGGCGCTTGCCACTGGCGGCAGAAGCACTGCCTCCAAAGGCGCTGACAGCCAAAACCATGGAAACGGTCGCGGCAACGATAAGTTGTTTTTTCATAACTTCATATTCTCCTGAAAGAAAGAGGGGGTGAAAAATCACCCCCATATTACAGCCTGAATGAGTTCCCCGGCACCTTGCCTTTCATCAAGGCGGTGCCGGGAAAAGCGCCTTACTTGACTTTCTTGGCGCCGTGCTCTTCCAGATAGGTCTTGGCACGCAGACCGAGGTCAGCGGTCTTGACCTGATACTGCCACCACTGGTTCGCCCAAAGCATGGCGTTGTTCCAGTCTTTCTTGGCAGCGGCCGCTTCGGCCTTGGCCTTGGCTTCCTTGGCGAAGCCCAGCTGGTCGGTAGCATCTTCAACCAGGGCAACTACGGTCGGGAAATCCTTGTAGTTGTGGCTGGTGATGAATCCAACAACCTGGTTGATTACAGCCTGGGTATCGATGTTGGTCTTTACCTGCTTCTTGTAATCAGCTTCGGTGTAGTTGGTACCGGCCTTCAGACCACCGGCCTTCGCTTTGTATCCCTTGGGCTGCACGAGCAGATAACCCTGCATCTCCAGGTGGAGCGCGGAGCAGAACTCGGTGCAGTAGTAAGGATAGACACCTGCTTTATCGGCAACGAAGGTGGTGCTGGCTGTCTTGCCCGGCTCAATAGAGAGCTGAACGTTGTGGCCATACATGGCATAACCGTGAACCTCGTCCTCAGCACGCTCCAGGTTGGTAACGTGGATGGAAACGGTGTCGCCTTCGGTTACTTCGATGATCTCGGGCGTCAGGTGGGAACGGATGGCCGTGCCATAAACATTGACGGTACACTTGCCGTTCGCATCACAGGTACGCTCGATCTTCTCGCGGCCCGCACGGGTCTTCCAGGGAGAACGCTCATCCTTGCGGCTGTTCCAGCCGGACTTGTAACGAATCTCCGGCTTGAGCTTGTCAGCCTTGATGGCAACCACATAGTGCGGCTCGCCCAGAGGAACAGGCATGTCGTACAGCAGTTGCATCTTGTCGCCGCTGATATCGATGAGCTGGTGGTTCTGCGGATGCAGGGGACCCACTGGGTTGAAACGGTCGATAGCCAGCTTGTTCAAAGCAATCAGGTACTTGCCGTCAGGCTTGACAGTATCACCTTCCATCGCTACCAAGTGACCCACGTTGTAGTGGATGGGCAGCTGATCCAGCACCTTGCCTTTACAGTAGTCCCACTTGGTGATCATGGAGTCCACATAAATAGAGGTATAGGCCACGCATTTCTTGGAATCGAACTGGGTGTGCAGAGGACCAAGGCCAACGGCCACGGACTTGTCCAGCGCATCCTTCAACGCGATGATGGGAATACCATAGGGATCCTTGCCTTCGAACTTCTTGTTCTTCATGGCTTTCTGGATCTTCTTCCAGTCATATACCCAGGTGTGGCTGTCCAGCTTGCCGGATACGACGATCTTGTCGCCGGTGGGAACCACGTCAACACCGTGAGGTGACTTGGGCTCGGGGATCAGATACAACAGGTTGTTGGCCACGGCTTCCTTCATGGAAATGAGGGTCATGCCGTTGACTTTCTTACCGATCTTGCCCGCCTTGACCAAATCGGAAGCTTTCTTCCAGTTGGTCAGATGCATGAAGTCGGTGTCCTTGGAGGAACAGCCTGCTTCGAAGGGAGGACGTCCCTTCTCAATACCGCCTACATAGCGCTCGGAGCAGAAGGAGTTGGTGAAACCCCAACCGTAGGTAGGCCCTTTACCTGCGTCAGACAAATCCTGACTGTAGGGGGGCAACTCAAAGGTAAAGGAGTTTTCGGGCTCGATGCGGCCCTTTTCCATGTTGAACTTCCAGTAGGTCAGACCACCACGGTACTTCTCGTTGAAGTCTTCCAGAGGTACGAAACCGCTGCCTTTGTACGGGTGAGCATACTGGGTGGCTTCCATTACATATTCGGTATTGGGTGTAACGAAAGCGCCACCATGTTCGGAACGGAACAGAGGGTTGACCACGATCTGCTTGGTTTCAAAATCCTTCAGATCGATAACCGCAATACGCGGGTTCGCCTTGTCGTTGATGAACAGGAACTTACCGTTATAGTCGCCATTGGTTTCAGACAGCGCCGGGTGGTGGGTATCACCATAGACGATGTCCTTGCCTTCGATGCGGCCCTGAGCCAGCACTTCTTTGGACTCGTCATCAAATCCGTAACCCTGCCAGGGTTCCGGCGTGAATACGCCGATGTACTTGAGAATGCGCATGGACGGAACGCCATACACAATAATCTGACCACTCTGACCACCAGAACTGAACGCGAGATACTCGTCGCGACCACCGGTGGGTGTGTAGGTTTTCGCCGCCGCCAATATGTCTTTTTCGGTCAGACCGCGCTTTTTCATCACGTCTTTCAACGTGTCCTGAGACCAGGCCTGGCCTCCAGCAGTCAGTCCCACCGTCAAAGCGATAAGGGAGGCAAGCATAGGCTTGCGTATTTTCATGGTATTCTCCTTCTGGTAACTACCTTATAAACGACTGATAACAGAGGCAAAACTACTGCCCTGTTTCAACCAATAAAGTTGACCCGCCAAAAGCTGGCCGGTGCCGATTGAACGGACAGTGGTAGTGTGTGTCATTTCACACAGGCTTGGTTTGACATATATCAAAAACAATAACGGAATTTTCTAATCTACCCAAAAAATGAACATCCGAATCCAGCATCAGCGCTATGCCTTGCCCCTGATCGCCGGCTGGCCAGGCCGCCGGCAAGGGGGATTACGGGTACGG
>JALWRH010000076.1:0-10245 GCA_026994195.1 Sedimenticola sp. | reverse complement strand
TTCATGGCCTGGGAGATTGCGCGCCGCTCCCCGGCAGCGGCACAGAATCGGCGCACCAGGCCCGGGGGTTGTTGGAGACGTGGGCAAGAAAAACCTTTCCGGATAAGGACAGCCTGTTGGAGGAAGCAGCCCGATACCGCTCTGATTTCCCGGCTGCCAGCCATGCTCTGGAATGCGCAGCCCTGGATCTTCTCGCCCAGGAAGCGGGCCAAGCTCTGAGGCA
Source organism: Sedimenticola sp. (assembly GCA_026994195.1). Taxonomy (GTDB): domain Bacteria; phylum Pseudomonadota; class Gammaproteobacteria; order Chromatiales; family Chromatiaceae; genus Thiolapillus. The sequence goes on along the minus strand of JALWRH010000076.1, from coordinate 10,022 downwards.
GATTCTCAGCCCTGCCGCCAGGAGCGGGATCGAGACGAACAGCCTGGCAGGCACTGCCTGTCAGAGCGAGGTGGATACTGCCGCCCAAGATGGTTTCCGTATCGTCAAAATCAAAGCCGGGCACCACGACATGGAAGAAGAACTGCACTGCCTGCAACGCCTCTGCCGCCAGCTCCCGACGGGCATGGGTCTGCGCCTGGATGCCAATGGCGCCTGGGACTATGACACGGCGCGGCGCTTCCTCGATGGACTCAAAGACCTGCCTGTAGAATCCTTGGAAGAGCCTCTGCGCGGGGGAAGCCTAGAAGACCTGAGCCGCTTACAGGAACACACGCCTTTGCCCCTTGCCCTGGACGAATCTTTGAAACACGTGCACTTTCAGGATGTACTGGACAGCACTATCCGGCAACTGGTGCTGAAACCTGTTGTGGTGGGCGGCCTCAGACACAGCTTCAACCTGGCGGGACAGATCCGTGAATCGGGCAAGAACTGCGTGGTGACCACCGTACTGGAATCCGCCATCGGTGTACATGCCACCTGCCAGCTGGCAGCCGCTGTGGACAGCCTGATCCCTGGCATGATTCACGGCCTGGCCACCAGCTCCTGGCTGCAAAAGGATGTTGCCAGCGCCCCCGTCATTGAGGCAGGATGCATTCATCTGACCAGCACCCCGGGAATCGGCATACATCCACATGAGCGCTTATCGTTACCTGTTCAGGGTTCCTTTTCATGAAGTTGACGCCGCAGGCGTTATGTTCCATGCCCACCTGTTCAGCCACGCCCATGATGCCTATAGTACGCTCATGCACGAACTGGGCTGGGATCTTAAGACCCTGCTTCAGGAAGGCGTCTGTCTGATCCCCCTGGTGCATGCAGAGGCGGATTTCCACCTGCCCATGGAGCTGGCTGACGAAATCGAGATCCGGGTACAGGCCCTGCCACCAGGAAACAGCTCCATTGGATTCCGGTACAGCTTTAACAGGGAACAACAGCTGTGCGCAACCGTTCTCACCCGCCATGTCTTCATCGACCGGGAGAAGCAGCGCCCCCTGTCTCTACCGCCGGAGCTGAAAGAGACTCTTCAGGCGTTAACCGATTGAAGAACAGCCCGGGCACTCATGACGGATATTTTCAGGCGTCCTGAAGCTGTTCCCTGGCGAGCCGTTTCAGCTCCCCGCGCAGCAGTTTGCCCAGGGAATTGCGTGGCAGCTCCTCCACATGAAAGATATGCCGGGGACGAAACCCGGCCCGCAGCCGGTCTCTGGCCCAGCGCCGCACGGTTTCATACCGGGCCGGTCCCTGGTACAACAGCACCAGCGCATCTCCCCAACGGGGGTCATCCACAGCAGTAACGGCGGCCTGCGCCACGCCGGGACAGTCAGAAAAAACCGCCTCTACGACAGCAGGGTGAATATTCTCTCCACCGCTGATGAGCACATCATCCCGCCTGCCGGTCACATGCAGACAACCAGCCTCATCCAGCCACCCTACATCCCCCGTATCCAGCCACCCCCGGGCATCCAGAAGAAACGAACGCACTTGTGCAGCCTCCCGGCAATAGCGAGCCACAGAAACCCCGCGAATACGGATGGCCCCAGTCGACTCCCCCACTTCCACTTCCATATGCGGAAGGGGCGCACCTGCCTCTCCCTGGCGCCAATCCGGATCGGGTGGATAAACCGTGGCTACCTGGGAAGCCGCTTCCGTGAGTCCATAGCTGGGGCAGACCGGCCAGCCTTTGCCCATGGCCTCATCCACCAGGGCCTGACTTGACGATGCGCCACCCAGCAGGACCACCCGCAAAGATGCGGGCGGTGCTGTCTTTTCTTCCAGCAACCGGTACAGCATGGCCGGCACCAGAGACAGGTGGGTAATTCTGTGCTCATGCAGCTCTTGCAGAACCTGCCCGGGTGAAAATTCATCCACCAGCACAGCAGCCGCGCCGCACCAGGCACAGCGCAGCAGGATACTCAGTCCCCCTATATGGTGCAGAGGAAGGCAGGCCAGCCAGCGGTCTTTTTTCTTCAGTTGCAAAAAGTCACAGGCTGCCTGGGCGCTGCGTTGCAACCCTTCTCCAGTCAGTTCCACCAAACGCGGCTCGCCCGTTGTGCCACTGGTGGCAAGGAGCAGACTGGGTTCCCGGGGATTCAGTGGATACTCACCCTTAGCTGGCTGTTGAAAAACACCGTTTTTCGACAGCCTGTGTGTGGCACAAGGATGTGCCACCATTTTCGATGGCTGTAAGCCATTGAAAATGAAGGAAGCGGGAAACCGCATTTTCCGCTTCCGTAATTGAAAAAGTCCATGGGGGGACTTTTCCAACATCCTGTTAGCGCTGAAAGTATCCCCTACAGTAGCCGCCAACAACGCTGCCTCTTCAATCAGAACATGCGGGCCTGCAGCGCTCAGCAAGTCCCTGCTGACAGCAGGAGGCAAATCAGGATCGAGTGGTAAAAACAGGCAACCCATACGTGGCAGCAGAAACAGCAGTTGCGCATACAGAAAACGATCACGGAACCTGCAGGCCAGGGTCATGCCTGGCTGCAGCCCCAGTTCCCGTAAACGCCGGCGCAGTTCCCTCTGTATTTGAGCAAGATCCCCGGCGGCATAAGCCCTGCCATGATGAATCAGCTGAAAGTCTTTGTGGGGGGGAATCATTGTTCCCTGTGATCTGCCAGCCAGGTAAGAACAAAGCGGGCAATGGCCTCAGGATCATTCAGGGCCAGCAGGGGCACGGCTACCTTCTGCCGGGGCGGCTCATCACAGGCCAGGGCGACAATTCCCCTGTCTTCCATGCACAACAGGGGTTTTTCCAAGACAGGGCGGTGAATCTCTATCTTGGCCATGGGTTCTTCACGAAAGCCTTCGACAAGCACCAGGTCCAGCCCACGGATATCAAGGCGGCCCAATAATTCCACGAGATCCGGTTCTGTATTCCCGTCACCCTCGCGTATCCAGGCGGTGCGGTATTTTGAAGCCAGCAGAATCTGGCCTGCCCCAGCCCGGCGCAAGCGGTCACTGTCCTTGCCTGGCTTGTCCATCTCGAAATCGTGGTGAGAATGTTTGATCAATGCCAGCCTCAATCCCTGCTCGCGTAACAGGGGAATGAGTTTTTCCAGCAAGCTGGTCTTTCCGCTGCCGGAAAACGCGGCAAAACCCAACACTGGTATCGGAAAGTCTGATGCAATCACGGTTTTTTCCGGGATACTCTGGTTGCCAAAAGAAACAAACCATATCAGAATCAATCGCTGCAGGTATATACTAACCCGGCGACCAAGTATGTCGTCCGCAGGGCTTCAAACAGAACGCGTATGAAGGCGCGGCTTGCCAGCAGCAGACAGGGCGGCTGGGGACGATCTATTTGGTTGTCGGGTTGATACTACAGATTCCACATCATGGCTGAACAACAATTGGCGCATATGCCGGGTTTACCGAGGTTCTGGCACACAACAACATGCAGATGAACCTCCTGGACAAACAAACCCCATCGCGCATCATTCTGGTTTTGGGCATCCTGTGGACCCTTTCCATTCTGGCGATAGCTGCCTGGACCATTTCCGCCGAAGTGAACAGCACCCTCACTCTGGCCACCATCGAAGCCCGGGCTTACTTCAACAAAGATCAGGCCATACGCCTTTGGGCAACGGATCACGGACGCATATACGTACCCCAGACAGCCGACTATCCCCCAGATCCCAATCTGTCCCACATTCCTGAACGGGATATCGTCACACCCTCCGGGATAACGCTCACCCTCATCAACCCCGCCAGAATCATTCGCGAACTGGATACCGGATACGGCCAACTCTATGGCGTGACAGGCCGGGTAACCAGCCTCAAACCTCTTGCCGTGGAAAACACGCCCGATGCCTGGGAGCGTCGCGCCCTGAAACGCCTGTTCAACGGCGAATCCGAGGTTCTGGAAATCACACGTATCGATGGTGAAGAATACCTGCGTCTGATGCAGCCTCTGATCACCAAGGAAGGCTGCTTGCTATGTCATAAAGGTCAGGGCTTTGAAATCGGAAAGCCGGGAGGGGGAATCGGCATCAAACTCCCCATGAAAGACCTGCGTGAGCATGAAGGGCGGGCCATTGCATCCAAGTCCATCATCCTTCTGGCCTTATGGTTTCTCGGTATTGCCAGTCTGGTTGTCGGTGGCCGCATTCTGCGCGGTCATGCCAAGATTCGACAGCAGATGCTGTATGAACTGACCCAAAGCGAGAAACGCAAGAGCGCCATCGTGGAAACGGCTCTGGACTGCATCATCACCATCGACAAGTATGACTGCATCCTCGAATTCAACCCTGCCGCTGAACGAACCTTTGGCTATTCCCGTCAAGAAGTGCTGGGCAAACGCATGGGTGAACTGCTGGTTCCTGAGTCGCTCAGAGAAATGCATTACCAGGGACTGCGGCGCCAATTGCAGACAGGAGAGCGCACCATTCTCGGCACCCGTATCGAAACCACGGCCTTGCGCGCCGACGGCAACGAGTTTCCCGTGGAGCTTGCCATTACACGCATCGAACAGGGGGAACAAGTTCTGTTCACCGCCTATCTCAGGGATATTGCAGAAAGCCGTGAAATGGCTGAACAGCTGATGTTCCAGGCCACCCATGATTTCCTGACCGAGCTTCTCAACCGGCACAGTTTCGAACAGTCCCTGCAGAAACTTCTGGACAAAAGCAGTGACAACCACGAACACTGCCTCATGTACCTGGATCTGGACCGATTCAAACTCATCAACGACAGCTGTGGCCACGCCGCAGGGGATGAGTTGCTGCGCCAGTTGGCGCGGTTGCTTCAGGACAACATTCGCGACACAGATATTCTGGGGCGTCTGGGGGGAGATGAATTCGGCCTGATTCTGCCGGACTGCCCTCTGGACTGCGCCCTGGAAACCGGCAACCGGCTGCTGAAAGCTGCACAGGACTACCGGTTCTACTGGGACAACAAGATATTCAGCATCGGCCTGAGTATTGGGCTGGTCGTGATCGCCAACCAGAAACAGCCTGTCACAGAACTGCTGCACCTGGCTGACGCCGCCTGTTACCGCGCCAAAGAGGAAGGCAGGAACAGGATATCCGTCACCAACCAGACTGATGGTAAAGCCCTGCAGAAGCGGCTTGGTGAGATCGACTGGATCAACAGCATCGAATCAGCTTTCGACCAGCACCGGTTCTTGCTCTACCAGCAACCCATCGTCAAGGTGGATGCCGCTCCGGGAGAACCGCCCCTTGCCATGGAAATCCTGCTGCGCATGGTGGATCCAGACGGCAAGCTCATCAAGCCTCACAAATTCCTGCCCCCGGCGGAACGCTATAATCTCATCTCCGTTATCGACCGCTGGGTAGTGCGCACCACTTTCTATTGGCTGGCAACGCATCCTGATCCTGCTTCCCTGCCCTCCCTGACCACCATCAATCTGTCAGGCGCATCTGTTGCCGACCCCCTGTTCCTGGATTTCGTGCTGGAACAGCTGCACACGCCCAACCTGCCCGTAAACAACATCTGTCTGGAAATCACTGAAACCGTGGCCATCACCAACTTGTCCAAGGCGCGCCGTTTCATCTCTGAACTGAGCGAAGCCGGCTGTAGATTTGCCCTGGACGACTTTGGCAGCGGCATGTCATCTTACGGTTACCTCAAAGACCTGCCTGTAGATTTCCTCAAAATAGACGGCCAGTTCGTACAGGAAATGGACACTGATCCCGTCAGTCTTGCCATGGTGCGATCCATCAACGAGATTGGCCAACTCATGGGCAAGAAAACCATTGCCGAATTCGTGGCCAACGAAAAAACCCTGCAGCTGCTCAAGCTGATCGGCGTGGACTATGCACAGGGCTACTATTTTGGTAAACCCGCTCCCCTCGATGAACTACTTTCTCTGCAGACGGCCACAAACACCGATTGACCAGATACCAGGACGACACTCCCGGCTGCCAGGGCATCCACATAAAAAATGCCGACAACCGGCTTTCACCACCCACCTTTCATAAGAAAAACATAATGAACTAATTCATATCAACATTGTCTTAATGGGTACAACAATATTATTTATGACTAGAAAGGAGAGAGAACAATGTCTGCATTGATCGAAAACTTCCCCCAAAACGGCGTGGTGACGGTAAACCGCGTCATCCTGAAACCCGAATACAGCATTGACGACCTGCAGGAACGGGTGGCCTACCTGTGTGAAAACGTCAAGACCTATCATTCTGATACCGGATTCGTCGGTGGTTTCGTCGCACTGAACAGCGGCAACATATCCAACGAAGGCAGCACCGTGGGACAAGCCGTGGACAGCCGTCTCAAGAATCGTGAAGCCCTGATCGTGACCTTCTGGAAATCTTTCGAAGAGCACGAGCAGTCTCACCGCAGCGAGACCTTTCAGCCCCTGTTCAGAAAGGTTCTGGAACTGTGCGAAAACGGCAACGAGGAAATTGCTTACGAGATGCTGTGGTCAGGCAAGGCCTATTCTGCTGACGAGGCTGAAAAGGCACGAAAGTCAAAAGAGCAACACCTGAGCGCCGTTGCGTAAAGCAGACTGGCGTGGGCTGTGCCGAAATGAAAATCTTCAGCACAGTCCACGTTAGTATTAGTTCGGCAACCAAATATATCGCCAGGCCAACAAAAAAAGAAAGTCAGCTGATGTCTGCTTACACCGAGTCCCCAGCCGTATACGGAATCCAATCCTGTAGACAGACAACTGCAGATATAGGCAGGTTTCTACTCGTCTGTCAGGCCTTTGCCGTACAGATATTTCATCAGCTTCGTGTCTTCCGCACAATTCGTGTAGATACCAAGCGTATCCCCTTCGTTGTCGCGTGCATTGATACGGGCGCCTTTTTCCAACAACATATCTACGATTTTACGGGCTACCCGGATATCTTCAATCTCACACACCCAAAATAGCGGCGTCTTGCCGTCATGGTTCCGGGCATGCACATCCGCACCACGCTTCAAAAACAATGACACCAGGTCATCCCTCCCATTCATTACCGCGTCATGCAAGGGCGTATCGCCATCACTATCCTTCGTATTGATGTCAGCGCCCTTTTCCAGCAGTAGCTTGGCAACTTCAATATCAGAACCGGACTTCAGGGGAGTGAGCATGGCCAAAGGCGTACTACCGTCATCATCTTGTGCGTTAACATTTGCCCCATGCGCCAGCAGCAGTTTTACCATTTCCTGCTGTCTCTTCAGGGCCACGCTGACAGCGTCATGCAGCAATGTTGAACCATCTGCATCTTTGTGTTCCAACAGGGGCACACCATGAGCATCTTTTATGCCATGAGCCTGCGCATAGTCCAGTAAGAAATTTGCCAAAGAAGTTCTTCCCCACGACACTGCCAGCTGCAGCGGTGTGGAGCCATCCTTGTCACGGGCATTCAGGTCAGCACCATGGGACAGAAGAAGCCTGGCTATATCCACATCCTGTTTCTTTTCAAACACCGTAAGATTGTGCAGAGGTGTGGAGCCATCACTATCTCTGGTGTGGATCTGAGCCCCATGTTCCAGTAGAAAACTTACGGCTTTCAACTTACCAAAAGTCACCGCATTGTTGAGCGCGGTACTTCCATCCTCATCCCTGACCTCAAGGGACTCGCCTTTTTCCACAGCGCGTTGCAATACTCTCAGGTTGCCATACGACCCCGCCTCAGCAACATCGGACGCCATTGCAGGGAAAACCAGGAATACCGAGAACACCAGTGAGAGCAAGGTAGGCGTTGCTTTCATTTTCTATATCCTCCATGTATAGATGAGTAAGTATCCCCTGGCAAAGCCGGGAGATTTCCCGTTATTGATTCAAACGACCAGCCCTTTTGTGAACGCCCTGTGAGTAGCTGCGGGTTCCAAAGAACATACACGTCAGCCAATAAACACTCTCTTGAACTGATCCAGCTTGTCTTTCAAGCTGGTTTGGCGCACCGTCTGCAACAACTCACCCAGTTTGAATGCATGGTGCCTTTCACGAACCACCCCCATCTGGGGCATATCCGCCAGCCCCGTTTCCCGGGCATGTTCGACAAAACCCCTATTCTTCCAGAAGAAAGCGCCCGGCATGGTGGTTGGAATCACCATCACATAGAACATTGCCCGTCCCAGTATCGCACTGGCCAGGACCAGGATCGCCAGCAGAATGAAGGGCAAGACGCCGGTGGCGCTACTGATAGTCATGAAGGCAGCCAACCCCATACCTGATACCAGTAGCAGATTCCGCAGCCAGTAACTGCGGCCATAAGTGGTACCCTGCTCATAAAATGAAGCCGCCGCCTCGCTCTCGCTATGCCCCAGGTCGCGATAATGACGGTACAGCCCCATCCCTTCCAGGAGCAGACCCAGCCCAATGGTGCCGGCCAGCAGCCGTCCCAGAATGCCGTTCATCTCACCAAAGACCAGGGCCACAACCGCCAGCATCAGCGCCCCCAGAGCCAGGCCCGTGCCAATGAACGAGGCACCGGTATGCCAGTGATCCCAGTAAGGCCGCGCCGGGATACGGTACAGCTTGTACATATAGTAGCCCCCGAAGGCCAGGCCAAACAGAGCCACTGCCGCCATGAGATTGGCCAGGCCCCTTATCCAAGACGCATGGAAGAAGCTGAGCAGGGTGAAACCACCCAGCCCGATGAAGAACAGGGTCACACCGGCGATTTCCCGGCTCACAGGAGACATGCGCAGATTGTAAAAACCGCGGTAGAAGCGATGGGGCTTGCCCAAATGCATGTTGAGCTTGAACATACCAAAGCCCATCAGCGCCATCATCAGCAACAGCAGAGGAGTGAATGCGCGGCTCTCCTGGTAGTCCGCCAGGGGCTGCACACCGAACCAGCCCCCCAGAATCAACAGGGTAAAAGCCCCCATCACCGCCTGGGCGCTGAGAGTGAAGGCAATGTGCGCGTTTTCATGGGAACCCAGCAGTTTCTTCAGGCTCCACTTGCGCTCGAAACCCTGCTTGGGATCCAGCACCGGCTTGAACTTTCCTTTCTCGTCGTCCTTGTGATACTTGAGGGGAGTGCTGTCCACGCGCTGCATATCCCGGGGCAGAGTCCGCTTCTGCTGAAAGCGGATGTTGGGATGCGTGATGTCCGTGCGGGGGAAACCGGGAATTTCAGTCTTGGCCTGCTCCCGCCCTTCGGGGATGTTCTCTATGACGCCAAACTCCAGAGCTTTGCCCAGGCAGGCGGACACGCAGGCCGGCTTGAGACCCACTTCCAGGCGATCCACGCACATGTTGCATTTGCTTACCTGGCCTTTCACCGGATCCAGCTGGGGGGCGTTGTAGGGGCAAACCCAGGTGCAATAGCCGCAGCCGAAACAGATATCCGGGTCCTGGAGCACAGCGCCGTACTCGGCGAACTTGGTATAGGCCCGGGTGGGACAGCCCTTGAGACACACCGGGTTGTCACAGTGATTGCAGGCCATGGAGATGTTGATGCGCCGGTAATCCGGATAGCTGCCACCTTCGACGAAACCTACAGAACGAAATGCCAGGTGGGCCGGGTTGTCATTCTTTTCCGAACAGGCCGCCTCGCAAGCATGGCAGGCAATACAGTTGTCCGCGGTGAAGAAGAATCCATGCTGTTTGTAGCGGTTGGGATTCAGTGGTTCCTGGGGCTCATCATTGATGACGAAATCCTGCCGCCGCCGGGGATCATTTTCGGGAACCGTTTCTATGGGCTTGCCATAGCGGTTTTGCGGTTTGCTCTCGGGGTCTTTGAGCAAGGCATAATCGGGTTCGTTTTCGCGTCTTTTGAACATTCTCTGGGCAACCTTTATCGTTATCTGTCGAGCTGTAGGTCGGGCTTCAGCCCGACACCCCCGCCTTTTGCCGGACTGAAGTCCGACCTACGGTCAGAACTTGCGCATTTCCATACTCAGTCGCGCAGCCTCTTCCTGATCAGCGATTCTTTCCACCCGCACCGCCGATTGTTTGTAGGCGGGCTGGCGGGAGTGCGGATCCAGCAGCCCCAGGGTCAGGCGGTTGGCGCAATCATGAAAATGAAAGGGCAGGAACACCA
>JALWRH010000075.1 GCA_026994195.1 Sedimenticola sp. | reverse complement strand
GAAGCTGGGGTGTTCCGTGCGGCATCCATCAAGGAAGCCGAGGCGGCCAAGGTCATCGAAAATACCCAGCGGGATCTGAATATTGCCCTGATCAACGAGTTGGCCATCATCTTTGACCGCCTGGGCATCGACACCCTGCATGTACTCGAAGCAGCAGGCTCGAAGTGGAACTTTCTGCCTTTCCGCCCGGGGCTAGTCGGCGGACACTGTATTGGCGTGGACCCCTACTACCTCACGCACAAGGCGGAGGCCGTGGGTTACAACCCCCAGGTCATCCTGGCGGGCCGTCGTATCAATGACAATATGGGTAAGTTCGTCGCCGAGAAGGCGGTGAAGCTTTTGTTGTCCAACAATCATCAGCCCGGGGTGAGCAAGGTCGGCATCCTGGGGCTGACTTTCAAGGAAGACTGCCCCGACCTGCGCAATTCCAAGGTCGTGGATATCATCAACGAACTGGAAGAGTACGGTATCGAGCCCATGGTTTTTGATCCTGTGGCGGACCAGAAAGAAGCCGAGGCCTATATGGGCAAAGCCATGACTCCGCTTTCTGATTTCAAAAACCTGGGCGCCCTGATCATTGCTGTGCCGCACAAGCAGTTCCGTGACATGCCGGCCCAGGCTTTTCTGGACATGCTGTCCGGGGAAGGTTGCCTGCTGGACGTGAAGTCCATGCTGGATCCTGAGCAAATTCCTGCACAGACGACTTTCTGGCGGCTTTGAGTATGGATCACGGGGACGATGGTGGCTATGGTGGGCTTCAGACCCGTCTGAAGAAAACGCCTTCCACCTGGCTGATAACAGGGGTAGCGGGGTTCATTGGTTCCAATCTGTTGGAAACCCTGCTGAAGCTCGATCAGAAAGTGGTGGGGCTGGACAATTTTTCCACGGGTTTTCAGCACAACCTGGATGAAGTGCAAACCCTGGTGAATGAGGCCCAGTGGGATAATTTCCGGTTCATCGAAGGTGATATAAGGAATCCGGATGACTGCGCCAGGGCATGCTCCGGTGTGCACTATGTGTTGCACGAGGCTGCACTGGGATCTGTCCCGCGGTCCGTGGAAGATCCTGCATTGACCAACGAGAACAACATCACCGGCTTTCTCAATATGCTTGTCGCTGCCAGGGATGCCGGTGTCAGGCGTTTTGTGTATGCAGCGTCCAGCTCCACCTATGGCGATCACCCGGATCTGCCCAAGGTGGAGGACAAGATCGGGAATCCCCTTTCACCCTATGCCGTCACCAAGCTGGTGAACGAGCTGTATGCGCAAGTGTTTGCCCGCACGTACGGTTTCAAGACCATTGGCCTGCGTTACTTCAATATATTTGGCCGCCGTCAGGATCCTGATGGCGCCTATGCCGCCGTGATTCCCAAGTGGTTTGCTGCCCTTATCAAGGGAGAGACGCTTTATATCAATGGTGATGGCAGTACCAGCCGTGACTTTTGCTATATTGACAACTGTGTGCAGGCCAATCTGCTGGCTGCCACTGTTGAGAAAGATGCAGCCCTGAATCAGGTCTATAATGTTGCTTATGGTGAACGCACTTCACTGAACGAGTTGTTTGGGCTGATACAGGAACGGGTGGCCCGGGTCTTTCCATCAGCGGCGGACATGCAGCCGGTATACCGGGATTTCCGTGTGGGAGACGTGAAACATTCCCTGGCGGATATCAGCAAGTCCAGGGAACTGCTGGGCTATGCACCCGCTTTTTCCATCGAAACAGGACTGGATCAGGCATCGTCGTGGTATCTGGATCACTTGGCGTAGTGGCCTGTATGGAGCGCTCCAGGAAGGGAGTCGAACATGAGTTGCATAAAAACGTGGATAGCGGGACTCTTGCCGGGCCTGATGCTGGTGGGGCTGCTGGCCTGCAGTGAAGAGAAAAGCCCCGTGAAACAGAGTGCTCCTCCATTGCCCCATGTCACGGAAGCGCAACTCGATGCTCTGTCCGGCAAGACCTTCTATTTTGCTCATCAGTCCGTGGGTTACAACATCGTCGACGGACTGAGCAGGGTGCTTGCGCGGCTGGGACGTCCTGGCCTGTTCTCTATCCGCGAACTGCAGCCTGGCCAGCCTGTGCCGCAAACCGGGGTATTGCATGCCACCGTTGGCAAAAACGGCGATCCCAAAAGCAAGTTGATGGAATTTCAGCATTACCTGGATGAGGAGCTGGGAGATACCCGGCCGGATATGGCGATGCTCAAGTTCTGTTACGTGGATATCGACAAGGGAACGGATGTATCCGCTTTGGCCAGGGAGTATGAACAGTCCCTGGCAGAAGTGGGTAGGAAACATCCGGAAACCCTTGTGATATATTCTACGGTGCCGTTGCGGGTGTTCAACGACAGCTGGAAAGCTGGTATCAAGCGCTTGTTGGGCATGGAAGTCTGGGGGGATGAAGCGAATATCAAGCGAAATGCGTACAATGCCCTGATCCGAAAAAAATACGCACATACAGGGCGATTGGCGGATGTGGCGGCCTGGGAATCCACCTACCCGGATGGGAAACCACACAGTTTCAGCTTGTCGGGCAAGGAATATGCCGAGTTGATTCCAGAGTATACGGACGATGGCAAACACCTCAATGCTTATGGCCAGCAGGTGGTTGCCGGGCGGCTGCTTGAGTTGTTGGCCAGTTTGGCAAAGTAAGAATATTCCAGCGGGCGAGTGTCTACCTGAAACTGGAATGCAAATGGGCGAAGACTCCGAGCAGGAATCAGAATTTTAAGTGGCCTGATTGCTGCAAGCTGAATCAGGCTGGCCCAAGAGCGGAGAACATGCGCTTCAGTTTCCGGGTTGGAAAATTATTGGCATCAATCGCCAGGTGGAAACGCTTGTCCAGCCATCCACAAAGATGAAGTCTGGAAGCTTTGCAGAACCCAAGGGACTTCTGCGTGGTACAGGGTATTACCACCATTTTCAGTATCTTTGTACAGCATCCCTAGAGTTCGTGGGATGTTGAGGGGAGGGGATGTGAACTTCAAGATTGTTCTGGCAGATAAAGACAATGCAGAACACCGGCGTGCTATCCAAAGGTTGTGGGACAACAATCTGCACTATATCAGTGCAGGCCGGTTTGAGTGGCTTTACTTCAACAACCCTGCTGGGGAGACGATAACCTGCCTTGCCATGGAGGAGGAGAAAGGGGAGATCATCGGCATGGCTTCTGCCATGCGCCGTAATTTTTATCTGCAGGGGCAATGCTATACGGCCTGCGTGGCCATAGATTTCGCTATCGATAAAGATTTCCGGGTATTTGGCCCGGCGTTGCAGTTGCAGCGCGCTCTCGTAGAACAGGCCTGGCAGCAGGGCGTGGATTTTCTCATGGGATTTCCGAATCTTGCTTCCCAGGGCATCCTCAAGCGGATTGGCTACAAGAGTATTGGTGAAAGTATCCGTTTTACCCAATTGATCCGTACCCACAGCAAGCTGATACCAAGACTGAACGACCGGCATATGCCCGCATGGTTGGCGGGACCCATGTCAGCGGTTTTGGATGTTGGCCTGTCCATGCTGAATCTTCTCAGCCGCTCACGGGGAAGCACAAGTATTGGTTCGTCCCTTGATGATATGCGGGATGAATGGCAGCAACTGTGGCAGAGCAATCGCGAGTCCCGGGTCTTTCAGGGAAAACATGATGCGGACTATATTGAATGGCGCTATATCAATTGCCCATATCAAGACTACAAGCTGTTCTGCCTGCATGACGGGCAGCAGAAGCTCGTGGCCTTTTTGGTGTTTTCCATCAGGGAGCAAGTGGTGCTGATCGATGATTTCCGCTACTTGGACAAGGCCTGGCTGTCTTCCCTGTTCCACCGTTTCTGGAAAGCCATGCGTCCGGGAGGAAATGTGGCCATCAACATGGGACTGCTGGTCAGTAAGGAAATGAAGGACAGGCTTGTCTGTTGTGGCTTCACCACACGGCCGAGCAAGCGTTGGGGCGGAGTTCTGTCCAATCCGAATGGGGAGATCAGATGGGAGCAGGTGCTGAGCAGTGGGGAATGGTATATTACCGACGGAGAAATTGATCTTTGAACCAGCATCTTTTGTTGTTTGGGAAGCAACGATCTGGTGGGGAAAAAGACTTTCGTTCAAGAAAAGGATTGTTATGAGCCGCACAGGAAAGACTACGCGAAAGATACTGTTCATCAATTCATCCTTGGGAATGGGGGGGATCGAAACGCTGTTGCTCGAATTGTGCCGGGATATGAAGGCGCAGGGATGCTATGAACCCGGCATCTGTATTTTTGAAACCGAAGGCGTATTGCAGAACGAATATGAAGCCTTGGGGGTTCATGTGTATATCATCCCCAAGAAACAGGGTCTGGATTATTCTCTGCCCCTGAAGATTCGCCGCCTGATCCGGGCCGAATCCTATGACATAGTGCATGTTCATAACCAGATGTCCTGGTTGTACGGGGGCTCGGGAGCCATTCTTGCGCGCCGGCCGCTGGTTTATACTGAACACACTTCTCTGGAAAAGTTTACGCCTGGGCAACAACGGAAACTGAAAGCTGTTCTGTCCTGGATTGGCAAAAAGACCGTTCAGGTTACCACCGTGGCCAAGCACCTGATCCCTTCCCTGGAAAAAGACCTGGGTATTCCTGCGAACAGGATCACCAATATCTACAACGGGATTGATCCGGCGCCCTATCAGATTGAAATCGACCGTGCCCGGAAACTGGAAGAACTGGGCCTGCCGGCGGACAGCAAGATCGTGGGCATCGTTGCCAGCCTGACCGAGGCCAAGGATCATGTCACTCTGCTCCGGGCATTTTCCATTGTGTTGCAGCAAGTGCCCAAGGCACAGTTGCTCGTGGCTGGCCAGGGGCCGCTGAAGGAGCAGATCGTGGCAGAGACAGCAGCATTGGGCATTGGTGATCATGTACATTTTCTCGGGGTACGCAGGGACATTCCGGAACTGTTGCAGGTGTTTGATGTTTTCACCCTGTCTTCCCTGATCGAGGGGTTGCCCATTTCTCTGCTGGAAGCTATGGCCAGCAGTTGTCCCATCGTGGCGACCCGTATTCCCGGAGTGGATGAGTTGGTGGATGAAAAGAGTGGCATTCTGGTGCCTCATTCCAGTCCCGATGAACTGGGCGCCGCCCTGACCACGGTGCTTTCTGATGAAGCGCTGGCACACAGTCTGGGCAAGGGAGGCCGACAGCGCATATTGGATGAGTTTAGCTTCGGCGGCATGATCAGGGCTTATATCTCCTGTTATGACAACGCCCTTGGTGGCCCCTGCGGGAAAGACGCATCCTGAGTCCGGGTGCATGAACCATGCTCTGGATTCTCTTCCTCTCCCTGTCGATTTTGATCTATACCTATGTGGGCTATCCTTTGCTAATCGCTTTACTTGCCAGGTGCTGTCCCCTTGATTTGAAACCCCGTCAGGGGTGGATGCCCCGTGTTTCCGTGCTGATTCCGGTGTACAACGGTGAGGATTTCATCCAGGACAAGGTCGAGAGCCTGTTGCTCCAGGACTATACCGGCCCCAAGCTGGAAATATTGTTGTGTTCCGATGCCAGTGATGACCAGTCGGATGTGATTCTCCGGGAGTGTGAACGCAAGTACCCCGACCAGGTGAGGGTGTTTTGCATGGAGCAGCGAAGTGGAAAACCGGCTATCCTCAACCGTTTGAGGAAGGAGGCATCGGGTGAAGTGCTGCTTCTGACAGACATCCGCCAGCCTCTGAAACAGGATTGCGTGAGCAAACTGGTGGCCAGGCTGGCGATTCCCGGTGTTGCTGTGGTGGGGGGAATGTTGCTGTTGCAGGGCAGCACAGGCGCCGGATTGTACTGGCGTTACGAAAGATGGATTCGCCAGTCTGAATCAGGTTTTCGCAGCGTGACCGGGGTTTCCGGATCACTGTATGTAATCGCCGCTGAAGACATGGAAGACATACCTGAAGATATCATTCTGGATGATGTCTGGGTGCCTTCGGTGCAGCGGTTACGCGGACACAGGGTAGTGCTGGAGCCCGAGGCTGTTGCCTGGGACAAAGCCATGAGCGATGGCCGGGAGTTTGGGCGCAAGGTGCGCACCCTGGCGGGCAACTATCAGCTGATGGCCCGGTTGCCGGCCTTGCTGTCGCCATTGCACAATCCCTCCTGGTTCGAGTTTGTTTCCCACAAGCTCATGCGCCTGGTGTGCCCCTGGGCGCTGCTGGCTTTGTTTGTCAGTAACCTGCTGTTGTTGCTTCAGGTACAAGGGCGTGGCCTGATGGCTCTGGAACTGTTGATGGGGGGACAGTTGTTTTTTTACGGGCTGGCACTGCTTGGGGAAAGGGCTGGAGCGCTGGGCCGTCTGGCCCGGACCTTCGTCGTGCTCAATCTTGCAGCAGTAGCAGGCCTGTGGCGGTACCTGTCAGGCAGGCAGAAGATCGCCTGGTAGGTAGAAGGAAAGCCGGGCCGGCCAATGGCAGGTTCATGCAATGAATAAAACGTAGGAGAGAACGTCAGAATGTCCGGATCACCCATAAAGGTTCTTTGCATTGCCGGGGCGCGCCCCAATTTTCCCAAGATTGCACCCTTGATGAAGGTTCTGGGAGAAACTGATGGCTTCGATGTGCATCTGGTGCATACGGGCCAGCACTATGACGATGCCTTGTCACGGGTGTTTTTCGAGGATCTGAAGATTCCCAAGCCAGACCTGGATCTGGAAGTAGGATCGGCTTCCCATGCCCTGCAGACTGCAGAGATCATGCGGAGTTTCGAGCCTGTGCTGGAACAGGAGCAGCCTCAGGCCGTGGTGGTGGTGGGCGATGTGAATTCCACCATCGCCTGTGCTCTGGTGGTTTCCAAGTTTCAGCTCCGGCAGCCCTTCCGGTGGCGGGGTAGGCCCCGGCGCCGGCCGGTGATGATTCATGTGGAGGCCGGCCTGCGTAGTTTTGATGAGGACATGCCGGAAGAAATCAACCGCCGCCTCACGGATACCATTTCCGATTTATTGTTCGTCACCGAAACGGATGCGGTGACGAATCTGCGTAATGAAGGCGTGGCCGGGGAAAGAATACACTTTGTTGGCAATGTCATGATCGATACCCTGCTGGCGGCCAGGGACAAAGCCATGCAGTCCAGCATACTCGATGAACTAGGACTGGAGAAGGAAGGGTATGCTTTACTGACCCTGCACCGCCCAAGCAATGTCGATGATCCCTCTGTATTGGGGAACATACTCGGTGCTCTTGATGAGATCGCCACCGAGTTGCCCATTGTTTTTCCCGTGCATCCCCGCACCAAGCCCCGTATTGCTGATGCGGGTGTAACCCTTTCGTCCGGGCGCTGGAAGATGATCGATCCGGTCGGTTACCTGGATTTTCTCCGGCTCATGAGCAGCGCCCGTCTGGTGATCACGGATTCCGGGGGTATTCAGGAAGAGACCACGGTACTGGGGGTACCCTGCATGACCCTCAGGGAGAATACCGAGCGACCGGTTACCATTTCGGAAGGCACCAACAGGCTGGTGGGTATTGAACCCGATGCCATTCGTGCTGCGTGGAAGGCGATCCGGCAGGATCCACCTGTGGGACGTGTTCCCCAGTATTGGGATGGCCAGGCGGCGCAGCGTATTGTGGCGGTGCTGGCCAGGGAGTTTGGGGTGTCATAGCCGTGCTGCGGATTTACCTTACCATTGATACCGAGTGCCGTGAAGAACGACTGGTGGACGGCCGGTTGCAGCCTGCGGCGGGTTATGACCTGCGGGTGTGGGGACGCTTCGGCAACCAGGCGCGTGAACTGGGCATTCCCCTCATAATGGATGAGTTCGAGGCTCATGGTCTGCGCGGGAGTTTCTATGTCGATCCGTTTGGCGCAGAATTCTTTGGCCGGGATGAACTCAAGCAAGTCTGCCATGCCATTCTGAAACGGGGGCATGATGTACAGCTGCACGCACATCCCGTACAGCAGGAAGCGGACTGGATAACGCGTCAGATCGAACCGCCACCGGATGACATGGCGGCCTATGACCTGGAGCAGCAGGTGGAGCTTCTGACCAGAGGCAGACAGGTGCTGATCGACTGCGGCGTGCCAGAGGACAGCCTGGTTTCATTCCGGGCGGGAAACTTTGGTGCGAACAATGATACCTGGCGGGCTATGGCGAAATGCGGTTTGAGTATCAGCACGAATTACAATCCCTGCTACCGCAGCAAGAACAGTGAGTTGGAATGGCCCGAACTGGAAGTCGAGCTCTTCAATACAGGGGAGGGGGTATGGGAACTGCCTATCAGCAACTTTATCGAGCCTGGCGGTGGATACCGGCACCTGCAGATCACGGCAGTATCCCTGGCGGAGATGAAAGACCTGTTAAGCAAGGCAGAAAAAATGGGAGTGCGGGAAGTCACTATCGTCACCCATTCTTTTGAATTCATGTATCTTGAATCCGTGGAGAAGAGAACCGGCCGCCTGAACCGGGTTAATTTTTCCCGTTTGCGCGGGCTTTGCCGCTTCCTGGCTGACAATGCGGATCGATTCAGGGTGGAAACTATTGCCGATCTGTCAGAACATCTGCCGGAATCGCGTGATGACAGCCTGCATCAGCTTCCCAGAGGCAGTCGTATGCTGCGTTTCGGACGCTTGCTGCAACAGGCATACAAGCGCCTGGATATGAAACTATAAGGGATTCTCTGGTGGTGATGCCGCGTGCAGGCCTGCCAGATATTGTTGTCAGTTTTCTTTGTAACCCGGCAATACCGGTAACTACCCGGCAAGGATCAGAATGAAAGTATTTCACCTGCTAGATTTATCACGACCCAGTGTCAACGGTTACTCCTCCCGGTCGGATGCCATTATCCGCAATCTGATGGCCCTGGGGGTGGAGACCTGCCAGTTGACCAGTGAGAAATATGACAAGTTTGAAGATCTGGTCGAAGAAGTGGAAGGCATCACCTACTACAGAACCACAAGGGCCAGGGGCATGTTCACGCGGATTCCCCTGCTGTCCTACATCGATCATGTGCGCCATATGACAGACCGGGCCATGGAGGTCATCGAGAAGGAAAAGCCGGACGTGATTCATGCCCATTCTCCTATGTTGAACGGCCTGGTGGGCTTGCGCCTGAGAAAACTGACCGGCATGCCGGTGCTGTATGAAGTCAGAGCCTTCTGGGAAGATGCCGCCGTGGATACGGGGAAGATCAAGGAATGGGGCGCGCAGTACCGGATCATAAGGGCCATTGAACAGCATGTGTTCAAGCATGTGGACAGGGTCAGCTGTATCTGCAACGGGTTGAAAGAAGAGATCATTGGCCGGGGAATTCCTGAAGAAAAACTCCTGGTGGCGCCCAATGCCGTGGATCTTTCCAAGTTCACTCTGCAGACTGAGCGTGACAGCGCACTGGAAAAAGCACTGAAGCTGGAAGGAAAAAAAGTGATTGCTTTTCTGGGTTCCTTTTTCAAGTACGAAGGCCTGGAATACCTGCTCAAAGCCATGCCTGACATTCTGAGCTCCGTACCTGATGCGCATATTCTGCTGGTGGGAAGCGGAAACGAAGCGGATCACCTCAGGAAGCTGGCTTCGGATCTGGATATAGACGCGCATGTCACCTTTACCGGCCGGGTCAATTATGCCGATATCACCAAGTACTACAGTCTGGTGGATCTGCTGGTATTTCCCCGGGAGGACATTCGCCTCACCCGGCTGGTGACGCCGCTGAAGCCCCTTGAGGCCATGGCCCAGGGTATTCCGGTTCTGGCTTCTGATATTGGCGGGCACAGGGAAATGGTGGAGCACGGTAGAACAGGTATATTGTTCAAGCCGGAGGATTCAGAGGCTCTCGCTGAATCCGTGATCTCCACTCTGGCCGATGCTTCCCTGTTGCAATCCATGGTGGCCAATGGCCTGGAATATGTACAGAAGGTGCGCAACTGGCGCACTACGGCAGGGGTGTATCCACCCGTCTATGAGGATATGCTGGCGGAATGCCGGTCAAAGGG
The DNA here is from genome assembly GCA_026994195.1 of Sedimenticola sp. Lineage (GTDB taxonomy): Bacteria > Pseudomonadota > Gammaproteobacteria > Chromatiales > Chromatiaceae > Thiolapillus. The sequence goes on along the minus strand of JALWRH010000075.1, from coordinate 6,427 downwards.
ATGACAGAGCACAGTATGGATACTGGAAGCGGCAAGGAAAGAAGAATGAAGACCCTGCTGATCTGCCATTCTGATGATCTGCTGAATGGACAGGCCCTGCCGGCCTGGCTGGATTCGTTTACTGACTTGGGCGGCATCGTGTTTATTGATGAAGCGCGCAGCAGAATGGTCAAACGGATCCGGAGTGAGATCAGGCGTAGCGGCTTGCTGCGCTTTCTGGACGTGCTGCTCTTCAGGTTCTACTACAAGCTGTTTCTCTCCGCCCGGGACAAGGAGGTGCAGCTGGAGCGGCTGAAAAGGGTTCAGGAGGCCTACCCGGATTACCAGGGGCCGCGCCAAGAGCTTCATACCCTGTCACCGAATACGCCGGAAGTTGCCGAATTCATCCGGGCTTTGCAGCCGGATCTGATTGTCGCCCGGTGCAAGACCCTGCTGAAAAAAGATATCTATGCTTTGGCTGAGATCGGAACCTTTGTCATGCACCCCGGTATCTGCCCCGAGTACAGGAATGCCCATGGGTGTTTCTGGGCACTGGCGTCCAATGATCTGGACAAAGTCGGCATGACCCTGCTGAAGATAGATGATGGTGTGGATACCGGTCCCGTGTACGGTTATTTCTATCCGGAATTCGACGAGTTGCGCGACTCGCATATTGCCATACAGGATGGCACCGTATTCGACAACCTCGATGCCATACGCCAGAAACTGCTGGAGGTATATGAGGGAAAGGCCTCTCCCATCGATACCCGGGGAAGGAAATCCGGAGTATGGGGGCAACCCTGGATGAGCCGGTATCTGAAATGGAAGCGGGCGGCGCGCAAACGGCAGCGTGCACGCCGGGTGGCGCCCTCGCTTCTTTATCACGACGTGGTGGAACAGGGAAAGTACGAGGCATCGGGGTTCAACAGCCCGGATGCCAACATCTACAAGCTGGATCGGGAAGCTTTTGAACAGCAGCTGGCGCTGCTGCACCAGCACTATTCCCAGGTGGATACCCGTCTTCCGGAGCTGAAGACACATACAACAGCCGTTCAGCGGATCCTGTTTACCTTTGACGATGGTGGTAAAAGCGCAATCACCCAGGTGGCGGAACGCCTGGAAAGCTATGGCTGGGTCGGTTATTTCTTTATCACCACGGATCAGATTGGCAAGGAAGGCTTTATGACGGCCGATGATATCCGTGATCTGGACCGCCGGGGGCATGTGATTGGCTCCCATTCCCACACCCATCCACGCAACATCAGCGCACTGAGTGATGAAGAGATTGCCCGGGAGTGGGAGCGCAGCTGTTCCATCCTGCGGGAGGTGCTTGGCAAGGAGATCAGTTGTGCATCGGTGCCCGGGGGCTTCTACTCGGACAGGGTCAAAACGCTGGCTTCCCGGGTTGGTATCCGCTACCTCTTCACTTCAGAGCCAAACAAGTTGATTCAACAGGATGGGGATATCCGCCTAGTGGGCCGTTACGCCATCAATAATGCCACCCCGAATCACCGGGTTGTGGATCTGGCATCGGCAGGTATGAACCGGCATCAGCTGTTCCAGATCGCTTTCTGGAATTTCAAGAAGGCCCTGAAGTGGATGCTGGGGGACACCTATATCAAGATCAGAAAGATTCTTCTCAGGTAAACCGGAAGTTTCCCCGTGCCGGGTTCCTCAGAGCCAGCCAGTTGACAGTCTTCAGCCCCCGGGTTCGCCAGGCTTGTGGATACGCAACAGCCTCATCAGCGTGACGACCTCGGATTTCATCCTTTCGGCCGTGGTGGCTTCCGCATGGTAGCTCTCGGGAGCGTAGAGAAGGCTGCCCAGTCCATAGGCCAGTGAACGCCACAGGTTTCCACCATTATCCCTGTGGGTGATGGCTGCATCATACATGTACTGGGCCCAGGCGATGCGCCTCTGGGAAAAAGGAACTGGGTGCTTCTTGAAAAACCGGCTCATGACACGCTTCCGGGTGCTCAGCATGGTTCCCATATTGCGGTTCATCTGATCAGGGTGTTGCCGGTAGTGCCACAAGGGAGCCTTTACGCGGCCGCCACGATAGGCTGTTGCCAGCCTGAGCCACATGTCCAGATCTTCGCTGGAACGCAACTCGGGATCGAACATGCCGACTTTGTCGAAGCATGCTCTTTTTACCAGGGCCACAGAGCCGGACATGGGCGTATAGGCAAGAAAATCCCTCAGGGAGGCTTCTTCGTCCTGGACAGACTCCAGACTGAAATCGGGGTAGTCCCCTGCATCGAGAACATCGCCGCCAACGAAGGCCCAGTCCGGATGCTTTCTCAGGGCGGCAACCTGGAGTTCCAGTTTGCGCGGGTGCCACAGATCGTCAGAGTCCAAAAAGGCAACCCAGTTTCCTTTTGCTGCGCGAATCCCTGTGTTGCGGGCAGCGGAAAGGTGCTGGTTCTCCTGCTGGATGAGGCGCACTTTATCGCCAAACCCCTGTATGACCTGGACGGAATCGTCCGTGGATCCATCATCAACCACCACAATCTCCCGGTTGCTCCAGGTTTGATCCAGCACCGAGCGAATGGCTTCTCCCACGTACTTTTCATAGTTGTAGTTGGGGATGACGACAGAAATGAAATAGTCTTGTGGTTCCATGGGCGAGTTACCAGAGGATCTAGTGGGAGCGGACGTTCCTGACCAGCTCAAAAAGGTGGCGCATTTCGTTGGAGCATAGAATACGGCTTGCTGCGAGGTAGATGATCACGCCGGTGATTATCTGCAGTGTGAGTTGGGCTGCCAGTGGCAGAAGGTCTGCCGTAAAATAGCGCTCAATCCCGATTGTAGCGTACATCAGTGATGCGCAGGCCAGGGGTCTTGCCAGAGTGGACAGGTATGCTCCCATGGAAACATCCAGCACCCGGCATGCCTTTGAGGCAGAAAAAAGGAAAGCTACCGGGAAACTGATGACCCAGGCCCAGCACAGTCCCTCCAGCCCCCAGAACCTGGCGCCTACATAAAGGGAAGGACCTGTGATCAGCAGGGCGAAGGCCCAGTTGATGACTACCCCGCGAGGGTATCCCCGGGCCTGCATGGCGGGATCGATCAGTTCCTGTGCGACTCTGAAGGGCAGGGTCAGGGGAATCAGGGTTGCAGGCAGAATGACCGCCAGCCATTTTTCCCCCAGCAACAGGGGAACATAGGCGTTTGCCGTGGAAGCCATGCCGAAGAACACCGGAAAGGTCATGAACATGGCCAGGCCGCTGGCCTTGATAAAGTAAGGACCGATCTCATCGCCTTTGTGCAGCAGGTTGGAATAGGCGGGAAAGGCGACCTGTTTCAGCATCGGCGTGAGCTTGCTCAGGGGGATCTGGGAAATCTGCATGGCAACGGCATAGATACCCAGGGTTTCCGTGGCCCAGAGCCTGCCGCCGATCACCATGTCGGTATTGACGAAGGCGAACCAGACCATGCTTCCCAGAGTCATGGTTCCGCCAAACTGCAAGAGTGGGAGGGATTCCCTGAAAGAGAACTTTGGCCAGACCTTTACCGGCTGAAGTGAAAACTTCAGAAAAGCGCGCAGGGTCATTTCGCTGAGGTAGCCGATGACCAGGCTCCAGACGCCGACACCGGACAGGGCCAGTGTCAGGGTGACTATCGCTGAGGTTACGGCAGCACCCAGGTCGATGAGCGACAGGGCCTTGAAACGCATTTCCCGGTTTAGCAATGCCGAGGGCAGTGTCTCAAAAGCAGTAATGAGGAAGCCAAGCAGCAAGGCATGGAGAACCGGTATGAGGCGTTCTTCGTGGTAGAAAGCTGCGGCCTGTGGAGCAATCAGAAATACAGCTACCGCCAGAACCAAGTTTACGCTTAGGAGCAGGCCAAACAGCTCCCGGATCTGCATCTCGGTGAATGATTTGACCTGGACCAGGGCGGAAGCCAGGCCTGCTGTGGCGAACAGGGCAAAAAACGAGATCACCACATCGGACATCGCCATCAGTCCGTAGTCTTCGGGCAGCAGGATACGGATGACAATGAAGGTCACGATCCAGCGTATGCCTTGGGCAATGAGCTTGGACAGGGACATCCATTTCAGTGAGTGAACGACTTTCCCGGTAATGTTCAATGCGGCTGATCCGTTTTCCTCTGGAGGCACGCGGCAAACTTTGCCCTGAATCCGGGCAAACTGCAAGTAGGGGAAGGACTGGTTGCAGTAAATGACACCGGTTTGTTCCGGCAGAGGACTGGGAGGCGCTGGATCTGTCAGTGTACCCGGGCGGCGGAAAGGTTAGACCGACCGGATACAGAGTTACGGGTCAGCTGCCTATGCCTTCGAAATCATCATTGAAGATCGTGTAGGAGATCTCTATGGGCACAATGCTCCTGTCGCTGTCGATACGTACCCCCAGAACGCCTCCCTCATCGGTTTTCAAGTTTCCATTGGGGGAAACTGAAATGGTCAGAGAAGCGCCTGACTGGGTGGCCTGCAGGGAATAACCGCTGTCCTTTTTCAGGCCGGTGATGAAGACCGTCAATGCGCTTGTGGTTGAAACCGTGGCAGAGGCGGAGGTTAGGCTGGCGCCCTTGTCCTTGATGGGGGATGTGGGCATCAGCACCAGGGTACCCTGTGTATAGGTGCCTTGCAGTGTGCTGCTGTTGACAGCCACGGGCTGATCCAGGCTGGTTCCTGCGGCAGAACCCCGCAATACCGTGATCATATTGACCAGGTGACCGTTACTGCCCGGGTCTATGCGCAGGCGATGAGTATAGATGGCCTGATCGCTGTTGCCTCCGGGAGCACCGCTGGGGCTGATGACGGACAGGGCTGCCGTGGATGGAGAGACGACGTCTACCACCAGCTTCTGGGTTCCCAGGGTGGTGGTAGCGCGCTTGCCGGATATGACCGGGTTTTCATCCAGGTGTAACTGGTAGTAACCGATAGCGTCCGCATCAGCATTTGCGGAAGTTTCTATGCGATCCAGGATGACCAGGGTATCAGTGCCGTAGCCGCTGTGATCCTTGATCCACAGCAACGAACGCTGAACGCTGTCGAAGTTCCGCAGATCATGTTCCTTGAAGATATTGTAAGCGCCCGCCATCTCTGCGGTGACATAGGTGTAGTCGTAGCCAGAGCTGGCTCGCAGGATCAATGATTTGCTGTTGTCGTTCTGGGCGAAGAAGTTCTGGCCAAAACCGCCAGGGCAGGCGCCGCCACCGGTATCACCAGTTTTCATAACCCAGATGTTGTGTCCCAGGCAGGAGGCAGGACCGCCGTAGGCAATGGATTCATGTGTCAGCCATTTGCCCTGGCGGAACAGTTGGAAATGACCAACATCCGCGTGGACATGGTCTACGGTGTTCCAGCCTGCGCGAAACATGAGATAGGAAGCGCTGTCTTCCCATGATGTACGGTCGAATACCACGCCAAAGCCTTCGGCTTGGAAGAAGGTATCCAGGGATTTGCTGTGATCGACTTTTGGAATTTCGTCTGTTTCGAACATCAGGCGGTAAACGGTTGTGCCGTCCACCTTGTTCACGGGATCGACATCGTACCGTTTGCTCAAAAGGTTTTGTACCCAGCCGGCGGCCTGGGTGCGACCGGCCTTGGCGAGGACGCCTGAGAACAGTCCCAGTACTCCCCCGTTGGCCCGCCGCAGCTGGTAGCTGTTGGGCTCGATGCTGAAGTTGTCGGTGTAGGCTTCCACGTCTCCCATGGAAACAAAGCCCTTTTGGGTGGGCGTGAACAGGTAGAGGAACATGGATTTGAGGGCATTCTCGATGTGAGGCCCGTAAGAATCAATGGGTTCGCCGGCATTTGACAGCGCCAGGAAGATTTCCAGCCAATAGAGCTGGGTGCCCTGACCGTAGGCCGTGCCGTCCGGTTTCATGCCATCGGCTTGTGCGTATTTGCCCCGTTCTCTGCGGGCTTTTACCAGTTGCACGCCATGCCATAGCCGGTGGCCGTGTTCCAGGATGGCGCAGGCGCGATCTGACAGAGCGGGATCGATACCGGTTGCGCCGCAGGCGACCAGGCCATCCACAATCCAGTTGCGGGGAAAGGAGGCGAATTCATCGGTATCGTCGCGGCGCAGTACACGGTCTGTAATATTGTATTCGTCATCCGCAAGAAAGGCCCGGATGGCGCGATTTCTCAAGGAGGTATCGATATCGTTCCATAGAAGATCCAGACAGGCGCCCAGTTGAGCGTTCTCCCAGCGGAACTCATTGTTCACCAGTACGGTATTTTCCCAGTAGGTGATACTGTTGTTGAAGATGGTAAGAGCGGTTTGCAGGTCCTGGTTGTTGCCGGTCACCTGATAGAGCAGGGCTGCGTCGAAGCAGTAGCGCCGAGTGCCTTCGGACTGTGCCTTAGCCCGGATTGTGTTCTCCCATTTGGTCCAGCCACTGTCATTGTTTGCTCTACGGGTCTTGAGTGTTTGAATGAACCCGGGGGTGACGTATACGCGGGGGTGGACATTGGGTG
>JALWRH010000074.1 GCA_026994195.1 Sedimenticola sp. | reverse complement strand
TGCTGGGCCTGGCCCTGGCAGGGTTCTGGCTGTTCTCCGGCAGCATCTGGGGACTGGGCCTGATGCTGCTGGTGTTCTTTACCGGCTTCAACCTGCTGGAAGCCACCCTGCCTTCCCTGGTCTCCAAACTGGCTCCCGGTCCCATTCGCGGCACCGCCATGGGGGTTTATTCGACGTCCCAGTTCAGCGGCGCCTTTGTGGGCGGCCTGCTCGGGGGCTGGGTGCATACCCATTTTGGCGAAACCTCGGTTTTCCTCATGGCCCTGGGATTCATCGCGGCATGGCTGGCCCTGGCGGTCACCATGCGCACCCCCGCCAAAACGGGTGCAACATCCGCCGCGGGGCGGTAAACTCTGCTACTGACTGAAACCTGAGTTCACGGACGAAATCACCTGAGGAGGAAACATGGCATCAAGAGGCGTAAACAAGGTCATACTCATTGGCAATCTGGGCAAGGACCCGGAAACCCGCTACATGCCAAGCGGCGGCGCTGTCACCAACATCACCGTAGCCACATCAGAGACCTGGAAAGACAAGCAAAGCGGTGAACAGCAGGAACGCACCGAGTGGCACCGGGTAGTGTTTTTCAACCGCCTGGCGGAAATCGCCGGGGAGTATCTGAAGAAAGGCTCCAAGGTCTATATCGAAGGCAGCCTGCGCACCCGCAAGTGGCAGGGACAGGACGGCCAGGACCGCTACACTACGGAAATCGTGGCCAACGAGATGCAGATGCTGGACAGCCGTGGAAGCTCCGGTGGCGGTAGCGCAGAGTTTTCCCGCTCCGCGCCATCACAGCCTGCAAGCCAAAGCAACAGCAGCCCACAGAATGTGCCGGCAGGCGACTTTGAGGACGACATTCCGTTCTAGAGTACACCTTAGATATTACTGTAAATAATAATCAATTAAGACCCTGTTTATACAGGGTCTTTTCTATACCGTAGTCCAGTAGTTGGGAATATCCCGCCGGTAGCGCCGCATCACCAGGTTGGCCAACAACGCCGTCCAACCGGTCTGATGCGCTGCCCCCAGGCCCTGACCGGTTTCCGCATGAAAATACTCATAGAACAGATACAGGCTCTGCCAGTGAGGGTCTTTCTGAAAAGGATCCTGTTGTTGCAGCGCGGGAATGATGTGGTTCACGTCCCGGCGGTACAATCCCACCAGGCGATCCGCCAGCAAAGTGGCGATCTCACGCAGATTGAGCTCCCGGTCGTTCATGCAGGGCACGGACAAGGTGAAACCCGGCCCCAGATAGCGATAGTATTTTTCCAGCGCCTGGATCAGTGAATAGTTGGTGGGCAGCCACACCGGTCCCCGCCAGTTGGAATTACCGCCAAACAGCCAGGAATTGGACTCACCGGGCACATACTCGATGTGCGCCTGGCCGATGCCGGGCAGATAGCCCAGATCCCGATCCCACTCATGAACCCGGCTGAGGCTGCGCACGCCATGGGGTGAGAGAAACTGGCTCTCATCCAGGATGCGTTCGAGCATCCTGGGCAGCATGCGTTCATCCACTAAGGCCAGCAAATGTTCACCCCGGCCATTTTCCCATTGGGGACAGGCGCAGATGCTTCTGCCATGAAACATGCCCCCACGGTGTTCATACAAGAGTTCACGAAACCGGGGCACGCCTTTCAGCAGGCGCTGGTCTATCACTTCACAGGCAAACAAGGGAATCAGCCCCACCCAGGAATAGACATCGATGTGATGGCCTATACCCTGAGGCGTCGTGACCACGTCTTTGAAGAATCCCGCTGCATCGTCCCACAGGGACAGGCCATCATCCTCATCTCCCGCCATGGCATCCGCCAGGGCGAGAAACTGCTGGTAACACTGGATGGCGATGTTTTCATACTCGCCATGAACCGTGGCAATCTCCAGGGCCATGACGGTCATATTGAGGGAGAACATGGCCATCCACCCGGTGGCATCCGCCTGACGCAGGTGATAGCCAGGGGGCAGGGATTCAGAACGGTCATAGACAGAAATGTTGTCCAGTCCCAGGAAGCCGCCTTCAAACAGATTCAGACCGTCCCGGTCCTTGCGGTTGATCCACCAGGCATAATTGAGCAGCAACTTGTGAAACACCCGCTGCAGAAAACTGATATCACCCTCGCCACGCTGAATGCGCTCACCGCGAAACACCTTCAGCGCACCCATGGCCTGAACGGGTGGATTGACATCGGAAAAATCCCATTCGTAGGCGGGGATCTGCCCGTTGGGGTGCAGATAGCGCTCACTTAGAACCAGCTCGATCTGTTCTTTGGCGAAATCCACATCGATATGCGCCAGAGCGGCACAATGGTAGGCCAGATCCCAGGCGGCGAACCAGGGATACTCCCAGCAGTCGGGCATGGAAATGACGTCAGATGCATTCAGGTGCCGCCAGGCGTGATTGCGCCCCAGGCGCCGCTCCCGTGGCGGAGGCACCTGATCCCCCTGCAACCAGCGATCCACGTCAAAATGGTAATACTGCTTGTTCCAGACCAGGCCGGCAAAGGCCTGTCGCAGGATGTTCTGATCCTCCGGCCGGGCATGGGGCAGTACGTCATGGTAGAAGCGGTCAGCTTCCCTCCGCCGCTGCGCAAGTACATCATGGTGACGAGCAAAGGGATGATCCATGGGGTTTGCGGCCAGCACCAGGTCGATACTGCTTTGCGCACCAGGAGCCAGTTCCACCTGCATCCAGGCAGCTGCCTTGCTGCCCCTTTGCGCAGGATTTACAGCTTGCTTTTCACCCCTGATCACCCGGCGGTGAAATGCATCCTTCGTATAAGCAACGGAATTGTTCTCACCCCAAAGCGCTTCCAGATTGGAATCATTGCCGGTGAACAACAGCTCTGCGGCGTCTTTTCCATACAGCGTATAGGAACCCAGGCTTTCATGTTCCGCACACATTTTCCAGGCATACCCTGACCCGCCATTCCCTTCATGAATCAGGGGGACAGGGGAGTCTTCCTCCCAACTCCAGGTATTGCGGAACCAGAGGCTGGGCAACAGGTGCAGCACAGCGGCATCCGGTCCCCGGTTAGTGATGAGAATGCGGATATGCAGGCAATCAACCGCCGCCTTGGCATAGAAAACCTCCACATCCCAGTAACGCGATTCCTCAAAAATACCGGTATCCAGCAGATTGTAGGCCGGCTGGCTGCGATCCCGGCGCAGATTCTCCTCGATCAGTTGCGCATACGGGTATTCCCCCTGGGGATACTTGTACTGGAAATGCAGCCAGCTGTGGCTGGGGGTGGCATCCCGGTAGAAGTAGTATTCCTTTACGTCCTCACCGTGATTGCCCTGCTCGCCGCTGAGGCCAAAAGCACGTTCCTTGAGAATGGGGTCGCGCCCATTCCACAAGGCCAGCGCAAAACACAAGCGCTGCTCCTCATCGCAAATCCCTCCCAGGCCGTCTTCGTTCCAGCGGTATGCCCGGATATGCGCCTGGCTGTGATCGAAATACTCCCAGGCCTCACCATCAGCGCTGTAATCCTCACGCACGGTGCCCCAGGCGCGCTCAGCCAGGTAAGGCCCCCACAAGCGCCAGTTCTCCCTGCCCTGCCGCTGGGCCTCCAGCCTGCTGCGCTCTGCGTTTTCCTCCTCGTCGCTCATGTTCAGGCAGGCTTTACATGGTCACACTTGCGCCAGCTTCTGCCATCATTGTGCATGAGGGCATCCGCTTCCTCTGGTCCCCAGCTGCCTGCAGCATAATTGGGAAAATGCCGGGGAGGCAGAGCGCTCCAGACATCGATAATGGGCTCCACCAGCGACCACCCACTCTCGATGGTATCGGCCCGCTTGAACAAGGTCGGGTCGCCACACATGCAGTCGTAGATCAGGGTCTCATACCCCGTGGTGGGAGCCTGACCAAAGTAGTCGGCATAGCTGAAATCCATCTCCACCTGGCTGAGCTGCGGCACCGGGCTGGGAACCTTGGTGTTGAAGCACATGCCAATGCCTTCATTGGGCTGAATGCGCAGGATCAGCACATTGGGCGGGATGTTGGCACGCTTCACGAGAGAGTCCTTGAACATCATGTTGGGCGCATGCTTGAACTGCACGGCGATCTCCGTGTAGCGGCCTGCCATGCGTTTACCCGTGCGCAGGTAGAATGGCACACCCGCCCAACGCCAGCTGTCGATGGCCAGCTTCAAGGCCACATAGGTTTCAGTGGTAGAGTCCGGCGCAACCCCCGGCTCATCCCGGTAAGCCCGTAATGGCTGTCCATCCGGCGTGGCGCCGGCGGCATATTGTCCGCGAATGGCCTGGGTCAAAACCTCTTCCGGCTCCAGGGGACGGATGGCCTTGAGGATCTTGGCCTGTTCATCACGCACCGCTTCGCCATCCAGGGCATTGGCAGGCTCCATGGCCACTACAGACATCAGCGCCAGCAGATGATTGGGCAGCATATCGCGCAATGCACCGGAGGGCTCGTAGTAACCAGCGCGGTTTTCCACGCCTACGGTTTCCGCAACCGTGATCTGGACATGATCGATATAGCGGTGATTCCAGATCGGCTCCACGGTACTGTTGGCCAGCCGGTACATCAGTATGTTCTGCACGGTTTCCTTACCCAAATAGTGATCGATGCGATAGATCTGCGATTCCTGGAACGCCTGGTGCAGCGTCTTGTTCAGAACCAGAGCGGACTGCAGATCCTGGCCAAAGGGCTTCTCCACCACCAGCCGCCGCCACTGTCCTTCCTCTTCCCGCGCCAGACCCGCCTGTTGCAGGCGGGTTGCGATTTCACCGAAGAAACGCGGTGGAGTGGCCATGTAGAACAGGTAGTTGGCCGGTGTCTGCGCCGTCGCCGTCAGGTCCGCCAGTTTTTCACTCAGCCGCGTGAAAGCCTGGTCCTGGAGAAAATCACCCTGAAGGTAGTGAACATTGGGTCGCAGCTCATCCCAAAGCTTGGAGGAGAAATCCGCACCGAGAAAATCCTGCATGGTCTCATCCAGGTATTCACGGTAGCTCTCGCTGTTTCCTTCAATATGATCCACGCCAAGAATAGAGAACTGTTCATTGAGCAAGCCGTCCCTGGCAAGGTAATACAGGGCAGGAAACAGTTTGCGTTTGGCAAGATCTCCCCGTGCGCCAAAGATCACCATGGTGCAGGGAGGTGCAGGGTCCGCTTTTTGTGCCAGTTCCATATCTGCCATGATTTACTCCTGTTCCTTTTCATGATGGCCGCCAAATTCAAAGCGCATGGCCGAAAGCAGTTTGTTGCCAAATACCCCTTCTCCACGGGAACTGAACCGGTCATACAGGGCAGCGCTCAACACGTGCACCGGCACTCCCGCTTCTATAGCGGCAATATTGGTCCAGCGTCCTTCCCCGGAATCGGAGACCCGCCCGGAAAAGTTGTCCAGTTCGGGATTCTTGCTCAGGGCATTGGCGGTAAGATCCAGCAGCCAGGAACCAATGACACTGCCCCGGCGCCACACTTCCGCCACCTCGGCAACATCGATATCGAAGCGGAAGTCTTCAGGATTACGCAGGGGCGCCGTCTCTGCATCCACTTCCCGGTCAGCCGCGCCCACGTTGGCATGGCGCAGCAGGTTCATTCCCTCGGCATAGGCCGCCATGAGGGCATATTCGATACCATTGTGCACCATCTTCACGAAATGCCCGGCGCCACTGGGGCCACAATGCAGATAGCCCAGCTCCGCCTGGCTGGGCTGTCCGGTTCTTCCTTCGGTGCGGGGGATATCCCCCATCCCAGGGGCAAGCGCTGCAAAAACCGGGTCGAGGTCTTTCACGATCTTGTCCTCACCACCGATCATCAGACAGTAACCACGTTCCAGTCCCCAGACGCCCCCACTGGTGCCCACATCCACATAGTGAATTCCATCATTCACAAGTTCCCTGGCGCGGGAAAGATCATCCTTGTAGTACGAATTGCCGCCGTCGATGAGGGTATCCCCTGGAACCAGATGGGCTTTCAGGTCCCGGATCAGCCCCTCTACATAGGCTGCCGGAATCATCATCCAGATATACCGGGGCTCATGGAGCTTCTGCACCAGATCCGCCAGGCCAGTTGCAGCTGTCGCCCCTTCAGCCTGCAATGCCTCGACGCTGGCGGCATTGCGATCATAGACAACGCACTCTATCCCCGCTTTCATCAGGCGCCGCGCCATGTTGGCGCCCATTCTGCCCAAACCTACTATTCCCAGTTGCATTCCTTTCTCCTTATCTTGAGTCATGGATAGACCGGGCGGCATAGATGGCCGGCCCGTACAAGGCGGTGCGATCATTCAGAATAACCCGCACCGGCATGCTTTCCAGCAAGGGACGCATGCGTCCTTTGTCGAGGAACGCATGCATGAAATCACCTTTTCTCAACCAGGTGAGAATCTTTGGTGCAATACCGCCTCCAATATAAATGCCCCCGGTGGCCATATGCTTAAGAGCGAGGTTGCCGGCTTCCGCACCGTACAGGCTGACGAACATTTCCAGGGCTTCCTCGCAAACCCTGTCCGTCTGTTCCTGGGCAGCACGTGAAATCGCTGCAGCCGGATCTCCCCTTGCCATCTCCTCCACCAACCAGTTGGGACTGGCCATCTTGCGATGATTTCGCAAGAATTCATGGATATTCACCAGACCGGGTCCGGCCAGAATCCTTTCCCAGCTGACATGCTGGTGCTTTTTCAGGAGAAAACGCAGGAGTTCGATCTCCAGATCACCACAGGGGCTGAAATCAGCATGCCCGCCTTCGGTGGCAAAGGGCCGCAATTCCTTACCGTCAAAATACATACCGGCCTCCCCCAGACCCGTGCCGGCTGCAATAATGGCGGCATTGCCTGACGCTTCGCCAGCGCCGGCATGCAGCTCGAACAGGTCTTCAGGTTTCAGGGCCGGGATGCCCCAGGCATTGGCTTCGAGATCATTGATCAGAAAAACCGGACCAACATCAAAATACTCACCCAGTTCACGCGCATCAATGCGCCAGGGCAAGTTGGTCGCCTGGGCGATATTGTCATGCACAGGCCCTGCAATACCGAAACAGGCCCCTTCAACATGGTATTCATGCTGACGGGTAAAATCCTGGACAATGGCGCGCAACGAAGCATGCTCCCGGCTGCTGTAGGTCTTCTCTACCTGGGTATGCAACACATTTCCCTCGACATCCACAACGGCCAGACGCGTTTTGGTGCCTCCTATATCACCCGCCAGAACCCGGCGTGAAGAACGATTGTTCATGGTATCTGTTTACCTGTTCAGTATATGGGCGCAGATGGAAGCCCCGCTCCGTCAAGAATGGTTTGGCGTTCTGAAGCCGCCACCCGGGATCATCCGGCACTCTGTTGTCAGCCGGCACTCTTTGAATGGATTAGAAAGAGATGACTGATGCTCTGAATATGACACACCAGACCGCCGGGTTAGTACAAAGACCGATGCGGGGCGACAAATGTTTCTCTTGCCATGAATACCCATTGCCCGCCATTGTTGCGCACAGGGAAGAATTTGCCTAATTGGAATGATCAAAGGTCAAACCGCTTCATGTACTGAACCGTCTTCAGCATGTAGAATGCTGCCATGCGACTGAACTTCAATTGCACAGGACTGTCCCAGTTTCTGCTGAATAAATACCTGAATCCGGGGTTCAGGTAGCCAGAAAAATTCCATCCAGGAGTATTATCCATGAAAAAACTGCTCATATTGCTGACCCTGGGCCTGCTGTCCCTGAACATCTCAGCAGCCGACCTTAAAGAAGGCGTTGACTACAATCTCATCACCCCTGCCCCGCCAGTAGGCAGCGGCGATGACGTGGAAGTTATCGAGTTCTTTATGTTCACCTGCCCTCATTGCAATCATCTTGAGCCCGCCCTGCAGGAATGGACCAAGAAACTGCCAGAAAACGTGAAATTCCGCCATATGCCGGCCATGTTCGGCGGCGCAGCCAACCTGCACGCCAAGAATTTCTTTGCCCTGGAAGTCATGGGCGAGGAGGAGCGCCTGCACAATGCCTGGTTCAAAGCCATTCATGAGCAGAAACAACGTTTGCGCACTCAGGCGGACATCGACAAGTTCCTGGAGAAAAACGGCGTTGATATGAGCAAGTTTCACGCCACCTTGAACTCTTTCACCGTGCAGACCAAGACCAATCGCGCCGCCGCCCTGATGCGCCGGTATGGAGTACGCTCCGTACCCATGATGATCGTGGACGGCCGCTATCGCATCAAGAACACGCCCAAAGTGCTGGAAACCACCGACGCACTCATCCAACAAACCCTGGCCGACCGCAAAAAGTGAACCCTGCTTTGGACAAGGATGTCAGCGTCCGCGGCAGTATTCTGCCGCGGCGTTTTTCATTGCTCAGCTATAACATCCAGGTGGGTGTAGATACGGGCCGTTACCGCGAATATGTCACCAAGGGCTGGAAACATGTACTCCCCCACCGGGAGCGTATGCTCAACCTCAACCGCATGGCATCCATGCTGTCACAATTCGATATGGTCAGCCTGCAGGAAGTGGATGCCGGCAGTCTGCGCTGTGGATTCGTGGACATCACGGAGTACCTGGCGCATCGCGCTGGTTTTCCACACTGGTACAGACAGATCAACCGTAACATCGGCGTTATCGCCCAGCACAGCAATGGCTTTCTGAGCCGTTTCCGCCCGACCCGGGTCACTCATCACAAGTTGCCCGGAGGACCGGGAAGGGGCGCCATGCTGTTCGATTTCGGCACCCACCGTGAAGCCCTGCTGCTGTGCAGCGCCCACTTGGCTCTGGGCAAACGCGCCCGGGGCAAGCAACTGGCTTTCCTTGGTGAACTGCTGCAGGACCGCCCCCATATCGTCCTCATGGGCGACCTCAATGCCGGCTGCGATGCGTCGGAGATCCGGCGCTTCATCCAGAATCATGACATGAACGAGCCTGCCTGCGACCAGGCGACATTCCCGAGCTGGCGGCCGGTGAAAAAGTTTGATCACATCCTGGTGTCCCGCAGCCTGAACATCATCCATTCCCGGGTATTGGACTATCCTCTCTCCGATCACCTGCCCGTAGCCATGGAGCTGGAACTTCCTGAAAGCGCCATCACGCCTCCGGAAAATTCTCAGCTCTCCGCCCAGGCATAAGACCACGTCCGCCCCGTCGCCTCTCCCAACAACTGCAGCAGACCGTCCTGGGGCAAAGCCTCGCCGGGGTAGACCTGGTGGATCTCCACACTGCAACGGGAAGCCAGCCCGTACTGACGCCAGTCCAGGTCCCCCACAGGCATCCTGGCGTCGCAGGCGGGGCAGCGCACCATCCGTGAAGCATCCCTTTTCCACTCTTCAAGATTTTCCGACCAGCCGGGCAGACTGCTGCGGCAGGCAGGGCAGCGGGGTCGGCTCCGCCGGGGGATCATGCGCAAACGGGGACTTTCGTCAGCATGAATCTGAAGATGGCAGAAACGCCACCCGCCCTCTGCTGACGTCTCCATCTGCAAATGGGGCGAGCAGCCCGCGAATGTCATGTAGTTGAAAAACCTTGGCCCTACCGCATATCTGTCCTGGTCCAGGCGCGTCCCCAGGAAACCGCCGGCCTCCAGGGCCGCCCTCACAGTAGAGAATTCAGGAGGAGCTTCCAGGGCTGGCAAGGGAAAAAGAAACAGGCTGGTATTCATGGGTTCGCAGCATTGGCACAGTGATACAATATGATACTTGTTGAACACGGAATCACCATGCGTTTCTTAACCCTTTTTCTGTTCATGCTGACCTCGGTGGCCGCTTTGGGCAAGCCCCTGGTCTTTGTCAGCGTATTGCCCCAGAAAGCCATCGTGCAGGCTCTTGCGGGCGATCAGCTGCAGGTGGAGGCTATGGTGGGCAAGGGGTTCAATCCGGCCACCTACCAGCCCAGCCCCCGGCAGATTGCACGCCTTTCCAAGGCGACCCTGTACATCCGCGCCGGCATGCCTTTCGAGCAAAGCTGGCTGCCCCGCTTCCGCAGCGCCAACCCCTCCATGGCGGTTCTGGACATGCGCCAGGGACTGAATCTTATCGCCGAGCACGATCAGGAAGCCGACCCCCATATCTGGACAGATCCCGTTCTGGTCAAGAATCATGCCCGTATCCTGGCAGCCGAGCTGGCCCGGCGCTTCCCCGGCCTGAAATCCACCCTGGAAGCCAACTACAGCAAACTTGCCCGCCGCCTGGACCAACTGGACCAGGAGCTGCAACAGCGCCTGGCTGGGGTGCAAGGGCGTGCATTCCTTGTATATCACCCGGCCTGGAGCTATTTCGCCCGCCGCTACGGCCTGCACCAGCTGGCGGTGGAATCTCAAGGCAAGGAACCCAACAGCCGCAGCCTGGCGGCTCTTATCGACAAAGCGCGCAAGGCCGGGATTCACCGCATCATCGTCCAGCCCCAGCATTCCAGCGCCACGGCCAAAGTGCTGGCCAGGACTCTGGACGCGAAGCTGGTGGAAGTCGATCCCCTGGACGAAGACATCTTCAGCAGCCTGCGCCGCCTGGCCCAGGTCCTGAGCGGAAAGAGTCCATGAACGCCATCGAAATCCACGACCTGTCCTTCGCCTACAGCGAAACCCCGGTTCTGGAAGGCATCGACCTGACCGTACCAGAACGGGAATTCCTCGGCATCGTGGGACCCAATGCCGGGGGCAAGAGTACCCTGCTCAAGATCATTCTCGGCCTGCTGCCCCCGACCCGGGGATCAGTGAAGGTGCTGGGTACTACGCCTGCCCAGGCGCGCACCCGCCTGGGTTACGTGCCCCAGTATCCCGCCTTCGCCAGGGATTTTCCCGTTACTGTGGAGCAAGTCGTGCTCATGGGACGCCTGGGCCGTGGCCGCATGATTGGCGGTTACAGCCACCGCGATCACGAGATAGCCCGGCGGGTCATGGGAGAGACGGAAATAGGCAACCTGGCCCAGCGGCGCATCGACCAGCTTTCCGGCGGCCAGTTGCAGCGCACCCTGGTAGCCCGGGCTCTGGCCTGCGAGCCCGAGATCCTCATTCTGGATGAACCCACGGCCAATATCGACATGCGCGTGGAGAACGAACTGTTCGATCTGCTCAAACTCCTCAACCAGCGCATGACCATCCTGGTGGTTTCCCATGACATTGCTTTCATCTCCGGCTATGTACACCGAGTGGCCTGTCTGAACCGCACCCTCATCTGCCATCGCACGGAAGACATCGACGGTCAGGTGATCCAGCAACTCTACGACAACGAGGTGCGCATGGTGGCGCACCATCATCACTGACTCATGCACGCCATCCTGGAATACGGTTTTCTGCAATCCGCCCTGCTGGCAGGTCTGCTCGCCAGCATCGGCTGCGGCGTTATGGGCAGTTACGTGGTAGTGAAACGCATCGGCTACATGGCGGGGGGCATTTCCCACAGCGTCCTGGGGGGTATGGGCGCGGCCCTGTTCTTCGGCTTTGCCCCTATGCAGGGCGCATTGCTTGCGGCCCTGGTGGCGGCCCTGATCATCGGCTGGATCAAGCTGCGCTGGCGCGCCCAGGAAGATACTCTCATCGGCGCCATGTGGGCCATGGGCATGTCCATCGGCATCCTGTTCATTTCCCGAACACCCGGCTACGCCACGGATCTGGTGAGCTATCTGTTCGGCAATATTCTTCTGGTCTCCCGGGAACAGATCGGACATATGGCCATCCTGGATCTGCTGGTCATCGGCATGGTGTTGGCTTTCTACCGCCAGTTCCTGGCCGTATCCTTCGATGAGGAGTTCGCCCGCCTGCGCGGCGTACCGGTAAACTTTTTTTACCTGCTGTTCCTGTGCCTGGTGGCCTTGACCGTGGTGCTGCTGGTGCAGGTGGTGGGCCTGGTGCTGGTCATCGCCCTGCTCACTCTGCCCGCCGCCATTGCCGGGCACTACATCCACACCATGGGGCGCATGATGCTTGCCGCCAGTGCGCTGGGCATGGTCTTTACTACCACAGGGATCATGGCATCCTACTATCTGGACGCACCCACGGGGGCCATCATCATTCTCATCGCAGGCTCTGCCTACCTGGTTTCCGCCGTGTTCAGCCAGTGGTGGCGGCAAGGCAAGGCCCGCAGGAGTGTAGGGAAGCTCTGACATGAAATCCCTGCTCAAGCGCGTTCTCATCAGTTTGGTGAAAGGCTACCAGCTCCTCATCAGCCCCTTTCTGGGCAACAACTGCCGCTACTATCCCAGCTGTTCCGCCTACACCATAGAAGCCATGGAGAAACACGGCCCCTTCAAGGGTATCTGGCTGGGCATCAAGCGCGTGGGCCGCTGTCATCCCTTTCACGAAGGCGGCGTGGACCCGGTGCCGGAACCCAAGGAAAAGAAACAAGACTGATGCGGCCTGACCTGTTCACCGACGAAAACCGCTTCCGCCAGACCTTTGTCCGGGGGCTGGAAACGCTCCTGGACAAAGACCAGCTGGGCAGCTTCATCCTGGTGCTGGCCAATGCCCTCTATGACCAAGAGCTCTGGAATCAGCTGCAGCCAGCCATCACCAACCGCTTCCAGCAACTCGCCGACAGGGTGAAGCATACCTTGGCCGGGGGATGCGACCTGAACGAGGCGCCGGATGACATCCTGGTCTTTCTCAAGATCATGGCCCTGGGACTGGAGGAATTGCAGACCACCCGCTTCCGCCAGGCCGGCCCCTGGCAGTTGCAGTACAACCAGCTGCGAGCCTTCCGCCCGGCACGCATGAGCGACCAGGCCATCAGCGACCTGCACGCCCCCTTCGACAACGACGCCTTCCATTTCAACAAGCCTTTTCTGCGCAAGGAAATCATCTGGGAAGGCGAACTGCTGGGGCACCATTGCCGCCTGCTGTACAACAAGTTTCCCTTCGCGCCCCTGCACGGCATCCTGGTCATGGAGCCGGAGGAACGCCATCCCCAGTACCTGGGCAAGTTCGCCCATGAATACCTGTGGCGCCTGCTGGAAAGCCTGGGCGAACGGCTGCCGGACTGCGGCTTCGGCTACAACTCCCGGGGCGCCTGTTCCTCGGTCAATCACCAGCATGTGCAGACCTACGTGGGCAAAACCGGCGGCTATCCTGTGGAAGATGCCGTCTGGCGGCACAATGGCGGTAGCCGGCCCTGGCCCCTGCCCTGCTATGTATTCGATGACGCTGATAAAGCCTGGCATTTCATCGAGGACCTGCACCACCGCAACCAGGCCTACAACCTGCTCTACCGGCCGGGCCGGCTTTTCGTGGTACAGCGGGCCATGCAGGGAAGCTACCGGCACGCCGCCTGGGCCACGGGTTTCGCCTGGGCGGAGACTGCCGGCGCCATCACCCTGTTCAATGAACAGCAATTCCAGCAGCTTGGTGCTGCGGAGATCGAAGAGGAAATGAAAAGACTCAAATGCCCCTGATCTACTCCATCATCGAAACCGCCGCCCATCCCAACTTCAGCAGCCTGTACCGGCAACTGGGGATGGAGGAACAACGCTTCACCAACATGCGCAAGGTCATGGCCGCCCTGAAGAAACAAGCGCCGGACTATATCGTGGCAGAATTCATCTATGGCTACAGCAACAACTATGCCGGAGTGAATATCAGTAACCTGGACGTGCTGCTCTACAGCCTGCAGAAATACGCGCCCCAATGCCGGGTAATCGTTTTCTGTGACAAGGAGGAACAAGAACACACGGACAAGCTGCGGGAGATCTTTCCCCTGCATGGGGTGTTGCTGAGGCCGGCGCGGGCCCCGGATATGAAAGCCCTGCTATCCGCCTGACGGTTCGGCTTGCAAATGCTCCGGCAGGCGGTATTCACGCCTTTGCCCTTTCAGGGGGCAGTCAAAAGCCAGGTACACGGACTGCAGTTGCAGATCCTGCTCTTCCCCGCCACCGTACAGTCTGTCTCCCTCCACGGGAAAGCCCATCGCGGCCAGATGCCGGCGAATCTGGTGCTTGCGCCCGGTTTCGATGTCCACCTCCAGCAGGCTCCGATCCCGGTCTTGGTCATAGGCCAGGAAAACCACGCGGGAGCGGGCGGGCTTGCCATCCAAAGGCGTATCAATACAGATAGTCTCACTGCAAAAGCGCCCATGAACCCTGACCCGATAACGCTTGATCACACCCCGGGTGCGGAACAGCCCGGACAACTTCGCCGCCGCGGCCTTGGTGTGCGCCAGTAACATCAATCCGGACGCCGCCCGGTCCAGGCGATGCACGATGAAGGCATTGCGCTGGGGCTTGAGGTGCTGCTCGGCCCAGCGGGGCAGGCTGCAGTGATCGCCCCATTTGCTGCCCTGGGAATACATGCCCGGGGGCTTGAACCAGACGCTGTAATCACCTTCATCCGAGATCAGCACAGCCTCCGCCGGCGCCTGCTGCTGAATGCGGGCGTCATAATAGAGATGCAGCACATCACCCGGCTTCAGCACCCGGTCCGCACGGCGCAGACGCTGTACGTGTCCCTTGCGCTCCAGCCACAGGGCGCCATTCTTCATGCTCTTCTTCAGCTGCCCCCGGGAAAGACTGCAATGCCGGGCAAGAAGGTTCACCGCCTTGATTTCCTCATTCCCAGTCTCCACGTGGAGTTCTATCTGTGTATCCGTCATCGCTGTAGTATAGTGGCATGAAACCCATCTCTGGAGAATTAGCATGAGCAAGAGCATCAAGGGAACCGAAACCGAAAAGAACCTGATGAAAGCCTTTGCTGGAGAAGCCCAGGCCCGCAACCGTTACACCTACTATGCTGGCATCGCCCGTAAGGAAGGTCTAGTTCAGATTTCCGCCATCTTCGAGGAAACCGCCAACCAGGAGAAAGAGCATGCCAAGCGTTTCTTCAAGTTTCTCGAAGGCGGGGAGGTGGAGATCACTGAAACCTTCCCCGCCGGCCCTCTGGGCAGCACCCTGGAAAACCTGCGTGCTGCCGCTGCCGGCGAGGAACACGAATGGTCGGACATGTACCCGGCCATGGCGGAAACTGCACGCAAGGAAGGATTCCCCGAGATTGCCGCCGCCTATGAAGCCATTTCCGTGGCTGAGAAACAGCACGGCAAGCGCTATAAAGATTTGGCCGATAACCTGGAAGCCGGTCGCGTTTTCAAGCGCAATGGCCGGGTCACTTGGCGCTGCCGCAACTGCGGATACCTGCATGAAGGCGAGGAGGCCCCGGATTTGTGTCCTGCCTGTCTGCATCCCCAGGCACACTTCGAGCTGCTGGGAGAAAACTGGTGAGCGATTCCATCCAGGAACTCAACGAACGCCTGCTGCGCTTTGCCAGGGAGCGGGACTGGGAACAGTTCCACAGCCCCAAGAATCTGTGCATGGCCCTCGCCGGGGAAACCGGCGAACTGCTGGAGCATTTCCAGTGGCTCACGGAAGAACAGAGCATGGCCCTGGATGAAGACAAGAAAGAAGCCGTAGCCCTGGAAATGGCGGACATCTTCATCTACTTGGTGCGCCTTTCCGAACGCCTGGACATCAACCTTCTGGACGCCGCCTGGCAGAAGATCGCTATCAACGAAAAGCGCTATCCCGTGGAGCAGGTGAAGGGGGATGCGCGAAGGGCGGAGGAATACAATAAAGCCTGAGATAAGGGGGACGAAGTCGAATAGTGATTTGACTCCAACCAAAATACTATATAAAAATGGGCGAAATACTCATGGAAGACTTTACCCCTTCAGACCTCAAAGCCATACTCCACTCCAAACGCGCCAATCTCTATTACCTGGAGCATTGCCGGGTGCTGGTCAATGGTGGGCGTGTCGAATATGTCACCGACGAAGGCCGGCGCTCGCTCTACTGGAATATCCCCATCGCCAACACCACGGCCCTGCTACTCGGCACCGGCACCTCCATCACCCAGGCTGCCATGCGCGAACTGGCCAAGGCCGGGGTTTTGGTTGGATTCTGTGGTGGCGGCGGCACGCCGCTGTTCAGCTCCACCGAGCGGGATACGGATATCCTCTGGTTCTCGCCCCAGAGCGAATACCGGCCCACCGAGTACCTGCAAGCCTGGGTGCGCTTCTGGTTCGACGATGACCGGCGATTGCAGGCCGCGCGGGAGATCCAGCACACCCGCCTGAAGCAGATTCAGCGCCACTGGCTGCACCGGCGCCTGCGCGACCGGCATTTCGTGGTGGACGAGGCCCGGCTGGAAACCCTGTTGCAACAGGCGGAGCAACAGATCGACCAGGCCGGCGATGTCAACGACCTGCTCACCGGCGAGGCCCGTTTGACCAAGCAGCTATTCAAGTTGGCGGTGGATACCACTGGCTACGGAGAGTTCACACGCGCCAAGCGCGGCAGTGGCACGGACCCGGCCAACCGATTTCTCGACCATGGCAACTATCTGGCCTATGGCCTGGGCGCGACCGCCTGCTGGGTGCTCGGGCTGCCCCATGGCCTGGCCGTGCTGCACGGCAAGACCCGCCGCGGCGGGCTGGTGTTCGATGCCGCAGACATCATCAAGGATGCGCTGATCCTGCCC
>JALWRH010000073.1 GCA_026994195.1 Sedimenticola sp. | reverse complement strand
CCCCCGGACAAACCACATCAAAAAGCCCGCTCTTGGCGGGCTTTTTAATGTGGCCCGCCCGAGAGGATTCGAACCTCTGACCTCAGCCTCCGGAGGGCTGCGCTCTATCCAGCTGAGCTACGGGCGGAAAAGGGAATTATACCCCAATGCGTTGGGGTGCGAAGCATAGCAGATTGCGCTATCTTCACCAACATGAACCGCAATTGTGTCTATCTTGGGCCGGAGCTGGCCCGCTACGGCTTTGGTGCGAACCATCCTTTTGGTACGGATCGCATGGGCAGTTTCCAACTGGAGTTTGAAAAAAAGCAGCTGCAGCAGCACTGGCAGGTTATTGCACCCCGGACGGCCAGCCTGGACAAACTCGCCCTGTTTCACGGCCGGACTTACCTGGAACTGTTGCAGCAAAAATCTCTCAGTGGCGAAGGTTTTCTGGATGAAGGCGATACACCGGCTTTCAAGGGGATACTGGAGGCTTCACTTACGGTGGCGGGCACGGCTTTGGATGCTGCGGACCGGTTAATGACCGGCGAGTGCCAGCATGCCTTCGTGCCCATCGCCGGGCTGCACCATGCACGACGCGATGGCGCGGCGGGCTTTTGCGCTATCAATGATTGCGGCATTGTTATCGAATACCTGAAACAGGAATACGGACTGGAACACATTGCCTATGTGGACATCGATGCTCACCATGGCGATGGGGTGTTCTATGCCTTCGAGGATGATCCTGCGGTGATCTTCGTTGACTTTCATGAAGATGGCAGGTTTTTATATCCTGGTACGGGAGATGCCAGAGAAACCGGCAGGGGAAAAGCGAAAGGTCTGAAACTGAATGTCCCTCTGCCACCCCGGGCCACGGACACATTGTTCGAGCAGCTCTGGCCGGCGGCAGAGCACTTCTTGCAGAAATTCCCCATACAGTTTTGCATCCTCCAGGCAGGGGCCGACAGCATCGCCGGGGACCCCATTACCAGCTTGCAGCTCACGCCAGCCGTGCATGCACAGGTAGCGAAATCCCTTTCGGCGTTGTCGGGGGGACGGCTGCTGATGCTTGGCGGGGGTGGTTACAACCGCGACAACCTGGCCCAGGCCTGGAACGGCATGCTGCAGGTCCTGTCAGCCTCCTAGGCATCACGCTTTTTTCCAGTGCAATATACGGTTGTTGGCAGGCATGGCAATATCCTCCACCAGCGCCAGGCCCGCCTGTTGCGCCAGGGCATCCAGGGCTTCAAAATCTCTCACACCGCTTAAAGGGTCCCGCTCCTTGAGCCAGGTATCGAACCGGCGGTTACTGTCGCTGCTATACCCACCGCCATAGTTGAACGGGCCATACAGGAAAAACTGCCCCCCTTGGGGCAGCAAGCGTCCGACCCCCGCAAACAGCGCCTGCACTTGGGGCCAATGCATGATATGCGCGGTGTTGGCGGAGAATACCGCCTGCACATCCACTTCCGGCCATACCGCCTGGGTCACGTCCAGGCACAGGGGATCAACGAGATTGGCCAGCCCAGCCTCATCCAGCCATTGGCGTATGCCTGGAAGGTTCTCCATCCGATCACTGGCCAGCCAGTGCAAATGGGGCATGGCTGCCGCAAAATAAACCGCATGCTGGCCGGTGCCGCTGCCGATCTCCAGCACCCTGTTGCAGGTTTCAAGGCGCGTTTTCAGCACATCCAGTATAGGATCGCGATTCTGATTGCAGGATTCAGCATAGGGCTTCATGAAATGTCCTTCCGGTAGGGAGATTGCTTCTGCATGTGGGCTATGTAAGCGGACACGCTGCGTTGTTCCTGACGGGCAAATCGCCGGATGGGTTCACGAAAACCTTCTACGCTTATCCAGTGAGCCGAGGTGGTGAGCACCGGCTCGAATCCCCGGGCAAGTTTGTGCTCGCCCTGGGCACCGGGTTCGAAGACCTGCAGCCCTTTCTCGATACAGTACTCGATGCCCTGATAATAACAGGCCTCGAAATGCAGGCTGTCGATCTCGGCGGAGCATCCCCAGTGCCGCCCGTAAAGATGCGTGTCACTGGCATACATGAGCGCTCCGGCGATACATTCACCCTGCAAATCTGCCAACACCAGCAACACCTGATCCGGCAGGGCACGGGCCACGGCTTTGAAAAAGGCGGCATTGAAAGTAGCCATACCCCACTTTTCTTCAAACAAACGATTGTAGAAGAAGGCGAAGTCCTGCCAGTCCCGATCTGTGGCGGTATGGCCATCCAGGCGCCGCAGCCTGACACCGGCCTCCCTGACCTTGCGCCTTTCCCGGCGAATGTTCTTGCGCTTGCGCGCAGACAGCTCGCCCAGAAAATCATCGAAACAGGCATAACCCTTGTTGCACCAGTGAAACTGGCAGTCGTGGCGTATAACGGTTTTCTGCTCCGTCAGGTATTCCATTTCTTCCCTTGAGGGAAACAGCCAGTGTACGCCGCTGCCCTGAATCTCCCGGGCCAGGGAAAGGGCGCTGCCATGCAAAACAGGGAACAACTCCTGCTCCCGGCCGGGCGCCACCAGCATGCGCGGCCCTGTGGCAGGGGTATAGGGAATGGCGGAAACCAGTTTGGGAAAATAATTCAGGCCGACACGCCGCCAGGCTTCTTCCCAGGCATGATCAAAAACAAATTCGCCATAAGAATTGAGCTTGCGGTACAGGGGCATGGCCGCCACCAGCTGCTCCTGCTCATAAACCGCCACATGGGCGGGAACCCAGCCGAAGTGTTCACCCACGCAGGCATGGGTTTCCATGGCGGACAGAAAAGCGTGATTCAGGAAAGGCTGCCTCCCGGTCACCAGGGCATTCCAGGCGGCGGCGGGAATTTCCTTCAGGCTTTGGTGAATGCGAACCCTGAAATGGGGATCACTCATGGCCCTGGGCGGAAACGAGAGCCTGAGCCAAGGAATCCGCCAGTTGCGCCAGGGCTTCGCTCTGGGCCTGAACCGTAGCGGCATAGCCCGAATCCTGGCGTGGCACTTCGAAGTGGCCACGCTGTACGCTCAGCAGTTTTCTCTGGCGCTGATCGAACAACTGCCATTGGACATCCAGAATCACGGTACTATCCGGGGCTGCATCGAAACGGCTGACATCCAGAATAATCTGGTAGTCCAGATCGATGCCCGAACTCCAGGGGTAGGCCAGCACGCTGTCCAGGGACAGGGAGCGGGACAGGTTTTCCGCCAGCACCTGGGTAATGTTTTTTCCCAGGTCGCCCGCCCAGCGGTTGAATTCGTCCAGTTGCAGGCTGACAGTTCCCGAGCGGCTCACCAGCTGGTTCCGGTCCAGATAGCCGGCCAGGTTTACCGGCCCCACGCCGACCAGCATCTTCGGCGCCGGCGTGGAGCGGGGTTGGGACAGCGGCGACAGCACATAAAAGTTCGCAGGCGGCGACTGTGTGGCGCAGGCGGCCAGCATAAAGGGAATCAGCAGCAGTATCAGTTTGCTCATGGACGGATCTTAACTCATTCAGGTTGCAGCTTCACTTCCAGGGGGCCATGGACATCCAGGTGTACATCCTGTTGCGGGAAGGGGATTTCCATGCCGGCTTCGCGGAACTTCTCATCGATGGCGTGGTGCAGCTCGCTCAGAGTGACGACGCGGTAATCCACGTTGTCGATGACGCAGCGCAGCTCCAGAATCAGCGCGCTGTCGCCAAAGCTTTCAAAGTAGACAAAGGGACGGGGCTCCTTCTGCACCCGGGGATGCTCCTGAGCGGCCTGCAGCATGAGTTTCTCCGCCAATTTCACGTTGGCGCCGTAAGGAATTCCCACCACCAGCTTGAGGCGCGTGGTCTGGTCGGACAGAGACCAGTTCAGCAAACGGCCGGTAATAAACTCCTTGTTTGGCACCAGCAGTTCCTTGCGGTCCCGGGTGAGAATGGTGGTGGCGCGAATCTGGATGCGCGTGACCGTGCCATCGGTGTCTCCCACAGTGACGTAGTCCCCCACCCGTATGGGCCGCTCGAACAGGATGATGAGACCGCTGATAAAGTTGGCGACAATCTCCTGCAGACCAAAGCCTATGCCCACGCTCAGGGCCGCCACCAGCCACTGAATCTGCGCCCAGTCGCCGCCCATGGCCTTGAATACCAGCACCAGGCCTGTGGCCACGATGACATAACCGGTGAGCGTGCGGGCGGCATAGCGGCTACCTGCAGAAATGCTGAAATACTGCAGCAGGATGATTTCCAGTAGGGAGGGAAGATTCCGGGCCGCCACCCAGGTGGCTACGGCAATGGCTACAACCAGCATGACATCGCCCAGGGTCACTGGCACCTTGGTCACCACCCCGTCCACGGTAAGAGAACGCTGCCACAGGGGGACGGTATCAAGAATGCTCAGAGCCGGCATAACCTGGGACCAGATGAGCCAGATACCCACGGCGCCGGCAATGAGCATAGCGGCATTGAGCAACTTGCGGCTTTCCTTGCTCAGAGCCACCAGGTCCACCTTGGGTTCCGGGACATCTCCGTCCATGCTCTCGGGCACGGCTTCACCGCCATCCTTTCTCGCCTGCATGGCTTTGCGCCGTTCCAGCGCCGCCTGGTAGGCAATACGCCGGCGGCTCAGCAGCAGCCAGTGCTCAGTCAGCTGCTGAACCAGGATCAGCCCGGCCAGCAGCCACAAACTGTTGATCAGATAGTTCAGCAAAGTACCTGCCGTATACACATAGCCCAGGAAAGACAGCACCATCAACCCCAGGGGCACACTCAGCAACAGGGAAAACCAGAGCCAGCGGAAACGGTACAGCACCCCCCGGGAATTGCGTTCCAGGAAGCTGGCCACAGTTCCCCGGTAGGGCTGAAACACCATATAGATGAACACCCCCAGAGAGAGGATCGCCGCAGCAAATACCAACTTGAGAGTCACGCTGGCCAACCCCTCGGCGGTGAGATTCACGATCAGCATGGCCAGCACATTGCTGGGCACAAAGGTGAGCAGCAGCCAGTTCACCGCCCTGCGCAACCGGTTCACACTGTTCTTGCGCCAGTGGAAATGCTGATCCAGCAACCCCTGGGGACGGATCATGGCCCGCATCACCAGCAACGAGTAGAGCGGCAGGGTAATCTGGCGCAAGGCCCTGACCAGGGCATCGGCATACTCGGGCACATCACTGGAAACCAGGGTCAGCTGCCAGGTGGCGAACACCAGCAACAGAATGAAAGGCACTGGCAGCAGGAAGCTGATAAGCAGTGCTTTGAGCGTCGCGCTAAAACTCCCCGAGGTGGGCTTGACCGAGCGAGGCATGGCGGCCTTCAGCGCCTTCTTCAGCCAGCGCCGCCCGCCCGCATACACCAGCACCAGAAGCAAAAGCAGCAAGGCGGAATCCGGCTTGGCCAGTTGCTGTACCAGGGCCCTCCACATATGCACCCAGGCCTGCACATCCATCAGCTCCTTCAGTTCTCCCGGGATCTTTTTCAGATCGCCCAGGCTGATCACCGGCGTATTGCGCACCCACAACAGATGCCCGGCAAGAAAGTCATCGTAAGCACGCAGCTTGGCCAGAGCCCGGCGCAACAGTACGCCATGCTCACTGAGTACCCTGAGATAGGCTTCGTCCGTAGCGAGAATCCGGTGCAGGAGCGCTTTCTTGCGTTCCAGAAGCTCCCTGTAGGGCTTTTCCAGGGCCTTCTTCTCCTGGTCACTGAGCCCCGGGGCAAGTTTCTCCGGTGAAGGCGGCTGACTTTCCAGCTTGCGAAGTTTTTCCTTGTGGCGGATGAGGCGCAGACCGGTTTCTGTAATCTCCTTTCTGATCCGCGCTTCCTTCTTTCTGTAGCTGCGGGGATCCGGCAGGCTTTTGCGCCGCTCCAGCAGCACCTGGCCCAGGGCTTCGCGCAAACCGGCAATCTCCACCTTGCGCTGGGTGCTCAGGTATTCCTCCTCCAGCTGCTTGATCTTGGCTTGAAGACCGTTGTCTCTCTTGCTGGCCTCTTCCAGGGTCTGGGTCATTTCCTTGAGTTCTTCCCCGAGGATGGCGTTGTCCCGGGCCAGGGATTTGAGGGCGGGATACTGCTGCGCCACTTTCAGCTCCGCAGCATCTTCGCTGCGGCTGACCTGTTCGGCCTCCTCCTTGCGCCGCTGATTGATGAGGTCTTCAAGCGCATCAATTCTGCGCGACAGGCCATCCGCATCCTCCCGGGCCAGGTCCAGCTGGGCGCGTAACAGTTTCAGGCGCGCAGGCTGAGACAGTATCTCCTGTTCCAGCATATCCGCCTTGGCCTTCAGGGCCTGCATCATGGTCTTGTCACGCCACCATTGGGCCTGTGCTGCTGGACCTGATGGGATTTCCGTGGAAAAACCCTGCTTCAGTTCATCCAGTTGCCGCGTGGTATCCGCCAGTTCGGCACGGGCCGCATCCGGACGCCCGGTTTCATCAGCCACCGTCTGGGAAAGGCTCTCCACCCGGGTTTCCTTGGCCGTATAGGCCGCCTTTTCCGTCTCCAGAAGCTGTTCCAGCTCTTCCAGATTCTTTTTCTTCAGCGGCGCTACATCCAGCTTCTTGCTTTGTTGCGTCTTGAGCTTGCGCTGCAGGGTTTCAGACTGGCGCGGCGCCTCGGTACGGGAAGCCAGATACTCTCGGGTTTTGTCCCGGTACTTGTTTTCCCGCGCCAGCCAGTCCTGCGCCTCCTTGTAGGTGGCTAGAATGTTTTTACGTTTCTCGTCAATCAAGCCACTGCTGGATTCCACCTCCGCCATGGCGGTATCCAGCTGTTCTTTGCTTACCGCTACCGGGCTGTCGGAAATATTTTCCGCCCAAAGCGTCGTTGCCATCGCAGTCAACAGCCAATACAGCATAAAACGCATAATATTCATGGGCATATCATCTTCCGGGGAAACTGGCTGACTCAAGGTTAACATAGCCGGCGTCAGGAAAAGACCGGCATTTCATTGATCCAGGTCGTTTCTCATTCCAGAATTTTGCTGGCATAGTTGGACTTCTGTATCAGTAGAACACCGGTTGAAGAGGGGAAACCATGACCAAGCACATCGGCATACTTACCGCAGGGGGCGATAGCCCAGGACTCAATGCCGCCATTCGTGGCGTAGGCAAAGCAGCCCAAGGCCACTACAACATGCAGATGATAGGTTTTCTCGACGGTTTCCGCGGACTGGTGGACAACCGCTTCCGGCGCCTGGACGGCGATACCCTCTCGGGCATACTCACCCGCGGCGGGACCATTTTGGGCACCAGCCGGGACAAGCCCCACCGTATGTTGTTTGGAGGAAAAACCCAGGACATGACAGATGTCATCGTGGAGAACTACCACGCCAACCATCTGGACTGCCTGGTGTGCATTGGCGGTGGCGGCACTCAGAAAAACGCCCTCCGGCTCATGGAAAAGGGGCTGAACATTATTACCCTGCCCAAGACCATCGACAACGATGTGGCCCGCACCGACGTGACCTTCGGCTTTGATACCGCCCTGGGCATCGCCACCGAAGCCATCGACCGCCTGCACAGCACGGCCCACAGCCATCACCGCATCATCGTGGTGGAAATCATGGGGCATCGCGCCGGCTGGCTGGCCCTGGGATCCGGCATCGCCGGGGGGGCGGATGTCATCCTGCTGCCGGAGATACCCTACAATCTCGACGTGGTTTCCGATGCTATCCGCCAGCGCCAGCGAGGCGGCAAGAATTTCAGTATCGTCGCCGTTTCAGAAGGCGCCCTGCCCGAGGACAAGGCCAGCCTGGTCCGGGAAGCTGAGCAACGCAAACTCAATGCCACCAACAAGAAAGAAAAGAAGGAAGCCAAACAAGCCCTGGCCCGGCTGGCTCAGGACTACGCCAACAACACGGTGCTGTTGTCCAGCCAGCTTGAGGAGCTGACGGGTCTGGAATCCCGGGTCACCATCCTGGGTCATCTGCAACGGGGCGGCACCCCATCCGCTGCCGACCGGCTGCTGGCCACCCGCCTGGGCACCACCTGCGCCGATCTCATCGCCAACGAGCACTATGGCGTCATGGTGTCTTCGCAGGGAGATGATGCAGTACCCGTACCTCTGGAAGAAGTGGCCGGAAACAAAAAACTGGTTCCGGTCGATCATCCCTGGGTGAAGAGCGCCCTGCATGTGGGCACCTGCCTGGGCATTGCAGATTAATTGCCGCCTGTAGTCGATAGAGCAAACACGGAGATTTGTCCAGGATCCCTGTGGACAAGCTCCCGGACTTTCGCGGCTATAATAGTTTCCAACGACCTTTGACCCGGAAACAAGCATGAAAATCACCATCATCAGCGGCAGCCATCGCGCCAACTCTCAAAGCCGCAAGGTAGCTGACCACATCCAGAAAACCCTGCTGGACGAGGGCATCTGCGAGCAGGCCGAGATCTTCAGCCTGGAAGGCAACCCTCTCCCCTTGTGGGATCAGGGCATCTGGGAAGGAGAAGAGAAATGGGAGCGGCTGCTTGCCCCCCTGCGCAAAACCCTGCAGGAAAGCGACGCCTTTGTCATTATTGCGCCAGAATGGCACGGCCAGGTGCCTGCCGGACTGAAAAATTTCTTTCTCATCACAGGCAAGAACGAAGTGGGCCATAAACCGGCCCTCATCGTCACCGTCTCTTCCGCAGACGGAGGCGCTTACCCGGTGGCAGAACTACGCATGAGCAGCTACAAGAACAATCGTATCTGCTATATTCCCGAGCAGGTGATCATCCGCAACGTAGAATCTGTGCTGAATGAAGATCCTGCCGACAATTCAGAAGAAGCCGATCGCTATTTCCGTGAACGCATTCTCTGGTCATTGCAGGTGCTGCGCGCCTATGCCGATGCGTTGAGACCCGTGCGTGAGAGCGGTATCACCAGCAACGACCAATTCGGGTTTGGCATGTAGGCAGCCAATCCAGGCAGAAAGGGCTTACAAAACGTCCTATTCACAGGTCAAAGAAGATCCTCCTTATCCAGGGAAATATTTGACCGCGAGTCGGATATGACAAGGAGAGACCATTGCGCATTGCAAAAATATTTGATGTTGCAGCAAACGACTATGATGCGACCCGGAGAAAGTATATTTCCTGCTTCGATGATTTCTATGGAGTTGCCATCGAACAGATTCCATTCAAAGCAGACGAACATTTTTCCGTCCTCGACCTTGGGGCGGGCACCGGATTGTTCTCGGAAATGGTGCGTAGCCTCTATCCAAACGTCACCCTCACCCTGACGGATATCTCACCCGAGATGCTGGGAAAAGCCCGGGAACGATTCAAAGGCACAACAGGCATCCACTATCTGAACCATGATTACATTGCTCAACCCATTGATGGCGAATACGATGTGGTGATATCCGCATTATCGTTGCATCATTCTACCGAAACCCAGCTTGATCAGGTTTTTTCCAGAGTATATTCATGCTTGAAACCCGGAGGCATCTTCATCAATGCCGATCAGATACTGGGAAGAACGCCCCGCATCGAGCAGATGTATGAACAAGCCTGGCTTGAACAGGCGGAATCCAGCGGCTGCACCCCGGAGGAAATCAAGGTAGCCATGAAAAGAATGGAATCTGACAAGACCTTGCCCCTGACCTTACAGCTCGACTTGTTGGAAAAAACCGGATTCTCCACGGTAAATTGCTGGTACCAATACTACAGGTATGCAGTATATTCCGGCGTCAAAACAGCCTGACAGAGGGACTTCCCTAAGCTTCCCGCTCGCTCAGTACAGAACTCCAAAACTCAGGGCCTTAAATTTTTTTCAATTGCTTGATCCACTTTCTGCCCTTTCCTCGCCTATACAGTTGAAGGCCATTCAATGTTGAACAGGTCTGAAACCACAAACAAGAGGAAATGAACCATGAAATCCAGCATGAAAAAATTCGCCGCTACTGCTGCCCTGACTCTGATTGCCAATATCGCCAGCGCTGCCGACTATAACAACTGGGGTGTTATCGACCCCTACGGTTTGCAGCAGGTTGATCAGTTCGGCAACATCTACTACACCGATCCGTACGCCTATGACTCTCAAGTGGATATCTATGGCAATGTAATTTCCAGCGACTATGGCACCCTTGCTCCCAGCCTGGACTACTACGACCTGACGCCGGTGCAACCATACTCCGGTGGCTATAGCAGCTACGGAACGTCCAGCAGCAGCACGTATGTGCCTTATAGCAATCCCACAAGTACCCATGAAAAATTTATCAATGCTATTTGGGAGTAATGACCAACATCTGAAAACTTCATCTCTAGGCGCTGTCCAGGGATGAAGTTTTCAGGCAATCCCCGCATGCTCTTTGACCCATGCCACCGCCACTTTCCATTTTCGTTTGACCGTGGCAGTGGAAATGTCCAGGGCAGCGGCGGTTTCTGCGATGGTCATGCCGGCGAAGACCCGCATTTCAAACAGTTGTACATAGAGGGGATCGATGCTTTCCAGGCCTTTCAGAATTTCGTCAATTTCGAGGATATCCAACACCGGGGTATCATGGTTGGCGAAATCACCGGTGAGCTGAGTTTGCAGTGCCAGGTCACGTTTTTTTGCGCGCAGGCGCCTGGCTTCATCGATCAATACTTCCCGCATGACGCGACCGGACAGACTCAGGAAATGAGTTCTGCCGTTAAGATCTATGCGGTTGAGTTTTACCAGGCGCATGTAGGCTTCATTGACCAGCACCGTAGGTTGCAGACCCAGGGTGCTGCCGTTTCTGTTGATCTGGCCCGCAGCACGGCCCCGCAGCTCCTGGTAAAGAGCCGCGACCACCTTGCCGCGTTCATCCGTCGATTCGTTGGACCAGTTGAGCAGAACCTTGGTAACTTCTGTCATGGTAAGTCGTGTTTTTCCTTTTTATTGCCCCATATTGTATTAAGAGTATGGCATGAATTCATCTGAATCCAAGTTTGCTTCAATTTCTACTGATGATGAGCGGAAGCTTTTGGCATTACTGGAAGAAGCGCTCACCAAGGCACCGGCAGAACGCCGTAGCTGGTTGCATCAGCAGTGCCCCAAGGCATTGCGAGAGCGCGCCCAGAAATTACTGCAGACTGCTGATGATGTCAGTTGTGACAATGATCCAGAGACCACCATCATAAACACTTCTGGAGAGGATGAACTGGTTGGAACACGTCTTGGAGCCTATGCCATCAAGTCCTTGCTGGGTGTGGGCGGCATGGGCAAAGTGTACCTGGCTAACCGGGTTGACGGCAGTTTCAAGCAAACCGTTGCGATCAAGATTATTCGCAGCACCGCGCTCAGCAATCGTGCAATCACCTTGTTCGAGCAGGAGCGGCAAATTTTATCTGATCTGAAACATCCCAATATTGCCGGGCTTTTGGATGGTGGTACTACAAGCAACGGCCTGCCCTATGTGGTGATGGAATATGTAGAAGGCATTCCTCTGGATGCCTATGTCCGCTGTCAGGACTTAGGTATTGAAGATTGCCTGGATTTGTTTCAGCAGATCTGCTCCGCTGTCAGCTATGCTCACGAGTGTTTGGTGATTCATCGGGATATCAAGCCGGAGAATATTCTGGTTACCAATGATGGTCAGCCCAAGTTACTTGATTTTGGAATCGCCAAGACCTTCGACAACGCAACAGGTGAAGGCGAACGAGAAATGGAACTCGCGTTCACGCCGTCATATGCCAGTCCGGAACAGATCACTGGAAAGAAACTGACCACCGTCAGTGATGTTTATTCCCTGGGCATTGTTCTTTACCAGTGCCTCAGCGGGGAACGGCCATTCAACTCCAGCGGTATGAATACTGCGCAGTTGAAACAACTGGTCACGCAGCAAAAATTTGATAAACCCAGTCAACGCCTCAAACAACGTGGAGACAAGCGTTGGAAGACGCTCAAGGGTGATCTCGATGCCATCGTGCTGCGCGCATTGAGTGTTGACACGTCTGAGCGCTATTCTTCAGTGGCTACTTTTGCCGAGGATATTCAGCGTTACCGATCCGGGCTGCCGGTAGAGGCAAGGGGCAGTGCGCCCTGGTACCGGTTTCGTAAATTCGTCTGGCGGCACAAATGGCTGGCTGCTGCTGCCGCGGTTGCTGTTATCGCCCTGAGCGCATCCTATATCATTACCCTCAATCAGTATCATGTTGCTGTTGCCCAGCGCGAACGTGCGGATCTTCGTTTCGACCAGGCCCGAGAGTTGGCGAAAAAGGTCTTCTATGATGTGTATGATCTGATGAAGGATGTGCAGGGAACCTTGAACGCCCGGGAAGCACTGGCAGAGGTAGGTGTCGATTATCTGGACAAACTGGCTCAGGACCCCTATGCCCCAGACGATATTCTCCTTGATCTGGGGGCACAGTACACTCGTCTATCTGATCTATATGGTGGTGTTGGCATCGCCAATCTTGGCGACACCGAGCGTTCCATGGCGCTATTGTTCAAGGCAGAGAAGGTACTCAGGCAATTGCTTGCCAGGCATCCTGATAACCGCCATGCCTTGTCAGAAATGATTTGGGTAAAGCGTTTGCTGGGCAACCAAATGCTGGCGTACCAAATGGATACCGTTGCTGCCAAACAGCATATTCTGGAGGGTTTGGCTCTGGCGGAACAAGGCACCCGAAAGGAACTGCCACCTGACTGGAGTTTGGAGAGCCGAAAATGGAATACTCGTTTCGACTACTTGAAGGTGCTCAATTGGGAAGGTGCAAACGACAAGGCGCTGACGCTCGTCACCACCTATTTGAAAGAACTGGACACCCCAAAGCTGCAGCTCAATCTACCCAACTATGATGCTAAAAGGGTTTACTTGATTGGGATGAAGGGGGATTTGCATGCAGACTCAGGCCAAACCAAACTGGCCATAGCTGACTTTCTGGAAGCCCTTGAGTACTACAATGAGGGGCTGCAAAGCTCTCCTGGCAACTCTGTGTATCTTGTCCAGGGATTACGTTTTAATGCCAACCTGGCCCGTATGTACACCCGTATGCAGAATTGGCTGAAATCCCAACGCTATGCCAAACAAGGCCTGGAGCTTGCTGATCGTCTGGTTGAGCTCGACCCAAGAGACAAGGGAGCGCAACGCAACCGTGCCTCATTGTTGCAGGTATTGGCGTTTGCCCAAGCCGGGGAAGGCGCGCATCAAAAAGCGCAAACCACTATTGAAGCTGCATTGAAAAGCTATCAGGCATTGATAGTGGTTGACCCGGAGAATACATCCCTGCAGAGAGATCTGGCAGGAACCCTTCAGGACGCAGGCAAAATCAATATCCAAGCGGGTAGGACTGAAGCGGCTTGTGACTATTTCAAGCAGTCCAGCACACTTTGGCAGGCTCTGGATAAACGATCAAAGCTGACTCAATACGATCGTACTACCCAGATTGCTCCCTTGGCCGCCAGCATGACAGAGTATTGTCATGCTGAGTGAGAGGGCCGGATAGCTCCAGATAGGGACACCAGATAGGGACACCCACTAATTTTCACAAGAAACCAGCCTTTCGGGTGTGCTGCGTATCTGTCATCAATTGATGAGCATCTTCTATACGCTCTTCTATTCTCTCCATTCTCTATCTATTCTCTGTGTATTGGGAAAATTCCGGAGTACCGTACTTATGAGAACTAAGTTTGGGACACCCACTCATTGCATAAGCTTCGCAAGCTTCATCACGGAAAAACAGTTTCTGACGGTGGTTGCTGCACTGGGTGCTGTGATGCAGATATCCCGGCAATACAACGCTTGCGAATCTTTCCATGGACGGGAGTGTGATACGCAGATAAGTGATCTGTCCCCGGAATTTGGAGAATCTAGGAATTAAATGATCAGGACTCTACTTGATCTCATACCGTTCAAAGTAATCATCTGACAGTTTCGACACCACCCCGGATAGTACAATCAGGCTGATCAGGTTGGGCGCGGCCATGAATATATTGGCGATATCCGCCAGGTTCCATACCAGATTCAAAGGTATCCCGGCACCGATGACCACCAGCACGGTATAGATGATGCGGTAGGGTAACACGGCTTTCTCACCAAAAAGGTATTCGGCGCTGCGATCACCATAATAGGACCACGCAATGATGGTGGAGTAGGCGAAGAACATAAGCCCGAAACCGACCACCCATGCACCAAAGCCACCCAAGGCCTGTTGAAAGGCATACGCGGAAAGTGCGGCACCTTTGAGTTCCTCCGGGCGGGCATCGCCCCACGCACCCATGATGACGATCACCAGTGCGGTCATGGTACAGATGATGATGGTATCAATGAATGGTCCCATCATCGCCACCAGGCCCTCACGTACGGGTTCCTTGGTACGTGCTGCGGCATGAGCCATAGGGGCCGAACCAAGGCCGGATTCGTTAGAGAATACGCCACGCGCAACGCCATATTGAATTGCTGCGCCAATGGCGCCGCCACCCGCAGCAGCCGGATTGAGTGCCAGATTAAAGATAGTAGAGAAGGCTTCCGGGATTGCTGATGCGTTGAGGACAAGGATCGCCAATGCTGCCAGGCAGTATGCAATGGCCATAAATGGCACAATGCGGGAGGCTACCTTCGCGATGCGCTTGATGCCACCAATGATGACCAGGCCAACACCGATAGCCAGAATCACTCCCATAAACAGTTTGTACTTGCCGGCGTCAGGGTAGATAAAGGTCAGGCCATCCATTACCGAGTTGGCCTGCACCATATTGCCGATACCGAAGGAGGCAATGAGAGTGAACAAAGCAAAGAGAAAACCCAGCACGGCGCCGGTTTTCTTCATACCCAGTTTTTCACTGAAACCCAGGCTGAGCGTGTACATGGGACCGCCGGAAACCGAGCCGTCCGGGTGGGTGATGCGATATTTCAGCGCCAGGGTGCAGGAGGTGTATTTACTGGCCATGCCTACCAGGGCGGTGACCCACATCCAGAATACGGCCCCGGGGCCACCAAAAGCGATAGCGGTGGCCACACCGGCAATATTGCCGGTACCTATGGTTGCCGAAAGCGCGGTGGACAGTGCTTGGAAATGTGTGACTTCACCGGGATCATCAGGCTTATCGTATTTGCCGCGGATCAGGTTGACCGCATGCTTGAATCCACGCACCTGCACCATGCGCAGACGGATGGTCAGGTACAGTCCGGTACCCACCAGCAGCACGATGGAGGGAATGCCCCATGCCATGCCAGCTATATTGCCGGTGACCTCAGTGAGTGTCGTGATCAAGTCCATGCTGATTCCCCCCGGGGTGGTTCATTCTCATCATTGTCGTCAAACAGGCTGGCGGATGTGGCAATCCCGATTTTCTGAATTCATTCCCCCGGATTCATTACCAATACTCACGTACGAATGCCATGCGCTTTTTCAGTGTCGGGTGGTCATAAAACCAGAACTCGATAAATGGATTGGGATCGGGATCCGAGAGGTTATAGGCAGAGCGCCTGTCAAACGCAGTAGCTGCCGTTTCACCTGATACACCCGAGATATCCATACCATAGACATCCGCCTGGTGTTCCATGTAACGGCTCACCCCATTTTGGATCGGATCGAATACAAAGGATATTACCATTACGAACATCAGAATCACTAAGTTTGTAAGTTTGAGACACCCACTAATTGACACCCTTCCCAGCAATTGGCAGAATAGAGAACTATTACAGAACAACATGGAAAAGGATTTCCCATGCCCAAGCCTCGAAAAGCCCTCATCAGCCTGGACGATACGCCCTATTATCATTGTGTTTCCCGCTGCGTCAGGCGCGCTTTCCTTTGCGGGGAAGACCCGGTTACCGGAAAATCTTTCGAACACCGCCGTGAATGGGTGGAATCCCGTTTGCTGGCGCTGGCCAGGGTGTTTGCCATCGATGTCTGCGCCTATGCGGTCATGTCCAACCATACCCATGTGGTTTTACATGTAGACAGGGATATGGCCCTGGCATGGTCGTTACGAAAAGTAGTGGAACGCTGGCACCAGCTGTTTGCCGGCACCTTGATTTCTCAGGCTTTTTTATCCGGGAAGCCCCTGCATGAGGCCCAGGAGATCGAGCTTTCCCGTCAGGCGGAGGTCTGGCGGGAGCGGCTGATGTCCATCAGTTGGTTCATGCGCTGCCTGAACGAGGCCATTGCCCGTCAGGCCAATGCAGAGGACGGCTGCACCGGACGGTTCTGGGAGGGACGTTTCAAGTCCCAGGCCCTGTTGGATGAGGCGGCGTTGTTGGCTTGCATGGCCTATGTGGATTTGAATCCAGTGCGGGCGAAGCTGGCTGCCACACCAGAAAGCTCAAAATACACTTCCGTGCGCAAGCGCATTCATGCGGCTTTGTATAAACAGACTCAACCCGTTGAGCTGCTGCCTTTTGTGGGCAACCACCGTCAGGATTCGCCCAAAGGCTTGGCGTTTTCCCTGGAGGATTATCTTGAGCTTATGGATTGGACAGGCCGGGCGATTCGGGAAGATAAGGCCGGGCATATCGATGCCACCCAATTACCCATTCTGCAACGCCTGAGCCTGGATGGACGTGCTTGGCAGAAACTCAGCCAATCCTTCGAGCGTTTGTTTCATTCCCTGGTGGGACGGCCGGAGAAAGTGGAAGCAGTGGTTGAAG
>JALWRH010000072.1 GCA_026994195.1 Sedimenticola sp. | reverse complement strand
AGCTCAACCAACAGATCAACCCCGGCTGGCTGCAGGCCAACAACGAATGGTACCGGGCCATCTGGCTGGAAAGCGCCGAACTCATGGAGCACTACGGCTGGAAGTGGTGGAAGGCCCAGGAACACGATCTGGAGCAAATCCGCCTGGAACTTATTGACATCTGGCACTTCGGTCTCAGCGCCGAACTCCTGGGCTGCAATGGCAATCACGAACAGGCTGCCAGGAACATGCTGGCCCCGTTAGGTGGCGCACAAGCCGGGGAAAGTGATTTCCGCAACAATGTGGATCAGCTCGCCCGGCATGCCCTGGTTCACCGCACCCTGGATATTCCCGCTTTTCTCAGCCTGCTGGACGCGGCGGACACCAGCTTCGAACAACTCTACCGCATCTATGTGGGCAAGAATGTCCTCAACCGCTTCCGCCAGGACCACGGTTACAAGGACGGAAGCTACATCAAGACATGGGAAGGCCGGGAAGACAACGAACACCTGGCAGAGATTGCCAACGGCCTGGACGCCGATGCCGTGGATTTTCAGGAGCGCCTCTATCAGGCCCTGGAGCAGCGCTATCCGGCATCATAAGCCTAATTCCCTCCCCTTCGCTGAGGATGCAGTAAAAGCCTTTCCCTGGGCTTTTACGACTCGGAATCGGAAAAGTGCGGTTTTTCCTTTTCTCACAGAAACTACACCTGCCGCTTCACCTCCAGCACATCCGGAACCTGGGCCAGCTTTTCCATCACTGCGCTGAGCTGGGTCATGTCCACCACTTCCACGGTAAAGCGCATGCTGGCGGTTTCCTTCTTACGATCGGAATGGGTCTTCACCCCGAGTACGTCCACTTCATCGTTGGAGAACACGGAACTGATGTCCCGCAATAGCCCTTTGCGGTCATGGGCATAGATCTGCACATCCACCAGAAAGACCCCCGCGGGCTGCTCCTCGCTCCAGACGACAGGAATCAGACGCTCCGGCTGATCCTTCTTCAGACGGCGCAGTACGGCACAATCCTCGCGATGAATGGTCACGCCCTTGCCCCGGGTGATATAGCCCTGGATAGGATCATAGGGTACAGGCTTGCAGCAGCGCGCCGTGTGAGTCATGAGACCATCCACTCCCTGCACCACCACTTCACCCGGGGCGGCCTTGCGGCGTCCGGAACGCTTGTCCGCTTTCAGGGTGATATCCTGATCATCGTCCACCACCGCCGGCTCCACCTGGAGATTCGCCACCTGGGTCGCGGATACCTCGCCCCGTCCCATGGCGGCATAAAGGTCATCTACTGTCTTGAAGTTGTACTTTTCCAGCAGTTTTTCCAGATCCGGTTTTTTTACCCCCAGACGGCTGATCTCCTTTTCCAGACTGGCTTTGCCCAAAGCCACATGCTGCTCGTAGTCCTGGCGTTTGAACCAGTGCCGTATCCGGTTGCGCGCCCGGGAGGTGGTGACATAGCCGGAACTGCTGTTCAGCCAGTCCAGGCTGGGGCCGCCTTCCTTGACGGTAATGATCTCCACGGTCTGTCCGCTCTCCAGGGGCTGGGTGAGGGAAATCATCTTGCCATCCGCCTTGGCTCCCCGGCAGCGATGCCCCACGGAGCTGTGTATGGCGTAAGCGAAATCCACCGCCGTGGCGCCCCGGGGCAGTTCCACCACCTTGCCATCCGGGGTGAGAACATAGATACGCCGGGCCTCGAATTCAGCATCGGCGTCTTCCGCTTCCCGGGTATCACCAGGCTGTTCCAGCCAGGCGCGCATCCATTCGATACGCCGTTCCAGCTCGGCATCCCCCTTGCCATCCTCTTTGTAGCGCCAGTGAGCCGCCACTCCGCATTCGGCATGATCATGCATCTCGCGTGTGCGGATTTGCACTTCCAGAGGCTTGCCATCCTCCCCCACCACGGCCGTGTGCAAGGAGCGGTAGCCATTGGCCTTGGGATGCGCGATATAGTCATCGAACTCCTGGGGAATAGGCTGCCAGGCGCCATGTACCATGCCCAGCACCTCGTAACACTGGGAAACACTGTCCACCAGCACCCGCACGGCGCGCACGTCGAAGATCTGGCTGAAATCCACGCCTTTGCGCTGCATCTTCTTCCAGATACTGTAGATGTGCTTGGGGCGGCCACTGATCTCCGCTGCGATACCATGTGCGGCGCAACCCGCCTGCAGCCGGTCGATGACCTTGGCGATAAACTGTTCGCGCTCTTCGCGCTTTTCCTCCAAGGAGCGGGCGATATCACGATAGGCCTGCGGATGCAGCGCCCGCAGGGAAAGGTCCTCCAGCTCCCACTTGATCTGCCAGACGCCGAGACGGTTGGCCAAAGGGGCGTGAATACGCTGGGTGATATCCGCGATGAGCCGGCGCTCCTCCTCATCATCGAGATAAGGCAGCACCCGCATGAGCTGCAGGCGCTTGGCCAGGACGATAAGCACCACACGCACATCGTCCGCCAGCCCCAGGAGCATGCGGCGCAGATTCTCGCTCTGCTTGTCGTCATCAGCGCCGCTACCGCTCACCGCCAGGGTGCGGATGCGGCTGAGATCAC
The DNA here is from genome assembly GCA_026994195.1 of Sedimenticola sp. GTDB lineage: Bacteria > Pseudomonadota > Gammaproteobacteria > Chromatiales > Chromatiaceae > Thiolapillus. Next base: position 14,016 of record JALWRH010000072.1, on the reverse strand, counting down.
GGATCATCGCCGGAACCCGCTCCCCGAAGGGCTCGGCTTTTTCCAGTTCCGCCAGAGGCAGATCTGACAACAGGGCCGCGACCAGAGTTTCTGCATCCAGGTTCAGCTGATCGAGAATATCTGCTGTCTGCATCAGGGCAAGCTGATGCTGCACCCCGCCCACAGAGGGCTCTTCATCATGAACCTGATGAATCAATTCCAGCGCCAGGCTGATCTGGTGAATCTCCTTGCGGCTATGATGCCCCGCCAGGGCGGCCAGCCAGGCCGTAACCTGTTCCTGGCCCACAGCGCCGGTTGCGGGAAGGTGGGAAGACATGCTGACCATAAGATAATGAGAACTCCCGTCAAGGAATCCGACCGATTCCCAGTGTCGTCATGAGCAGAACCTGAATCAGCGGATTTCCTCTATGGAATATTTCTTGTCCAGAATACGCGGCGTGATCAGACCATAGCCCTGCTGTTGCCAGTAGGCCAGCTCAGTAATGGCCGAGGGCACGACTTCGATGAAATCCTGAAAATCCTTCACCCGATAACCATAGTCCGCTGCCGCCAGGCCGCACACCCGGAATTTCACACCCAATGAGGCGTAATACTGCATGCGCCCAACGGCTTCAGCGTATTTTTTCTGGTTGGCCTTGGCTACGGTGACGATTTCTGTACCGTGTATCACCACAACGATATCCATGAACTCCGGCGCCAGATTATAGGGCGCTTCCATCAGGGGGTTCATATAGGAACGCACCCAGTGCAAGGCGCTGCCCATATGCTGGGGGTCATCGAAGTAGAAATCAAAGACTACCCTGGGGTTCTCATAAGGAGTACTGACCAGCTTACCAGCCTGCGCCGCCTGCCAGGTGAAAAACAGCACCAGCATTAAAATCATTCGGTTGAACATGGTATTTCTCCATGAAAACATCGTAGTTCAACTATAGGTTATCTCGAATGACTTTGGTTGACTGGTTTCATGCTTCAGTCCAGGACGTGACTCACCAGGCCATCCGCCAGCTTGGGTTCGAACCAAGTGGATTTGGGGGGCATGACTTCACCAGCATCTGCCACCGCCATCAGGGCTTCCATGGTGGTGGGATACAGAGAAAAAGCCACCGCCCAATCGCCGGAGTCCACGCGTTTTTCCAGTTCGCCCAGGCCACGGATACCGCCAACAAAGTCGATGCGGTTGTCCGTGCGGGGATCCTGTATGCCCAAAAGAGGAGTAATGAGATTGTCCTGCAGCAGGCTGACATCCAGGCGTGCAACCGGATCATCCCCGGGGATGCGTTCAGGCTTGATGTTCAGACGGTACCATTGACCTCCCAGATACATCCCGTACTCCCCGGTATGAGCAGGTTTGACCGGCGCATCAGCAGGCTGGATATCAAAAGCTGCGCTGATGCGTGAGACGAATGTTTCCGGCGACAGACCATTGAGATCCTTGACCACCCGGTTGTAGTCCAGAATCTGCATCTGGTCATGGGGAAAGATGACGCTAAGGAAATAGTTGTAGCTCTCCTCCCCCATATGATCAGGATTGGCCGCCTTACGCGTTGCCGCCACCCGGGAGGCCGCTGCTGAGCGATGGTGTCCATCGGCCACATACAGGGCATCCAGGGCATCAAACGCATCCGTAAGGGTTTTCACCGTGTCTTCATCCGACAACACCCACAGCTCGTGCCGCACGCCATCAGCGGCGGTCACGTCCATGTCCGGTGTTCTTTTCGTGGTGTCCGCCAGGATACTGTCGATGACTGCCGTGGCCGGATAGACCAGGAACACAGGGCCAGTCTGCGCATTCAGGGTATCAATGTTGCGCACGCGGTCGTCTTCCTTCACCGGACGGGTAAACTCGTGCTTCTTGATGCGGTCCTGGTCGTAGGCTTCCACCGATGCCACGGCCATGAGCCCGGTCTGAACGTGATCCCCCATGGTCAGGCGATAGACGTAGTAAGCAGGCTTGTCCTCGCGGGCCAGTACACCTTCCGCCACCATGTGATCCAGGTTCTCACGCCCCTTGGCGTAGACTTCCGGTGCATAGGGATCCGTGCCTTCCGGCAGATCCACTTCCGGGCGCGAGATATGCAGGAAACTCCAGGGGCGGCCTTCCACCATGCTCCGGGCTTCGGTTTCATTCATCACGTCATAAGGTGGCGCTACAACATCATCGGCGCGGCCGGCGACAGGACGCAGACCGGTAAAGGCTTTGATCAGGGACATGGGACTACTCGCTGGAATGAAAAACAGGGCGCAATTGTTTCAAAAAACGGGCGGGATTACCAACACCAAGCAGGGATCGCCTTCAGCCAGCCCCGGGGTTTCTTTGCACCTTCCACACCAGCCCCAGGCGCTCCAGGAAACAGATCACCCCATGGACCGGGTCGAACTCCCACCAAACAACGCCGGTCCGTGCCGAAACAGGATACTGGTGATGGTTGTTGTGCCAGTTCTCGCCCCAGAGCACGGGAAGCAACCACCATACGTTGCCACTGTGGTCTCCTGTATCGAAACGGCGGTACCCGGCCAGGTGGGTGATGGTATTGACCAGGCAGGCCCCATGGAGAATGAGCAGGGTGGAAAGCACAAAGCCCCATGCGAGGAGCTGCAGACCGCTGGTCCCCAGTTCCGGGTGATGTGCGCCCAGATATTCGCCCAGCCCATAGAGTCCGGCCATCAGCCCCAGGGAACCCAGGTAGTGATGCCGGTTGAGAAACAGGATTTCCGGATACGCCGCCCAGGCTTTCATCAGTTTCTCATCCGTGGGCAAGGCATCCCTGGCCAGCAGCCAGCCGAAATAGGCGTGAAATACGCCGCCTGTCACCGGGGAATGAGGATCTCCCGGCTGATCGGAATAACGATGATGACGGATATGGCTGGTGGCCCAGGAAAGCGGCCCCTTCTGCCCGGCCGTGCTGCCCACCAGAGCCAGAAAGAATTGAAAAAGCCGGGAAGTTTCATAACTGCCATGGGAAAAATAACGGTGATACCCACCGGCAATTGCCCAGAAACGGGTGAAGTACAGGACCAGAAAACACACCAGGGCCGTGGTGCTGTAACCGGTAAGAAATACGAGTAATACCGAGAGATGAAATCCCGCCATGCGCAGCAAGGTGATGCCGGATATGTTCATCTCTCCCGCAAACGCTCAGTCCCGTTCTTCTATCCAGTGCATCTGAATAGCTTCCAGTACCTTCTCGCCCCCTTTATCGGGATCGTCGTCGAAATCCTCCAGGCCAACGACCCAGTTGCGCAGATCCACAAAATTGACGGACAGGGGGTCTACTTCGGGATAGGTTTCATCCAGCTCGATAGCGATATCCAGTACATCTGTCCAGCGCAGCCCCATCAGTGATTCTCCGATACCTGGTTGATAGTGTACTTGGGAATTTCCACCACAAGATCGTCCTGGCCCACTTCCGCCTGGCAGCTGAGACGGGATTCCGGCTCCAGGCCCCAGGCTTTGTCGAGCAGGTCTTCCTCTGTCTCACTGGCTTCGTTCAGGGAATCGAAGCCTTCGCGCACAATAACGTGGCAAGTCGTGCAGGCGCAGGATTTTTCACAGGCATGCTCAATCTCTATGCCGTGCTCCAGGGCAGCATCACAGATGGTGGTGCCAGGCTCAGCCTCGATGACCGCGCCTTCGGGGCAGATTTCCTCGTGAGGAAGAAAGATGATCTGGGGCATTGAAATATCCTGCTGTTACTCGAATTCATTGATATTGTGGCCAGCCATGGCTTCCTGTATCCCGGCATTCATGCGCCGCTCCACGTAAAACTCGCAGACCTCTTCCACATGTTTGGCCTGCCTTTCGATGGCCTCTGCGTCATCAGCGTCGATAGCTGCTGCCAGTTCCGCCAGGGCTGCATCGATGGAGCCGCGTTCGTCATCACTGAGCAACCTGTCGCCATCGCTGGCCAGGGCTGCCTGGAGGGCTTCCACCACGCGCATGCCTTCCACTCTGGCCTCCGCCAGCTTGCGTTCTTCCATGTCTTCCTCGGCATGCTCGAAGGAGGCCTGCAGCATGCCGGTGATTTCCTCGTCGCTGAGGCCGTAGGAAGGCTTGACCGTGATCTGGGCCTTGACGCCCTGGCTGAGTTCTTCGGCTTCCACGTTGAGCAGGCCATCAGCATCTACGCTGAAAGTAACGCGGATACGCGCCGCGCCCGCCACCATGGGCGGAATGCCGCGCAGTTCAAACCGGGCCAGGGAACGGCAGTGCTCCACCATTTCCCGCTCACCCTGGACCACATGAATAGCCATAGCCGTCTGACCATCCTTGAAGGTGGTGAATTCCTGGGCCCGGGCCACGGGAATGGTCGTGTTGCGCGGAATGACTTTCTCCACCAGGCCACCCATGGTCTCCAGTCCCAGAGACAGGGGCGTGACATCCAGAAGCAGGATTTCGTCATCGGGCTTGTTACCCGCCAGCACATCCGCCTGTATAGCGGCGCCAATCGCCACCACCTTGTCTGGATCAATATCCACCAAGGGTTCACGCTGGAAGAACTCACCGACTTTCTCGCGCACCCGGGGCATGCGCGTGGAGCCGCCCACCATGACGACTTCCTTAATATCCGCTGCTTCCACGCCTGCATCCCTCAAGGCGCGGCGGCAGGCGCTGATGGTCTTGCGGATCAGGGGGTCGGCGAGACGGTAGAAGGTCTCCCGGTCGATACGGCCCTGCCAGCGGCCGTCACCGGGGATGGCAATATCCAGCTCGGTGCTGGACGCGCTGCTGAGGGCTTCCTTGGCAGCCCTGGCATCCTGCATGAGTTGACGCAGAACCTGGTGATCTGCATCATCAGAAATGCCAGCCTGCTCCATGATCCACTCCGCAATGGCCTGGTCGAAATCATCACCGCCCAGGGCGGAATCCCCCCCGGTGGCCATAACCTCGAATACGCCCTTGTTGAGGCGCAGGATGGAAATATCGAAAGTGCCTCCTCCGAGATCGAAGATGGCATGCACGCCGTCGGCGCCCCGGTCCAGACCATAGGCCACGGCGGCGGCGGTGGGTTCGTTGAGCAGACGGAAAACGTTCAGTCCCGCCAGACGGGCGGCGTCCTTGGTGGCCTGGCGCTGGGCATCATCAAAATAGGCCGGCACGGTGATGACCACGCCGCTCAGTTCGCCACCGAGGGTGTCCTCGGCGCGTTTCGCCAGCACCTTGAGGATTTCCGCAGACACTTCCATGGGACTGACATCCCCGGCGACGGTACGCAGGCGGGGTACGCTGCTATCCTGATCCACGAACTCATAAGGCAAACTGCTGCCCAGGCTCTTGATATCGGAAACGGGACGGCCGATAAGGCGCTTGGCCGAAGCAATGGTGTTCAGGGGATCGCTGGCAGCGGCCTCCCGGGCCTCGTAACCCACGATGACCCCGTCCGGCGTGTAGCGCACCACGGAAGGCAGCAGGTGGCGGCCCTGAGCATCGGGCAGGGCTTCGGCCTGGCCACTGCGTACGGCCGCCACCAGAGAGTTGGTCGTACCCAGATCGATACCTGCCGCCAGCTTGTGTTCATGGGGCGCCGCCGCCTGACCCGGCTCGGCAATCTGCAACAAGGCCATCAGAGCATGTCCTCGAATTCGGCTTCCAGGGACTCGGCCTCGGAGAGCAATTTGTTCAGAAACTGCATCTTGCGCACGGATTCCCGGGCAGCCTGCAGATTGACGGGGTTAGGATCTTCGAAGTGAATGGCCATCTGCGCCACCTGCTTGCGGATCATGGCGCTGATACGGTCCATGAGCTCGTCCAGCACTGCCTGGGGGTCATCCGTGTTGCGGGCTTTCTCCAGGGCTTCGCGCAGCTCCAGTTGTTCCATGAGGAAAGCCGTATCGCGGGTGGTCTCTTTCTCGGCCTGCATGTCTATGCCGTGCAGGGAAAGCAGATATTGAGCGCGGCTCACCGGATTCTTCAGGGTTTCAAAGGCCTCGTTGATGCGCGTGGCCTGTTGCAGGGAGAGACGCTGTTCCTGGTCGCTGGCATTGGCATAGCGGTCAGGATGCACCACCCGCTGCAGCTCCCGGTAGCGCTCAGCCAGGGCCTCGCCATCGAGAATAAAATCCACGGGCAGGCCGAACAGTTCAAAATAGTTCTTGGATAGGTCGAACATGACGGCCCTGCTGAACCTGAAGCCAGTTAGACTGTGAAGCTTTCGCCGCAGCCACAGGAGGCCTTGGCGTTGGGATTGTTGAACTTGAAGCCTTCATTCAGGCCTTCCTTGCCATAATCCACCTCGGTGCCGTCCAGGTAGAGCAGGCTCTTCTTGTCCACCACCAGCTTCACACCGTGGTCTTCGAACACAGCGTCATTCTCCTCATCCAGTTCATCCACGAACTCGATGACATAGGCCATGCCAGAGCAGCCGGAGGTCTTTACCGCCAGACGCACACCTACGCCCTTGCCCCGGTTGTCCAGAAAAGAGCGTACCCGTTCCGCGGCGGTTTCTGTCAGGGAAACAGCCATGCTTCAGCCCGCTTGCTTGGAAGTAAAGTCTTCAATGGCGGCCTTGATGGCGTCTTCCGCCAGTACCGAGCAATGCACCTTCACGGGCGGCAGAGCCAGCTCCTCGGCGATATCCGTGTTCTTGATCTGCTGCGCCTCTTCCAGGGTCTTGCCCTTCACCCATTCGGTGAGCAGGGAACTGGAAGCAATAGCGCTGCCGCAGCCATAGGTCTTGAACTTGGCGTCTTTGATCACGCCATCCTCTCCCACTTCGATCTGCAGGCGCATGACATCGCCACAGGCGGGGGCGCCTACCATTCCGGTGCCCACGTTGCTGGCGCTGTCGTCCATCTGCCCGACGTTGCGGGGATTTTCGTAATGATCGATTACCTTGTCACTGTATGCCATAAGTCTTTACCTTTTAGTGCGCGGCCCATTGTACTGAGTTTAGGTCAATACCTGCTTTATACATATCCCACAGGGGCGAAAGGTCACGCAGTCTCTGAACTTGCTCTCTCAACTTATTGATAACAAAATCTATTTCTTCTTCGGTCGTAAACCGTCCCAGGGTAAACCTCAGAGAACTGTGGGCCAGCTCATCCGGCCGCCCGATAGCCCGCAGCACATAGCTGGGCTCCAGGCTGGTGGAGGTACAGGCGGACCCCGAAGAAACAGCAATATCCTTCAAGGCCATCATCAGGCTCTCGCCCTCGACATAATTGAAGCTCACATTCAGGTTGCCGGCAACCCTGTGCTCCAGATCACCGTTCACATAGACTTCTTCCATGTCCTTGAGACCATCCCAAAGACGGTTGCGCAGGGCCAGCAGACGGGCATTTTCTTCCGCCATTTCCTCTTTTGCAATACGGAAAGCCTCGCCCATGCCCACGATCTGGTGGGTAGCCAGAGTACCGGAGCGCAGGCCGCGCTCGTGGCCACCGCCGTGCATCTGCGCCTCCAGACGCACCCGGGGCTTGCGCTGCACATACAGGGCGCCCATGCCCTTGGGGCCATAGATCTTGTGGGCGGAAAAACTCATCAGATCCACGGGCAGCGTCTGTAGATCAATCTCGACCTTACCTGCGCTTTGTGCGGCATCCACATGAAATACAACCTTTTTCTCCCGACATATCTCGCCGATGGCGGCAATGTCCTGGATCACGCCGATCTCATTGTTCACATGCATTACGGAAGCCAGAATAGTGTCTTCGCGCAAGGCATCGCGGAAAGCATCCAGGTCCAGCAGACCATTAGACTGTACATCCAGATAGGTCACTTCGTAACCTTCCCTTTCCAACTGCCGGCAGGTATCGAGCACCGCCTTGTGCTCGGTCTTCACCGTGACAATATGCTTGCCTTTCTTGTGGTAGAAATGCGCCGCGCCTTTGAGGGCCAGGTTGTCGGATTCTGTAGCCCCGGATGTCCACACGATTTCCCGGGGATCAGCATTCACGAGAGCAGCAACATGTCCACGGGCTTCATCCACCAGCTTTTCCGCTTCCCAGCCAAAGGGATGGCTGCGGGATGCGGGGTTGCCGAAAGTGCCATCCAGGGTCAGGCAACGGCACATCTTTTCCGCCACTCGCTCGTCCACGGGGGTGGTGGCTGAATAGTCGAAGTAAATAGGGAGTTTCATGCTGTGCTCCAGGGGTATCTTGTTCAGTGTTGTTTGGCGGAGCCCGCCCAGGTCAGGTTTGCCGCCTGGCGCTTGTCCCTGGCCAGTTGCTTGTCCAGCAGATCCTGCAGACTGATGCTGCTCAGATAATCATGAATGCTCTCGCTCAAATCCTGCCACAACTCATGGGTCAGACAGCGCTTGTCACCATGGCAATTACCCTTGCCTCCGCAGGCGGTGGAATCCAGGCGTTCATCCACGGCGGTAATGACTCCCGCCACATCGATGCGCTCAGCCTCCTGGCCCAGCAGGTATCCGCCACCCGGTCCCCGGATACTGGTCACCAGTTCACGTTTGCGCAGGCGGGAGAAAAGCTGCTCCAAATAAGACAGGGAAATATCCTGGCGATCAGCGATTTCCGCCAGGCTCACGGGGCCCTCGCCACTGTGCAGAGCCAGATCCAGCATGGCGGTCACTGCATATCGGCCTTTTGTCGTGAGTCTCATGTTTCCCTGTCCTGTGGTGAATATGGGCGCAACTATACATTACCGACTATTTTAGTCAAGTATTGACAAAGACAGGAAACCGGGTTTCGCGGGGATCAGGAACCGGTGCCTTCGCTATGTTCTTCGTCTTCTCCCAATTTGTGCAATTCTTCGGCAGTGGAAACGATTTCGCAGGAGGTCAGCTCCGGGAGATCCACTTCCTGGTCTGTGTAGCCCATGCGCTTGAGTACTTCACACATGCGGGACATCTTGTTCTCCATCACATGCACGTGATCGAGCATGCAGTTGATGGCATTGGCGACCGGGTCGGGCGCATCCTGGGTGGCCCCGTAGGCATCAAAGCCCATCTTCCTCGCCAATTTCTCCCGGTGCGCCTTGTCTCCAGCCGCCTTTCTTTCCACCAGACGCCCGGGAATCCCCACTACCGTCGCATTGTCAGGGACGCCTTTCACCACCACGGCATTGGAACCGATACGCGCCCCATTACCAATATCGATAGGTCCCAGCACTTTGGCGCCTGCCCCCACCACCACATCGTTGCCCAGAGTGGGATGACGCTTACCTTTTTCCCAGGAGGTCCCCCCCAGGGTCACACCATGATAGAGAGTGCAGTCATCACCTATGACAGCGGTCTCGCCGATGACCACCCCCATGCCATGGTCGATGAAGAAACGCCGTCCGATGGTAGCGCCAGGATGAATCTCGATACCTGTCAGCCAGCGGGCCAGATTGGACACCATGCGTCCCAACCACTTGAAGCCGCGCTTCCACAAACCATGGGCCAGACGGTGTGCCATGACCGCATGCAGCCCAGGATAGGTTGTCAACACTTCGAAACTGGTACGGGCCGCTGGATCGCGGTCGAAAACAGACTGAATGTCTTCCCGCAGACGTTCAAACATATTGGTTTGCCACACGACTTGAAAATATCCGACTATTTTACTCCATTTCTCTCGGCGCTTCATGGCAAAAAACCACAGCCCGTATCACTGCTATCCCTGCCGGGGGTCTGAACAATGGAGAACAAATGAAGCATCAAGTTTCCTGGCCTTCAGCCGATAGCTTACGGCGAACCTTCTTTCTGTTGTGTGCAAGCCTCATGGATCATTCACAGTCCTCCACCCTGACCACAGAAATACGGGTAGGCCGCCAAGCCATTCACAACAGACACCTTGGTGTGTATGGCTACGAACTCCTGTATAGAGACCCTGCTGAACGGCTCTGCCCGGCCAATGGAGACCAGGCTTCTTCCCGCGTATTGCTGAATGCTTTCATGGAGATTGGCCTCCAGCGTATCGTCGGCCAGCACTTGGCTTTCATCAACCTCACAGAGGCCTTTTTCACGGAAATGCCGGACATTCCCTTTGAAGGCGAGAAAGTCGTTCTGGAAGTTCTGGAAAACATCGACATTTCAGATGCCGTCATCCGGGGAATCAAGAAATTGCATCAACGCGGTGTGCGCATCGCCCTTGACGACTACTGTTTCGAGGAAAAATGGCATCCCTTGCTCCCCTACTGCCATATTGTGAAAGTGGAGATCCCCGCTGTCGACCTGGAGCAGCTGCCTACCAGGATCGCCCCTTTGCGCGACAGGGGCATCAAGCTGCTGGCGGAAAAATTGGAAACCGTCGAAGAATACACCACCCTGCATGAGATGGGGTTCGACCTGTTCCAGGGATACTACTTTTCCAGACCGAGCATCGTTTCCGGCAGGAGACTGTCGGAAAATCATTACCTTGTCATACGCCTGCTCGCCGCCCTCACGGATTCGGAAACCCGCATTCAGGAGATCGAAGAACTCATCTCCAATGACCCTGCGTTGAGCATGAAAGTGCTGCGCTACATCAACTCTGCAGCCTGTGCCCTGCCGCGCACCATCCACTCCATACAGGAAGCCATCATTCTGATGGGCCATGAACGCATCCGTTCTCTGGCCCTCCTGATTGCTCTTTCCAGGGTCAAGAACAAGCCAGCAAGTCTGTTCCTCACGGCCTCGGTACGGGCCAATATGTGCAGGGGCATCGCAGCCCGCATAGCACCACACCTCCGGGACAGCGCCTTTACCGTAGGCCTGTTGTCAGTTCTAGACCTGCTCATGGATCAGCCCATGGACGCTATCCTCCCAGAACTGGCCCTCTCCCCCGAGATCAAGACCGCCCTCCTCAGCCACCAGGGCATGCTGGGGGACATTCTCCTTCTGGCCCTGAGGCAGGAGAATCATGAACCTATGGATGAGAAACTCCTGCCATTGAGGGAAATCCAGGAAATTTGGCTGGACAGCTCGGAGAAAGCTTTCGCTCTGGCCGCAGCCTGAATCCACCCACATACTGCGCTGAACAGCTTCTCACAGATTGCAGGCCTGCCTGCCTTGACCCCAGGGCATATCCCTGACAGACTGCGCCCTCGCCAGAGGGTGCCCTGTCAGCACAGGGTTAAACGGGAAGCCGGTGCAAGACCGGCACTGCCCCCGCAACGGTGATTGGGAGAAGAAACCGCACAGGCCACTGCGACAGTGTCGTGGGAAGGCGCGGTTTTGGGCCAAAGGGCCGCCCATCAGTCCGGAGACCGGCCCTCTGTTGTTTCCAACCCGGCGCGGGTGTGCGCCTCTGACAAGGAATACGACAATGAAAAACTCCACCCTTTTCCTGGCCCTTGCTGCGGCCATGACGTCGGCCCATGCTGCCGATACCCTGGAACCCCTGGTGGTCACCGCCACTGGCTATCCTGTTGAACTGGATGACAGCCTGGCCAGCATGGAAGTCATCACAGCCGAGGAAATCCAGCGCTCGGCGGCCACGGACATCGCCGACCTGCTCAAGTTCCGCGCCGGCCTGGAGATCGGCCGCAATGGCGGTCCCGGCCAGGCCACCTCCCTGTTCATCCGCGGCACCGAGAGCGATCACAATCTGGTGATGATCGACGGCGTGCCCATCAACTCCGGCAGCGTGGGCAGCGCCGCCCTGCAGCACATCGACCCCCAGAACATCGAGCGCATCGAAATCTACAAGGGCCCCCGCTCCACCCTCTGGGGTTCCGGCGCCATCGGCGGCGTCATCAACATCATCACCCGCAAGGCCGGCTCAGAAAAGCTCAGCTTCAGCGGCACCCTGGAAGGTGGCAGCGACAATACCTGGAAGGCCAACGCCCACTTGGGCCATGCGGCGGACAATCACCGCCTGAGCGCCAGCTTGTCATTTCAGAAAACTGACGGCTTCCCGCCCCTGGCTGCCTCCTCCATCGACCGGGGTTATGAAAACACCAGCTTCGACCTGGCCGCGGGTTTCGACGCGGGCATACACCGCTTCGACGTCAGCCACTGGCAGACCCAGGGCAACAACGAGTACCTGGACTATTTCGGCAATCCCCTGGATCAGGATTTCCTCAACAGCCGCTCCAGCCTGAGCTGGGAAGCCGCTTTCACTGACAACTGGACCAGCACCCTGGAACTGGCCCATGTGCGGGACCACATCGACCAAAACCAGAGCAGCGACGCCGTGCACACGGACCGCACCGAACTGGCCTGGCGCAACCGCATCGCCCTGGGCCAGGACCAGGCGCTGCTGGGCGTCAAGGCCGGCAACGAAGACGTGACCCTGGACGGGGCCTTCTCCTCCTACGACACGGACACGGACATCCTCGAAGTCTGGGGCCAATATGACCTGAGCCGGGGCGCGCATCACGCCATCGCCGGCCTGCGCTACCTGGATCATGAGGACGCGGGCAGCAAGCTCACCTGGAGCCTGAACTACGGCTATGACTTCGGCCAGGGCACCCGCGCCTGGGCCAGCGCCGCCACCGCCTTCCGCGTCCCCAGCGCCAACGAGCGCTTTGGTTTTGGCGGCAATCCCGATCTGGAACCCGAAGAATCCACCTCCTATGAGCTGGGCCTGAAGCACCGCTTGGGCAATGCCCATGAGCTGAGCGCCTCTCTGTACCGCAACGACATCGACAACATGATCCAATGGGTGCTGGTCACCCCTCCCTTTATCGGCTACAACCAGAACGTGGCGGAAGTGCGCATCGACGGCCTGGAGCTGGGTTACGACTACAGCGGCGAGGCCCTGGCCCTGCACCTGGGCGGCAACTGGCAGGACCCGGAGGACCGCGGCACCGGCGAGCGCCTGCTGCGCCGCGCCAAGCACAGCTTCAACGCCCGCCTGAGCTACCGCTGGGGCGCATGGACCCTGGGCGGCGACCTGCTGTACGCCGGCAACCGCAAGGATTTTGGCGGCGTCACCCTGGACAGCTATACTCTGGTGAACCTCGATGCCGCCTACAGGCTCAGCCCCCACTGGCAGATCTTCGCCAAACTGGAGAACGCCTTCGATGAAGACTATGAACTGGCCAGCGGCTACAACACCCAGGAGCGGGCCGGTTTCCTGGGTATTCGTTATCAGAGGTGACAACCTGAAGCCGTGGGTTCAGAGGGAGCGCAGAGTGCAAGATATTGATTCGGATAGCGTAATGAAAAATCGCAGCCATACCCATAGGTCTGGTGAGATTTTTCATATAGCTAGACGGATCAAGAGCTTGTGCTATGCGCCCCGATGGACCCATGGCTTCAGGTTTTGGCTATGGCCCGCCTGACCCACATCACCACGCGCCGTGGCGATAAGGGCCGGACGGGCCTGGCCGATGGCAGCCGGGTGGACAAGGACAGCCCCCGCATCCAGACCCTGGGCGACCTGGACGAACTCAATGCCGCCCTGGGCCTGCTGGCCGTGGAATCCAGCGAAGCCTTGGGGGAATCCCTGACCGCCATCCAGCAGCGCCTGTTCGACCTGGGCGGGGAAATCGCCCTGCCCGGCGCCGCCATCCTGAACAGCGGCCATGTCGCTGACCTGGAAGCACAGCTCCAGGCTCTCAACGCCGATTTGCCCCCGTTGCAGGAATTCGTCCTCCCTGGCGGCAGCCGCGCCGCCGCCCAGGCTCATCTGGCCCGGGCCGTGTGCCGCCGCGCCGAGCGCAGCCTGTGGGGACTTTCCCGCGGGGAAAAGGTAAACTCCGAATCCCTGAAATATCTCAACCGCCTGTCCGACCTGCTGTTCGTCATGGCGCGCCATCTGGCCCGGCAGGCATCGGATGAGGAAACGACCTGGAATCGAGAACCGTGAAACAACCCAGTGTAATCATCGGCGTCGGCGAAATGGGCGGCGTCTTTGCCCGGGGCTTTCTGCGCCTGGGGCACCCCGTCTATCCCGTGACCCGGGGCCAGAACCTGGAACAGGCCGCCACTGAGATCCCCGAACCGGAAGCCGTGCTGGTGGCCGTGGGGGAAAAGGATCTTCCCGGCATTCTGGAACAGCTGCCGGACGCCTGGAAGAACAAGATCATTCTGCTGCAGAACGAGTTGCTGCCCGCGGATTTTTCCCACCTGCCCGAGGTCACCGTGATCTCTGTGTGGTTCGAGAAAAAGCCCGGCATGGATTACAAGGTCATCATCCCCTCCCCCTGTT